>NZ_CAIKKU010000585.1 GCF_903828115.1 uncultured Thiodictyon sp. | reverse complement strand
CGAAGCAGGGTACCTGCGTGCGCGCACGGGCGCGCCCGCGCAGTTCTGCGACCATTTCGGCCACCAACTGCCGGGCCGTGTCGCGCAGCAGCAGGCGCGTCGTGCGGGCCTCCTGACCCTCGTTGATATGTTCGTTGCTGTGCTCCGCATCGATGATACGCATCAGCGTCAGCGCGTCTTCGATCATCGCGGTACGGGGGTCCCGGTAGCTGTAAGTCGTGTCGTTCATGGGATTCTCGGGCACTTGCCATAACCCTGGGAAGGTCTCGACCGTCCGGTTCAAGGCTTGCCGGTGTGGCGCCCTGCCGACTCGGTTTCTTGTCTGGTACGATGCACGGAGCGTGCCAGCAACCATACACTGCTTGCTTCAACAGCAATCACGCGAGAAATCAGTCAGTTGTGTCGCCGCATCGGCTGCGCGGCCCGGTTTTCCGCGGCGATTGCCGGCCTCAACTATGGAATGGATTCCATAGTTCTAGAACTTGGACCAGAGTCGAAGGGCACCCAGTCAGGCGCGTAACCTGATCGCAACCGTGATTTGCGCGACCGGTCAGCGAGACCGAAAGGCTTCGGCGCCAGGCGGCCCGGCCCCATAACCTGAATGTTCCGAAAATTAGTCGGCGTACTCAGGAAGAAATTCCTCATCCAGTGTTTGCTCCTGCGTGTATGGGCAGACTGACGGAAAGCAGTCGCGGCGAATGGCGGCCTCTCTTGCCGCCAATCCCACCGCGTCGCAATAGGCTTCGGCGACCAGGCCCGCGGGTCCGGGCTTGAGCCCTGGGGATTTGTCGAGCCGTCTCGCGATCCGGTCGCGCTGATCGTCGAGCGCCAACTGTCACCTTCTTCACCCTTCGTGATTGGGCTTTGCCCTATTCCTCGCCGGAGGGAGGCACCCAACTGTAGCCCATCACGCTTGAAAACATCGAACTCGTAAGATCGGGGTTAACTTCAATGTTGACGAGACGCAAAGCGTGTTTCTCGTCCAGCCGTATGCCTGGAACGACGATCTGGAATTCCTCCTGTGAAAACGCAGACTCCTGGGCTAATGCGGCGCGCACGCGCTTGTCGTGTTGCTCATTGTTCTTGAGAAGATTTATCAGCCAGGCTGCGGTCTTGCGCCGCGCCGCGGGTGAAAGCAGCTTCTTCTTGACCAAGATCGAGGCTTCAAAACCGAGCCTGCATTCGTCGTTGAAGCGAATGATCAGGAGGTCTCCGTTCTTGAATGCGGCGACCTGTTGCTTTCCCTTCTTGTCGAAATAGTTGTGGCTCACCGCAGTCTTGTCGAAGTCCGTTTCATGGAAGATCATCGGGCATTTGTCCGCTTCCTCCTCTTTTTCCACCCCAGCCCAGGTTGTGGAAGCCGGGAATGAAAGCAGCCAAGCAATGGCGGCGAGACCGAGTGACGTTCTGATCATCGTTGGTTGCGCTTCAGGTCTCGCTCGCCGTCAGCTTTTCGGCAGCTCTTTCGCGTCTTGTGGAATCTCAAGGTGCCAGCAAGCGCGCTCGACTATCACCTTGTCAATCACCTTAAGTTTGTGGTAGTTCTCCAGCTCTTTGGCGCCGGCTTCGGAGTACTGGCGGTAGTTGAAGGAGTTGGCCAAACCAATCAATGTGCTTTCCATTTCATCTTTCTTGTCGGTGGGCAAAACCCCGGAGTACGGAATGTCCAGGATGTTGTTCCGGTCGTAAACTGACTGTTCTACGCAATGCTTTGATGTTCTTTCGCCTTGCTTGAGCCAGCGAATAATTTCATCTTCCATTTTTTTCTTGACTTCATCTGCCGTGAGCTTCCCGTGGTTTTCGGCATAGACCTTGTCCACGGCGGTGCCCGCCTTGCCGTAGCCATAGGTGCGGTAAGTCCTTAAGCTCACTCCGGCTTTGCCGGCCGCTACGTTGTCATTATACATGATTCGGGCCTGATCGCTAACCAATCGCAGTGTGCTTGATATTCTGATGCGGTTGACATCCGACAATGCCATAGCGAATTGCAGCACTTTTGATGTGTATTCAGAGAGTACGGGCCGTGCTGATTTATCGAGAAGAATGATCCTGTCCGTCGTTCTTGGCTTTTCCCGCTCCTCGCCGGATGGCGCACTCATCAGTTTGCGCATGACCTTGATAGTAAGCCCCTTGGGGTCTACAACGCCATCTGGGCGCTTCAGCATCACTACGTACTGTTGTACGTGGAGAATCGCCGCGCTCGTTTCTTCTCCAATCAGCCCATTGACCGTCAATGGCTTGCAGCGTGATGCTCTCTTCAGCAGGGTGTTGTTGATCAACTGCTGAACGATTGCGACGTCTTCCTTGTCATTTTTCGCGCCTCGTCCGACCGAATGTTTGATGCTGTACATGAGGTTCTCCCGTGCGACCGAAGAAAAAATGAGAGCAAAAGCAGGAAACGGGGGGCAGGTGGAAAAAAAGGGGGTCGGGTCCAATAAAGGCAGTCAGATCTCTTTCTTCGGCCCCCGGTCATCTTTGCGCCAACGGCGCATGACACCAGACGATCTCTGCGCGCCCGCCGATTGCCAACATCGCTTCATCTTAGACCATAGGTGATGTTTGGGAAAGTTGCCGCCGCGACCTTTTTCGCCAACCTCGCACACTTGGTCGACACTCAGGCGCTCAGCACGCTCAAGCACCGGCGGTATCCCGGCCCCGGCAGCCCCCGACCGAACCGGGCAGGTGCGTCTGATGTCGAAGTGGCCGGTCCGTTTCACGCGTCGAAGTCGTAGCTGAACCCCTCCTCCGCCACCCCGATGGCAATCCGCCCGATGGTCCTGCCCGCCATGGTGCGGTTGAGGATCTCCCGACTGATGGCCGGCAGGACCGTATTGGTCAGTATGGCATCCACCACCCGGGCCCCGCTCTCGACCTCCGCGCAGCGCTTGGCGATCAGGTCCACCACCGCCTCGTCATAGCTGAGCACGGCGCGATGGTTGTCGGCGATCCGCTGCACGATCCGCTCGAGCTGGAGCCGGATGATGGTTGCCAGTATGTCATCGCTCAACGGGTAATAGGGGATGGTGACGATGCGCCCCAGGAGTGCGGGCGGGAAGGTCTTGAGCAAGGGTGCGCGCAGGGCCTGGGCCAGACCCTCCATATCCGGCATCAGCTCCGGGTCCCGGCACAGCCCCATGACGAGATCGGTGCCCACGTTGGTGGTGAGCAGGATCACGGTGTTGTGGAAGTCGATATAGCGGCCCTCGGCGTCCTCCATCCAGCCCTTGTCGAAGACCTGGAAGAAGATCTCGTGGACATCGGGGTGGGCCTTCTCGACCTCATCCAGGAGCACCACGCTGTAGGGCTTGCGGCGCACGGCCTCGGTCAGGATGCCGCCCTCGCCATAGCCGACATAGCCGGGGGGCGCGCCCTTGAGGGTGGAGACGGTATGGGCCTCCTGGAACTCGCTCATGTTGATGGTGATGATGTTCTGCTCGCCGCCGTAGAGTGCCTCGGCGAGTGCGAGCCCGGTCTCCGTCTTGCCCACGCCGGAGGGGCCGGCGAGCAGGAAGACGCCGATCGGCTTGTTGGGGTTGTCGAGCCGGGCGCGGGAGGTCTGGATGCGGGCAGCAATGGCATCGAGTGCGTGGCGCTGGCCGACGACCCGCCGGTTGAGGGTCTCGGCGAGGTTCAGCACCGCTTTGACTTCGTCCTTGACCATGCGGCCTACCGGGATACCGGTCCAGTCGGCGACGACGGAGGCGATGGCCTGGGCGTCGACGCTGGGCAGGATCAGGGGGCTTTCCCCTTGCAGTGCGGCAAGCTCGGTCTGGAGTGCGCGCAGCTTCTCCAGTGCCGCGGCGCGCTCGGCCTCGGACAGGGCAGGGGCCTCCTGGGTGACGGGGGCAGGGCTGCCCGTCGCGGCACCGGCGGCCTGCTCCAGGGCGCTGCCGGTCCCCTCGACCGGGGCCGCCTGGCCGCGCAGTTGCGCGCGCAGGTCCAGGATCTGCGCCACCACCGCCTGTTCCGCGTCCCAGCGGGCCTGGAGCCCCACCAGGCGTTCCCGTTCGGCGGCAAGCTTGCCGCTGGCCGAGCGCCCGCGCTCCGCGGTCTCTACGCCGACCGCGCTCTCGCGGCCGATGATGCCGAGTTCAGTCTCCAGGGCCTCGATCCGGCGTCGGCAGTCCTCGACCTCCGGGGGCTCCGACGACTGGCTGATGGCGACCCGGGCGCAGGCGGTATCGAGCAGGCTGACCGCCTTGTCCGGGAGCTGGCGCGCCGGGATGTATCGGTGGGACAGGCGTACCGCGGCCTCCAGACCCTCGTCCAGGAGTTGGACCTGATGGTGATTCTCCAGCGTCGAGGCCAGGCCTCGGAGCATCAGGATGGCCTTCTCCTCGCTCGGCTCGTCGACCTGGACGACCTGGAAGCGGCGGGTGAGCGCCGGGTCCTTCTCGATGTACTTCTTGTACTCGGCCCAGGTGGTGGCGGCGACGGTGCGGAGCGTCCCGCGGGCGAGGGCAGGCTTCAAGAGGTTCGCCGCATCCCCGGTGCCGGCGCTGCCGCCGGCACCGATCAGGGTATGGGCCTCGTCGATGAAGAGGATGATGGGCTTGGGCGAGGCCTGGACCTCTTCGATCACCTGGCGCAGCCGGTTCTCGAACTCGCCCTTCATGCTGGCGCCAGCCTGAAGCAGGCCCACGTCGAGGGTGCGCAGCGACACCTCCTTGAGCGGCGGGGGCACATCACCAGCGGCGATGCGAAGGGCAAAGCCCTCGACCACGGCGGTCTTGCCCACGCCGGCCTCGCCGGTCAGGATGGGGTTGTTCTGGCGGCGGCGCATCAGGATGTCGATGAGCTGCCGGATCTCCTCGTCGCGCCCGACGATGGGGTCCAACTCCCCCTTGCGGGCGCGTTCGGTCAGGTCCACGGAGAACTGCTTGAGCGCCTGCTGCTTGCCCAGTTGGGCCGGGGCCATGGCGTCGCTCGCCTCCCCCGGGGCCGCGCCGCCGCCCAGGGGCGAGCCGGCGGTCGCCGCCATGCGCTCCTCCGGGGAGCCCGCGACGATGGCGGCGAAGGCGTCGATCAGGGCATCGATCTGGACCTTGTCGAACTGGCGGGAGATACCGAGCAGGGTGCCGCGCAGCCCCTTGGTCTTGAGGATGCCCACCAGCAGGTGCCCGGTGCGCACCTGGGACGCGCCGAACATGAGCGTCGCATAGGACCAGGCCTCCTTGACCGCCTCCTCGACGTCGGACGACAGGTCCGAGCTGGAGCGCGAGCCGCGCGGCAGCCGGTCCAGGGCCTCGGTCAGGTCCCGCGCGAGCCCCGCCGGGTCGAGTTGGAAGCGGCCGCTGATCCGGTGCAGGTCCGAGTCCTGGACCTGGATGATCTGGTTGAACCAATGCACCAGCTCCACATAGGGATTGCCGCGCAGCTTGCAGAAGGTGAAGGCACTGTCGATCGCCTTGTAGGCGAGCGGATTGAGCTTGCCGAAGAGGGCGGCGCGGCTGATCTCGGTCATGGGACGACTCCTGGGCCTGTGGTGATACGGCGGATGGGTGCTGGTTTCGACAGAGAGGTTGCGGACGGGGCGAATGCCCCGTCCGGCCCGAGTCCAGTAGAGAACGCTGTGGCGCCGTTGTCGTTGTCGTTGTCGTTGTCGTTGTCGTTGTCGTAATCGAGGTTATCGTAGTGCCCCGGATTCTCCCGTACCCTAAAGTGCATTGCTTCCTTCGGCCTACCGCGCCGTGCCGGCCTGGTCGTCGCCGTGCCTGGCCTGGGGCCGCTGCCGATTCGGATCGAGCTTCAGATCATCCCCATCGCGCCCGAGCGGTCCGCTCGCGAGCCAGGTGGTCCAGCCCAGCCGCGGACCGTTGCCCAGGCACAGGCGCGGGACCTGGGCCGCGGCCAGGACCGGGTTGATGTCCCACTCCAGCGCGTCGCCGACATAGTTGCGGACCACTGACGTGACCCGCGCCAGGGCGGCGTTGCCGGGCAGCAGGCCCAGGTATTCGGTGAGCCCGACCGGGCCGATGCGCACGCGAAACTTGGACTGCTGGTCCCAGACCCGCCCGCCCAGGGTCGTGGTCGCGCCCAGGGCCCCGGTCTGCGGCGTCTCCCCCAGCCGCAGCCGGCAGTCGGGGGGCAGTTCCAGCCAGCGGCCGACGAATTCCTCGATCTGCACCGGCAGGGCCAGCAGGTGCCGCAGGATGGCGACCAGCCCCTCCGGGTGGCGGGTCTGGCAGCCGAGGTGGCCGGCGTAATGGCGTTTGGCCAGGTCCGGCATGGCGTCGCGGTCCTGGAAGGCGGGCATGGCGGTGCCGCTGAGGCTGGCCAGATAGGTGCCGAAGCGGTCCTGGTCCGGGCGGTCGAAGCTGACCGCCGGCTGCGCCTGGGCCCAGGCGCGGTACAGCAGGGCGAGCATCCGGTGATTGAAGAGGTCGAGAAAGCGCGCGAAGCTGGTGTCACCGGCATGGCGCTCGCGCTCGCGTGCGTATTCAGTCAGGTGCAGGGGCAGGGGGCCGTTGGGTCCGAGCAGGCCCAGGAAATAGACCAGCAGGCGCGGTGCCCGGGCGGCCCCGGACTGCTCCAGGGCGGCCAGTTCCGCCGGGGCGAAGCGCATGGACGGCCGTTGGCCCAGACGCACCGGGTCGTCGGCGGGCCTGGCGGTGGCGCCGATGCGCGGGCGCTCCGGTTGCAGGCAGTCGAGCCGGCGCAGCGTCTGGCAGAAGCCGAAGGACCAGGGGGCGGCGGCCAGCTCGCCCAGCAGGAGTGCCCGCGCGCGCTCCCGGTCGGCCGCGGCCGCGGCGGCAACCGCGGGGGCGGGCGCCGTCACCGGGTCGGGCGCCGGCCGATGATCGCCGGCCATCGCATCAGCTCCCCGCGCCCGGTCTTCAACACCGTCTCGGTGAAGGCGTTGATGGAGCAGTAGCGCGCAAAGAATCGGGCCAGGACGGCCCCGAGCAGAAAGGCACCGGTGCCCTCGAAGGCGGTCTCGTCGCACTCCACCGCGACCTCCAGCCCGCGCCCATAGGTCACCGGCCGCACCCCGGGCAGCCGCCGCACGATGGGCCGGGAGGACACCCGCAGGATGCCGTCCACCTGCTTGCGCAGGTCGGCGTCGGTGAGCCCCCCGTAGAGTCCCAGCAGCTCCCGCAAGGCCGCGGCGCCCTGGCCGCCGTCCGTGTCGGCGAGCGACAGATAGTTGAGCGAGAGGTGGCTGATCAGCCGCCAGGCGGTGTCTCCATGGGCGTGGGAGGGGCGGGGCGGGGTCGGTCCGGCGCGCACGCGCACGGCGCGCACCGGGGCCCCGGACTCGAGCGTGAAGTCGGTCTTGCCGGTCCCGACCGGCATGAGCAGCGGCAGGTCGCGATTGGTGCAGAGTCCGGTCACCGCGAGTTGTCGCAGTTCGGCCGACCAGGGGGCCTGCGCCGCATCCACCAGATTGACGAAGACCTCGCTCCCCACATAGCTCGAACGCGTGCCCCGGCGCTGTTGGCGCGACGACAGGCGGCGCGGGACCCGGTGGACGCTGTAATAGGCGGGCTGCCCGCCCCCCTGAGCGAGGGTGGCGGGGGCGTAGAAGGGCCGGAATTCACGCGCCGCGGTCGTGCCGGACCCATAGCCCGTCACACTGTCGACCCGGTAGACCTCGAAATCCAGCGCGCGGGTGCGGTCCGGGACCAGGTGCTGCTCGGGGCCGGTCGCGCTCAGATGGATGCGGTCGAGGCGTTTGGGAAAGAGATTGATCGCCGGGCTGCAATGCAGCGCGAAATTGGCCGCGTCCAGCACCCGCTCCAGGCCCGGCGCCGGCTGCCCCAGGAGCAGGATCAGGTCGACCTCGGGGGCGTCGAGGCGCTGCAGGACCGGCCCCAGGCCGTCGATGGCGATGAACAGATAGCGCTGCGGAAAGGCGAAATATTCGTGGAGGTTGCGATAGCCCTGAAAGGATGCGGGGGCATAGGGCAGCAGCGACTCGTCGTCCGCGAAGCCCAGGGGGCGCAGTGCCGTGGCCGGCAGCGTCTCGATCCAGGGCAGGGGGCGCGCCGTGGGCTGCACCAGTACCGCGACCGTGTCGCCTGACAGCCGGGCGTAAAGCTCGAAGGGCAATTGGTCCGCCCCCTGGAGGAACAGCACCAGTTGGAAGCGCTCCGGGCGCCCCGGGGCGAGTTGGGCGAAGGTCAGATTGGCCGTGGTGCGCAGCCGCAGCCGGATGCCCGCCTTGCTGCGTTTGAGCGCCGGCAGGTCGGCCTTGGCGACCGGCCCGGTATGGCTGAAATACTCGGCCGCGGTCAGTTCCATGGGCCAGAGGCGCACCGGGTGGGCGGTGCGATACTCGCAGGCGGTCTGGGCGTCGCGGCCCAGGGTACCGCGCAACACCGTGTCGCGGGGGAGGTCGAAGCCCTCGGCCAGGGCGCCCTCGGCCAGGTCCGGCTGCAGCTCCACCACCGCCATCGACGGGGTTGGGGCCAGGTAGTGCGGGTAGACCATCTCCAGGAAGTGTTGGGTGAAGGTCGGGAATTCCGCGTCGATCTTGAGCTGGACCCGGGCGGCGAGGTAGGCGAAGCCCTCCAGCAGGCGCTCCACATAGGGGTCGGCGCACTCGAAGCTCTCCAACCCGAGCCGGGCGGCGATCTTGGGGAATTCGGCGGCCAGTTCGCCGCCCATCTCGCGCATGAAGCGCAGTTCGCGGTTGTAATACCCGAGCAGGCGTGGGTCCATCGCTTGGTGTCCCTAGCCCGTGTAGGGGCTGACCGTGACATCGCCCATTTCGAGGTCGATCTCGGTCTTGAGATAGATGCGCAGCGGGACCGGCTGGGCCCACAGGTCGCCCTCGATGAGAAAGGTCATGGCCTGGTGGCTCATCTGGCCCTCATTGACCTCGAGGCGAACGTTCAGCGTATGGCGGATGATCCGCGGCTCGAAGTCCGTGATGGCCTGACGCAGGGTGCGCTCGAGCGCCGCCGGGTCGGTGCCGGAGAGGGTGGTGCCGGAGAGGTCCGGGATGCCGAAATTGAGCACGGAACCCAAGACCTCGGGATAGGCGCCGAGGTCCTGCGCCGCGGCGAGGTTGGTGGTGTTGAGCAGCCAGGCCAGATCGCGCAGGACCGTCTCGCGCAGGCGGCTGAGCGAGAAGTCCCGCTGCTCGCGCGACTCCCGCGGATTGCCGGGCTCGTGATCGGTGAGCCGATCGAGCAGCGAGGGTTGCAGCCGCTCGCGATGGATCAGCTCAGCCACCGGCAGCGTCCGCGGCGGCCGGGATCGGCCCGGGTGGGTCGGGTTGACGCGCCGCGGGGTCGGTCGCGAGCACGATGGTACGGACATCCATCAGGGGGTACTCGCCGCCGTCGGTGAAGAACATGCGCTGGCCCAGGCCGACAAAGGTGTCGCCCGCCTGCTCCAGCCAGTCGGTCCGGCGGCTGCGGCGCACCTCGGCGTCCGGTGAGGCCTCCGAGCCCGGATAGCGGGTCGGGATCAGGCCCACGGCCTCGCCGGCGTTGGCCCAGGTGAAGTGGGCCGGCATCCACACCAGGTCCCGCAGGTCCTGCGGGGGGTCCAGGTGCATGGCGCGGATGCGTTCAAACGGTATCCAGTAATAGCGCCCATTGACGATCGCCTCCAGGACCGGCCCCAGGCGGCTGTCGCCGTCCATGATCCACGCGAACGGGGTGCCGTCGATGGTTCCGGGCGTCGCCGGGGCCGCCTCCAGGGCGCGCTCGCGCAGTGCCCGCGCCTGCTCGCCCGCCCCCTGCGCGACCAGGCGCTGCGCCTGGAGCAGGAGTGCGAACCATTCCTCGGGCTCGCCGAAGACCATCGGCGAGCGCCCGCCGGCAAAGATCTCCGCACGTAACACCTCGCAGCGCAGCGCCTCGCGGTAGGTCTGCACCATGGCCAGGTTCCCGGCGTCCAATTCGCCGGCCACGGTGAGCTGAGTCAGGGCCCGCTCCCACTGTCCCATCAGGGCCAGGAGCTGGAAGAGGAAGACGCGATAGCGCGCATTGGCGGGCTCGCGGCGCACCTGTTCCTGGAGTCGGCGCAGAGATTCTTCCGGGTCGCCCTCGCGCCACCGGTCTTCGGCCAGCATGATGATCTCTCCCGGCGGCGG
>NZ_CAIKKU010000584.1 GCF_903828115.1 uncultured Thiodictyon sp. | reverse complement strand
GGGCGGGGAGCCAGCCGTAGGGTCCGCTGTGCGGACCGACGACCTCTCGGCTCATGGCACGGCCGGGCTTATGATCGAGGTCAATGACCCCATCACAGCATCCCGAGCTGGAGCTTGGCCTCGTCGCTCATCTGGTCCTGGCCCCAGGGCGGGTCCCAGACCAGTTCGACCGCGACCTCGCCGACGCCTTCGACGGCGGCCACCGCGTCCTTGACCATCAGCGGCATCATGCCGGCCACCGGGCAAGACGGCGCGGTGAGGGTCATGTCGATGGCCACGTCGCCGTTGTCGCTGATGTCGATGGTGTAGATCAGACCCAGGTCATAGATGTTGATCGGGATCTCGGGGTCATAGACGCCGCGGATGGCTTCGATGATGGGTTCGCGCAACTCCTGCGCGTCCATCCGCTCGACCACCACATCCACGGGATGCGGGGCTTCTTCCGGCGGTGCCTCGTGTCGCCCGAAACCCGCGAAGCGAGCCAAACGGTTCATAGGGAGACCTCTTCTGCTACTGCTGCGGCGTGCCTAGCCAATTGCGGTTTAATCCAACGGGGCCTGCTCAAGCAGCCGCCCGACCTGCTCCGTGACCTGCTCACGCAGCGCCTCGGGCACCAGCGCGTCCAGGATCTCCCCGGCGAATCCCAGGCACAGCAGGCGCCGGGCGCGCGCGGCACTGATCCCGCGGGAGCGCAGATAAAACAATTGCTCCGGGTCGATCTGGCCGACCGTGGTGCCGTGGCTGCACTTCACATCGTCGGCGTTGATCTGGAGTTGGGGCTTGGTGTCGACCTCCGCCCCCTCACACAGGAGCAGGTTGCGGTTGGTCATGGCCGCATCGGTCTTCTGGGCGTCCCGGACGACCCGCACCAGACCGTCGAACACCGCCCGCCCCTTGCCGTAGAGGATGCCCTTGAAGTTCTCGCGGCTCGTGCATTGGGGCAACTGATGCTCGACGTCCAGGTGGAAGTCCATCAACTGGCCGTCACCGGCGAGATAGAGCCCCTGCAGGTCGCACTCGGCGTGCTCCCCGGCAAAGCGCACACACAGGTCGGTGCGCGCCCAGGAGGCACCCAGGCCCACATTGAGGCCCTGATAACGGCTCGCGGTACCGAGGCGAAGATAAAGCCCGCTCAAGTGGAAGGCGCGCGCACTCTCCGCCTGGATGCGCTGGTGGGTAAGGAGCGCATCCCGGCCCAGCGTGATCTCCACCACCGCATTGGTGCAGTAGAGCGAGTCACCGAGGCTCAGATAGCGCTCGATCAGGTTGGCCTGGGCACCGTCTCCCAGGGCGATGAGATGGCGGGGCTGGGCGACCCGGGGCTCGTCCATCCCGACCGACAGGTGAATGAGTTCGATCGGCCGCTCCAGGCGGGCGCCGCGCTCCAGGAGGACGACCAGACCATCGTCCAGGCCGGCGGTATTGAGCGCCGCGAACAGTGGCTGCGCGTCCCCGACCACGCCGTTGAGCCGCCCCTGCAATGCGTCCGGGTCCGACTTGAGCAGGGCCGCCAGTCCCGCGATCCGCACCCCAACCGGCAGGTCGTGCAGATCGGATAGTCCCGGCATGAAGCGGCCGTTGACCATCAGCACCCGGTAGCTCTCAAGCCCCGGGATCAGCAGGTCTTCGAGGTCCTCGCGCTGCACCGCGGTGAGCGACTCGGCGGTGGGAACGAAGCCCTGTGCCAGGAGCCGCGTCAGGCTGGTATAGCGCCAGTTCTCCGCCTTGTTGCCGGGGATGCCCTGGGTCTCGACCCGGGCGCGCGCCTGGGCGCGCTGGGCCTCCAGCCAGCCCGAGGGGACGGTATCGGCGGTCGGGGCCGCCGCGAGCCAGGGGAGCAGGCCCTTGTCGAGTGCCGCAGTCATGCCGCCTCCTCACCAAGCCAGCCGTAACCCTTTTCCTCCAGTTCCAGGGCCAGTTCCTTGCCGCCGGAGCGAATGATCCGGCCATGTGCCAACACATGCACAAAGTCTGGCTCGATATAGTCCAGGAGGCGTTGGTAGTGGGTGACCAGAATCACCGAACGCTCGGGGCTGCGCAGGGCATTGACCCCATCGGCGACGATGCGCAGGGCATCGATATCCAGCCCCGAGTCGGTCTCGTCGAGGATAGCGAGTTTGGGTTCCAGGAGCGCCATCTGGAAGATCTCGTTGCGCTTCTTCTCCCCGCCCGAGAAGCCGAAATTGACCGGGCGCTTCAGCAGTGAGTCGTCCAGGTGCAGGACCTTGAGCCGCTCCTTCATCAGGCGCAGGAACGCCACCGCGTCCAGTTCCGGCTGCCCGCGGGCGCTGCGAATGGCGTTCAGGGCCGCCTTGAGGAAATAGGTGTTGTTCACCCCGGGCAATTCGACCGGATATTGGAAGGCAAGGAACAGGCCCAGGTGGGCACGCTCCTCGGGCGTCAAGGCGAGCAGGTCCCGGCCCTCGAAGGTCACGCTGCCGCCGGTGACCGTATAGCCCTCGCGACCCGACAGGACATGGGCGAAGGTGCTCTTGCCGGAGCCGTTGGGGCCCATGATGGCGTGCACCTCACCGCGGCCGACCTCCAGGTCGAGCCCCTTCAGGATCTCCTTCTCGCCGACCTTGGCCCTCAGGCCCTTGACAGACAACATCTGGAATCTCCTAAGCTGTAAGGAACGGTTCATGAGTAAGTCAGACAAATCCATTAGGGAGTGTTACTAGCGTCGTTGTCGTTGTCGTTGTCGTTGTCGTTGTCGTTGTCGTTGTCGTTGTCGTTGTCGTTGTCGAGGTTATCGTAGCACCTCGGATTCTCTCGCACTCGAAATTGCATCGCTTCTCCGATTACGACAACGACAACCGAACGTGTTTGTGTTTAACTTGTTCTTGACTCGTTACTCAGCGGGTGCGCGCGGCGCTCCCTACGCGCGTTGGCCCGGTCCCGGCCGAAACGATGATCGAGGCCATGCATATCTCCGACCGCTGCCCTCCCCTTCAGCCCACGGCCCCCTCGAGGCTGATGCTCAAGAGCTTCTGCGCCTCGACCGCGAATTCCATCGGCAGTTGCTTGAAGACCTCTTTGCAGAAACCGTTGACGATCATCGCGACGGCATCCTCCGCGGTCAGCCCCCGGGAGCGGCAGTAGAAGAGCTGGTCATCGCTGATCTTGGAGGTCGTCGCCTCATGCTCCAATTGCGCCGTCGGGTTCTTGACCTCGATATAAGGGACCGTGTGCGCGGCACAGCGCGCCCCGATCAGGAGCGAATCGCACTGGGTGTGGTTACGCGCACCCGCCGCCTTGGCGGCGATACGCACCAGGCCGCGATAGGTCTGCTCGCCCTCCCCGGCCGCGATCCCCTTGGAGACGATGGTGGAACTGGTGTTGCGCCCGAGATGGATCATCTTGGTGCCGGTGTCGGCCTGCTGGCGACCCTTGGTGACGGCCACCGAGTAGAACTCCCCCACCGAGTCGTCGCCGCGCAGGAGACAACTGGGGTACTTCCAGGTGATGGCAGAGCCGGTCTCCACCTGGGTCCAGGAGATCTTGGAGCGGGCGCCGCGGCAGTCCCCGCGCTTGGTCACGAAGTTGTAGATGCCGCCGCGGCCCGCCGCGTCTCCCGGATACCAGTTCTGGACCGTGGAATATTTGATCTGCGCGTCATCCATGGCGATCAGTTCCACCACCGCCGCGTGCAGTTGGTTCTCGTCGCGCATGGGGGCGGTGCAACCCTCCAGATAGCTGACGTAGCTGCCGGCCTCGGCGATGATCAGGGTGCGCTCGAACTGCCCGGTGTTGCGGGCATTGATGCGGAAATAGGTGCTGAGCTCCATGGGGCAGCGCACCCCCTTGGGGATGTAGACGAAGGTGCCGTCACTGAAGACCGCGGCATTGAGCGCGGCATAGAAATTGTCCGTGTGGGGGACGACGGAGCCCAGGTGCTGCCGCACCAGCTCGGGATAGTCGTGGACCGCCTCGGAGATGGCGCAGAAGATCACGCCTGCCTCCGCGAGCTTGACACGGAAGGTCGTGGCTACCGAGACACTGTCGAAGACGGCGTCCACGGCGATCCCGGACAGCGCCATCTGCTCCTCGATCGGGATGCCGAGCTTGTTGTAGGTCTCAAGCAAGGCCGGATCGATCTCGTCCAGGCTCTTGGGTCCGTCGTTCGACTTGGGGGCCGAGAAGTAGGAGATCGCCTGGAAGTCGATCGCCGGATAGTGGACCTGCGCCCACGCGGGGGTCGCCATGGTCTGCCAGTGCCGGAAGGCCCGCAGCCGGTAGTCCAGCATAAAGTCGGGCTCACCCTTGCGCGCGGAGATGGCACGCACCACCCCCTCGTCCAGACCGGGCGGGAGGGTGTCGGACTCGATCTCGGTGACAAACCCGTGCTCGTACTCGGAGGCGACGAGCGCTTCAACGGCTGGACTTGCGGCTATCACACTGGGGCTCCGGATGCTTGGGGTGCCAATTTCTCAGCAGATTACTAGGTTTTAGATATACGACTCTCGCGCCAGGTTTCAACACCCGCAACGCTGCGGCATCGCCTCGTCGCATCCCTAGTCCGTCAGGGCCCGTTCCAGGATGCGCCGGACCTCGGCCTCCAGTTCCGTGGCACGGCTCTCGCCGGGGCTGCCCTTGGCCATGACCGACAGACGTGGGAGCACGATATAGCTGGTCCCGTCGCGCTCGAACACGGTCAGATGCAGGGGATACAGGGCCAACAGGTCCGGGTCCGCGTTGGCGAGGGCGTTGGTCCACTCCAGATTCCCGAAGGCCAGGGCGCGCACCGTGCCGAGCCGATTGCGGTTGTAATCCGCCCCCTGTTGATCGGCATTGTCGGCCATCCGCTCGCCCAGGTTGGCCTCATGCACCACCCAGAACCGCGCGGCCTCCAGGGCCTTGTAGATCCGGTCATAGACCGCGTCGGCCTGGAGCGGTGTCTGTAGCCGCAGGACCCCCGCGGGGGCGGCGCCGACACTCCCGGGCCAGAGGACAACCAAGAGGGCGAGCCACCAGTGCTTCATTCGGATTACTCTCACCAACTTAAGGTTCGCGACCGGACGCAGCGTCGCGCCCACACCACGCCAAGGCGCAAGCGGTCAGTCTGAACGCGGTCCGGCCTATGGTAAAGTCCGCGTGCGCGGATTGATAGGCGGGCGGCGCCGTTGCCGAACCGGCCGGTGCCGACACACCCCGCACCAGTGGTTTCCCGGCACGTCGGGGCCCTCGCCCCGCGGCCCGGGATCGAGTCCGTCCGCCCCCATCCGCCCTCGACTGTCCACCAACGGAGAATCCCGATGCCCTTGCCGCAGACCGCCCAGGCCCCTCACCGACAGGCCCGACCGCTCGCCCTGGTCGTTGCCCTGAAGATGGGGGCGATCGCGCTGATCGCACTCCTCGTCGGTTGCGGCCACTGGCCCTTCGAGCAGCAGTCGCCGGGCCCCGCCCGACCCGCAAGCCAGGACTGCCGCGCCCGCTGCGACCTCCAGAAAACCCAGTGCCAACAGCGTCAGCAGACCCGCGAACAGGGGTGTGCGCAGCACTACACCAGCGCCAAGGCGGACTATGGCCTGTGCCTCAAGACCGGTAACCGCAACTGTCGGGCACCCTACACCTGCCTGGGTGCTGACCTGGGGATCTGCCAGCAGGAATACGAGCCGTGCCTGAGCGCCTGCAGCGCACGCGGCGCCCAGCCGATTCCCGTCGGGGCCGGTACTGCGGCCGCGGCGCCCGCACCGCCCCCGGAGATCGCCATCACCCCCGCACCGCCGCCCATGCTCGCGCCGACCCCCACACCGAAGGTCGAGAAGACCCCCGCCCCGGCCCCCAAGGCCACCAAGACCCCTCCCGCGACCCCGACGGTCGAGAAGACGGGCGGCGCGGCTGGCTGAAAGGGGTCGTGGCGCGGGCAGGCGCCGCGGCGCACCGGCGCCCCGGCCCGCGGGCGCGACAGCAACCGTTGGGTGCGTACCCTTTTTGTCCCAGCCTGGTAGAATCCGCACCACCGCGGCCGGGCCTCCCGAAGGCCGCGAGCAGCGCATTGCGACCGGGGCCGGCAGGTTCCCGGTCGCCTCGACCACCACACCTGAGGACCACGAGCATGGCCGAACTCTTTTCCGCCGACTGGATGAACGAACTCAAAGACGCCTGGAACGACGAGCCGGAGGTGCGCGACAAACTGGCCGAGATTGGCTTCAACTCGGTGATCTACTGCGGATTCAAGAACGAGGAGGACCCCCGCGGCCTGTTCGTGGTGGAAAACGGCGTGTGCGTACGCGCCGGCTCCTGGTCCAACACCGAGCCGCCCGCCAACTGGGACATGCGCGCGGATCTCAAGGACTGGCTCAAGTGGGTCGAGAACGGCATCGGCATGGCCGGCATGGGCATCGCCTTCGCCACCGGCAAGCTCAAGTTCAAGGTCGGCGACTACAAGGCCATCCTCAAGGACCCGCGCATGGCCAACCCCTTCGTCAAGAGCTTCGGGCTGATGCAGATCATCGGGGCGGACGAGCTCGGCTGATACTGATAAGGGCGTGGGATGGGGCATCCGTGGCACTCAAGGCCGTGCACCACGCCCTTTCAGTTGAGCAGTTTCTTGGCGGCACTCCCCGGATTGGGCTGCGTTGGGGCGGGCGTTCGGGTCCTTTCGGAGTCCAGGCGACCAGCCCGTGCCGCGGCGCGATTCCAGCGACGGTGGGCTGGCCCGGCGGCGCTCCGGCAGCGCTTTGGGTCTGATAATTATTCGCGCATCCAATGCCTTAGGCAGTTTCCGAACAACCGCGTACACCTGGGTGACGACCAAGGGGATCCCTGGATACACGGTCGGGCGGTTCTGGAGGTTCAAAGGGGATGACGCGGACGCCTGGGCGCGCGAGGACCGAGCCGCCTCCGGCAGTGATGACTTTGACGACAGGGGGACACGCAATGGCTAAGGCAGCCACCAGGCAGGACCACAGCGCAGACGACACCGATCCTGGAGACCTGGCGCCGGAGCGGGCCCTTGATGAGGGCAAGCTCTTCGACTACATCACCGGAAGGGCGGTCAAGGACAACGACAAGGAGCAGGTACGCCAGCGCATCGCCCGCGCCATCATCCATGAGTACGGCATCGCGGCCGAAGACATGGAGCCGGACTTCAAGGTCAAGGTCTCCGGCAAGAACCGCAAGGTAGACATCGGCATCTTCCGGCCGGGCGCGGCACACAAGGCCGAGAACCTCTATCGCATCGTGATCGTGGAGAAGGAGCCCAAGGTCGTCACCAAGGGCGCCTACCGCATGCGTGACCCGGACGAGGCGAGCAAGGAGTTCGCGCTGCTGGATGCGGTGATGTCCGAGGTCGAGAGCTGCAAATATAGCCTCTGGACCAACGGCCTGGAGTTCTTCTTCTTCCAGAAGGAAGTCACGCGCTTCGACATTCTGTTCAACCCCATCGGCGACTGGCCCATGGGTGACGACACCATCGGCACGCGCGAGGCCGCCTCGCTCGCCCGGATGCGCCGGGCGGACCCCGCGATGCTGCGCACCGCCTTCCG
>NZ_CAIKKU010000583.1 GCF_903828115.1 uncultured Thiodictyon sp. | reverse complement strand
CCCGCGCTCCCAGGGGGTCTGCGGCAACCATACGATCATGGCGCCGGCCGAGCATGAAATTGGTCATCCAGGGGGTGAAGACAAAGGCGACCGCGAGTGAGATTACCATCCCCAGTGACGCATTGATCGGGATCGGCGACATATAGGGCCCCATGAGCCCGCTGACGAAGGCCATGGGCAACAGGGCGGCGATGACGGTGAAGGTGGCGAGAATGGTCGGTCCGCCCACCTCATCCACGGCCGCGGGCATCAGGTCCAGGAGCCGGGCCTTGGAGATGACCATGTGCCGGTGGATGTTCTCCACCACCACGATGGCGTCGTCCACCAGGATGCCGATGGAGAAGATGAGCGCGAAGAGCGAGACCCGGTTCAGCGTAAAGCCCCAGGCCCAGGAGGCAAAGAGTGTCAGGGCCAGGGTGATGATGACGGCGGCGCCGACGATGATGGCCTCACGCCAGCCGACCGCGAGCCAGACCAGCAGGATCACGGAGGCGGTCGCAAAGACGAGCTTGCTGATGAGCTTCCTGGCCTTGGCGTCGGCGGTGGCGCCGTAATTGCGGGTGACCGTGACCTCGACCCCCTCCGGGATGAAGGTCCCCTGCAACTGCGCGAAGCGCTCGATCACGCGCTGCGCGACCTCCACGGCGTTCACCCCCTGCTGCTTGGCGACCGCGATGGTCACCGCGGGGGCGGTACCGGCCGGGGCGCTGCCGCTCTCCCGGACCCCGGGGCCGCCGCCCATCGAGACATAGCTTTGGGGTTGCTCCGGACCCTGCTCGATGCTCGCCACGTCGCGCAGAAAGACCGGGCGCCCGGCGTGCAGCCCCACCACCAGGTCACCGATCTCATCCGGGCTGGTCAGGAAGGTCCCGGCCTGGACCAGGATCTCCTGGTTCGCGGCGGTGACACTCAGGTTGTCCACCCCCCGGTTGCCCGCCTGCAGGGCACGGCGCAGGTCGCCCAAGTCGATCCCGTACCCGGCCAGGGCCTGGGGTTGCAGGAGTACGCGCACCGTCTGGCGCGGCACCCCAACGGTATAGACGTCCCGGGTGCCGTCGACGCGCTTGATCTCCTGCTCCAGGGCATGGGCAACCTGACCCAGTTCAAAGGCGCCGACCGCGGCATCCTTGGACCAGAGGGTGGCCGTGATGATGGGTACATCGTCGATCCCCTTGGGCTTGATGATGGGGGTACCGACACCGAGGGTGGGCGGCAGCCAGTCCGCATTGCTCTGCACCTTGCTGAACAGGCGCACCACGGCATCGGTGTTGTCCTCCCCGACCTTGAACTGGACGCTGACCACCGCCATCCCCGGGCGCGAGACCGAGTAGACGTGCTCGATACCCTTGATCTCGGACAAGACCTGCTCGGCCGGCCCGGCCACCAGATGCTCGACCTCGGCGGCCGAGGCACCGGGGAAGGGGATGAAGACATCGGCGAAGGTGACGTTGATCTGCGGCTCTTCCTCGCGCGGCGTGACCAGCACGGCAAAGACCCCGAGCAGCAGGCCCAGGATGGCCAGGAGCGGCGTGATGGCGGTCGCCTGAAAGCCCTGGGTGATGCGGCCCGCCAGGCCCAGGCGCTCAGTCATGTTGGTCTCCCGCCACCGGGCGAGCGGCGGCCTGGGCCTTGCGCAGCACCCCGGCGGCGATCGGGTCCAGGGCCACCTGCTCACCCGCGGTGAGACCGGAGAGCACCACGACATCGCCTGCCAGGGCGCGCCCCAGGCGCACCTGGCGCAAGTGCACCCGCCCGGAGGCATCCACCACATAGACCCCCTTGACCTCGGAGCGGTGCACCACGCTCGCCTGCGGCACCGCCAATTCCGCCTTCTCGCCCACCACAAAGCCGATCTTCACGAACATGCCGGGGAACAGGCGGCTGGCCCCGGGGGCCGCGCCAGCGGGCAGGTCCACCCGCACCTTGAAGGTGTTGGAGCCGGAATCGGCGTAGGGGAAGACGGTGACGGCCCCGGACTCGAGCGGGGTACCGTCCGGGAGATAGACCAGGGCCCGGGCCCCGGCGCGCACCGGGCCGATCAGGCTCTGGGGCACGTCCACGGCCACCCGCAGGGTATCGAGCGAGATACCGCTCACCAGCGGCTGGCCGGGGCTCGCCATCTCCCCCACCGACACCTTGCGCTCGGTCAGGATGCCCGAATAGGGCGCGCGGATCTCGGTGTATTTCAACTGCTCCTGGGCCTGCGCCAGACGGGCGCCGGCGGCGTCCAGGGCGGCCTGGGCGCCGGCCAGTTCCGCGGTCGCCTTGTCCATCGCCGAATCGGAGACGTTCTTCTTGTCGAACAGCCCCTTGAAGCGGGCGTGCTCGTCGCGCGCCTGCTTCACCTGGGCGGTGGCGGACTTGAGATCCGCCGTCGCCTGGGCGACCCGGGCGCGGTGCTCGGTGTCCTTGAGGCGCACGACCACGGTGCCCTTCTCCACATAGTCGTCCACGTCGAACAGGATCTCCTGAACCTGGCCCTGGGTCTGGGCGGAGACGGTGGAGCGGTTGACCGCCTCCACGATGCCGTCCAGGCGATACTCCCGGGGGACGGTGCGCGACACGACCACCGCGGTCGCGAGAGTGCTTGCGGCCTGGGGCGCGGCCGGGTTCGCAACGGGGGGATCGGCCGGCGCCGGCGGGTCGGCGGCCAGGGTCTGGAAGGCGAAGAGCGCGGTCAGGACCGCGCAGGGCTTGAGGAGACGCATGGTGGCGGCACCGGATAAATATTAGCGATCCCTTATATAAGGCAAAGCGGCCGTCGATTCAACCTCCGCGTGCGGTCTCGCGAGGCGCGTGTCGGCCAAGTCTTCGAGAGCCTGGGCCTTGGCGACCTCACATCCCGGCCGGCGCTCCCGCCGACAACTCGCACTCCGCCAACATGGCCGCGCGCAGCCACTCCGCCGTGCATAGTCCCCGATCCCGGCAACCTGCTGATACGCTTCTCAAGTGACTGCTTGTTGACATTGCTGTAAGCCTTTTATTTATAAGCGTCGCAGCTTAAGTCAGTGCCATTCGGTACTGACCCCTTTTTCCACGGACCCCTTTTTCCACGCACGTCCTAGGCACGACTGGCGTTACTGTGAATAAAGAACGAGTCGTTACCCAGCTACGGGAGTTGGCAGAACAAGTAGCGTCTGGTGCGATTAGTTGTCATGAACTTAAGCACACAGATGGCTCAATAACTTTTTCGGTCAACACTACACCAGTGCCATCGAGATCGTCACGAAATGAAAGACAGCGATCGATATCACAAGTGGGTGGAGTGGAGCGACGAAGATCAAGTGTACCTCGGTGGGTCAAGGTCATCGCCCTCGGGTTCATCCAGGTGTAGGAACCCATACGCCTATTCGGAAAACGCCGCGGCGCCCCCCGCCAACTCACCGAGCGCCGCGACGATCGCCTGATCCTCGGCGCGCTCGGCCACCCGCACCCGGCGGAAGCCCAGACCCAGTGCGGTCGCCGCGGTGCGCTCGCTGATCACCACCAGCGGGGTGGCGAGCAGCAGGTCGCGCCCCTCGGCACCCAGCATCTCGACCAGGTTTTGCAGGACCTCGTCGCTGGTGGCAATGGCAAGCCCGACGCGCGTCGGCCAGTCGGCGACCAGGGCGCGGGCGTCGACCGCGGGGCGCACCCGCCGATAGACCTCCGCGAACTGGACCCGGGCCCCGCGGCCGGCGAGCACCTCCCCGAGCAGGGCGCGTCCGCCCTCCCCGCGCACGATCAGGACCCGCCGACCGGCCATCGCCGCCAACTCGGGCATGGCCGTCAGGGCCTCGCTGTCGAAGCGCTCGGGCGGGACCAGGTCGGGCGCGCGCCCGGCCGCGGTCAGCGCGGCGGCGGTCGCGCGCCCGATCGCCGCCAGTCGTGTCACCCGCGGCCAGGTGCCATCGAACCCGAGTGCCAGGGCCAGCTCGACGGCGTTGCGACTGGTGAAGACCATCAGGTCCCAGTCCTCGCCAAGCAGGATGCGGGCCGGTTCCGGGTCGGCGACCGGGCAGATCTCGATGGTCGGAAAGGCCAGTGGCCGACCACCCGCCGACTCGATCAGGCGGCACAGCGGCTGCGCCTGCGCCTGGGGTCGGGTGACCAGGACCCCGATCCCCGCCAGCGGGTGGGTGCTGCTCATAGCGCTTGCAGGGCGCTCAGGATCTCGCCCGCGCCTTGGGCCAGCAGGGCGTCCGCCACCGCCGCGCCCAGGGCCTCAGGGTCGTCCTGCGGACCCCGCGCCTCGGCCCGCAGGATGCGCGAGCCGTCCGGGTCGCCCACCAGGCCGCGCAGGTGCAGTTGTCCGTCGGCCAGGGTCGCGTAGCCCGCGATCGGCACCTGACAACCCCCGTGCAGGCGGGCGTTCATGGCCCGCTCGGCGCGGACCCGCAGGGCCGTGGGCGCGTGGTGGAGCACGGCGATCAGGTCATGAACGCGCGGATCGACGGCGCGGCACTCGATGCCGATGGCCCCCTGACCGATCGCCGGCAGGCTCTGTTCGGCGGTGATGAAGCTCCTGATGCGCGTCTCGAAGCCCAGGCGGATCAGCCCGGCCGCGGCCAGGATGACGGCGTCATAGTCACCCGCGTCCAGCTTGGCCAGGCGGGTGTTGACATTGCCGCGCAGCGGCTCGATGCGCAGGTCCGGGCGGCGCTCGGCGAGCTGACACTGGCGGCGCAGGCTGGAGGTCCCCACGCAGGCGCCCTGGGGCAACTGGTCCAGGGTCTCGAAGCGGTTGGAGACGAAGGCGTCGCGCGGGTCCTCGCGCTCCAGGATCACCGGCAGGTGCAGGCCCTCCGGGAACTCCACCGGCACGTCCTTTAAGGAATGCACCGCGATGTCCGCCTCCCCCGCCAACATCCCCTGCTCCAGTTCCTTGACAAACAGCCCCTTGCCGCCGACCTTGGCGAGCGGCGCGTCGAGGATGCGGTCCCCCTTGGTGGTCATCCCGATGATCTCCACCCGCAACCCCGGGTGGGCGGCCACCAGGGCGGCGGTCACATGCTCGGCCTGCCACATGGCGAGCGGTGATTTGCGGGTGGCGATACGCAAGGTCTCGGACATGGTTTCGATACTCAACTTCTTGGGGCTAGCCGCCTATCTTACCAGGAAGCCCGAAAGGGTCGCTCCCGGTTCTGCCGCAGGCGTTGTTGCCTCCCGCATGGGAGACCACGACGAGGCCGTGACGGCTTGCGCAGTCCGTGGCGGCTGACGCCGCTCCCACCGGATCGTCGCGGCGGTAACGGATTCGCCGGAACCGCGTTCTGCGGCTATGATCCGTGCCAGCTACGGCCATGTCGGCCGCCGCGGGGGGCGGGCCCATGAATCCAGCGCTCGGAGGGCTTGAACTGTTGCGATTAAAGTTGTACATTTTTGCCAAACATGAGCAAAAAAGTGTACAAAGTAAGGATAGGGGAGGCGGCGGAAGCTTTTGGGGTTTCGCCCGCGACCGTGCGCCGCTGGGAGACCAGTGGCAAGATCACGGCCGAGCGCACCCCCGGCGGACAGCGCCGCTACGACCTGTCGGCGCTGCTGCCCGACA
Organism: uncultured Thiodictyon sp.; assembly: GCF_903828115.1. Classification (GTDB taxonomy): domain Bacteria; phylum Pseudomonadota; class Gammaproteobacteria; order Chromatiales; family Chromatiaceae; genus Thiodictyon. The sequence continues at coordinate 97 of NZ_CAIKKU010000583.1, read as the reverse complement.
AGTTCAGCCTCGATTCGCCAACGCGACGCACCGTCGCCTATGCCCGTGTTTCGTCGCATGATCAATCCGCAGACCTTGAACGCCAAAAGCAAGTTCT
>NZ_CAIKKU010000582.1 GCF_903828115.1 uncultured Thiodictyon sp. | reverse complement strand
TGGGTGGTTAGCCCTTACGAGGAATCACTTCCGATCCCTCTCCCGACCGGGACTTGCACCCGGCAAGAAACGCCAAGCTTCGCTTGGCGCACCAAGACCTGACCCCATGACCTTGGCGGTCGAGGCTCGGCTGCGTCGCAACCCCGAACTGCCAAAGTGGGACATCTTGATCCAGCCAGCCTGCTCGGTATGAGATTTAGCGGAAATCACCTTAAGTGGCGAGCCCAGTCGTCGGACAGTGTTCCTTTTAATAGCTTGCCATCGACAAATTCCACAGCACATCCGTTACCACAAGAATATTTTGCATTACTCGTCATATATGTGGAACCGTCAGGCCTTACCATAACAGTCATTCCCTTGTATTCTGGAATAAAAGGTCCCAATATATTTTGGACTTCCTTTTCTGACATACCTACGGTGATCTTGGGCCAATCACGTTTATGCCGTGCATGCTGCGCCTTTAGCAATTCCATCGTTGCTGGGGACACGCGACTACTTGCACTGCCCAAGATAGTGGCTATACCAACTGCGACAGATGTGATAGCAGCAAGTAATCTAGCGGTCTTCATGCGCAACCCCAAAAATTATGAGAGAGACGCAGCAGGAAGGCATACGCAAGCGCTGCGCTTAGCAGGATGGAGCCAATATCAAACCAGTCAAAGGCACCGTTGGTCATATTCGCGTATGGCAGATGGATCAATTTATGCTCCCGAGAAGCAACCATCCCCCAGCAAAGCCGGGGGCTTTCATTCGTGAGCCGCTCAAAGCGGCTACGGGGTCGCTAACGCGGCCCCGCGGTTCTTGGGCCACCGAAAGGTGGCGAATCAGCCCCAAAGGTTGAGCTGTTCGAGACGCGTATCTTCCTGCTCTTGGTTCTTGATGTACTCACGGATCGTGCCCTCGTCCCGACCAACCGTCGAGACGAAATACCCCCGAGCCCAGAAACTCTGCCCAACAAAGTTGCGCCGACGCTCACCGTACACGCGGGCAATGTGGATCGCACTCTTTCCCGTGATGAGGCCGACCACCTGCGACACGGCATACTTGGGCGGAATCGCGATCAGTATGTGTACATGGTCGGACATCAGATGCCCCTCCAAGATGCGACTCTCCTTCTGCTCGGCTAACTTCCGGAACACCTCGCCAAGGTGTCGCCGAAGTTGCTCGTACAACATCTTACGGCGGCACTTTGGGATAAAGACCACATGGTATTTGCACTCCCATTTGGAGTGGCTTAGGCTCTCAGGTTCGTCCATCGGGATTCTCCAGTGTTGCGTGCTTGGCGGCTCACAACGCGGAGTTTCCTGGATGGTCTCCCGGAAATGTCAAACTTTTGCTGTCTCCCCGGCAAAGCCGGGGGTTTCCCCGGCTTAATAAAGACACAAGGGCAACCTCGAAGATTATACCAACAGCACCCTATGTAATGGTAGAAATTGCTCTAATGCTTTTCATCTTTATCTCCAGGGTATGGCGTGAGGCGGATCAACAAAAGATACGCAAATAATACCCCGATTATTATCGACCCTACATCCAGCCAATCAAATGTTCCCCAGACTGCATAAGAACAAAATATTCCGAACGAAGCCTGATCTTCGTTATCAATAAGGAATGCGGGGCAAGTTTTTAGGCTCTGCGAGAACTCAAACGCTATGTTAATGATAGCCCAGAAGACACACGAAATGACAACATTTGGCTTTCGTAAGCCCATTGCAACCGACGTAAATAGAGAAAACGCAAAGGTATGGATGGCTGTTGGCAATGACCCAATCAATATTGATAGTGGTTTCTGCAAATCTTCAGAAAAAAATAGATTTCCTCTGACTGGGGAAACTTTCCTGACTATATACAAAGAATCCGGGTCACGTATTAGTAGATATACGGCAGCACCTAGCACCAATGCGATTATCCCGAAAAGCAATAAAAATATTGCCGAAGTTCTGCTCGTATATTGCATTCGTGATTTCTCAATATTGGGGTCACTGCATAATTCGGACATTTCCGTACGCTAAGCCGGTTGCGCAAACGATCGTTTAAGTTTTGTACAAAGCCAATGCATCGGCTCGGAGCCGCTGGCAGATTCTTTATAGACGTAAGCAAAAACTCCAGGTCCTACGTCCTCGAGTACATAACGCTGCTTTTCTGCTTCCCATGCTTCAAAACGAGCAATTTGCATTTTTCAATTCGTCATTTTCTGCCAACAGCGCAGAAATATGCTGCTGCAACGCAAGATATCCGACGTATTTGGATGCGATCTCAGAGTTCAGGGCGTTGACTTGCTCCAGGTTGACAGCGTTATCTCTGGTCTCAAGGAACGACTTGACAAGAGTGTTCAAATGGGCAAAAGAGGCGAGCCCGGCAGTTACGAGCGTTATCGGATCAGACAAGAGCTTGACTCCTTACGTCGTGATATTGGTTTGTTGCCCAACTAGATTTCGCCGAACGAACTACCCCATAAACCATCCAGCCTGCCATAGTGTATCAAAAATCCCCGCCCCTGTCAATGACCTTAACGCGATCTTCCCCCGCACCATCCGGCCGTTATCCGGCAACGTCGCCAACTCGTCCCGGATTCGGCCCCAACACTGCCTCATAAACTGGAGGACGGCTCGCAAATCGCGCCAGAAATGCACGATTTCTCAATGCCCTGGGCGAGGCGTCGTGCTGGACCCTGAGTGCGTTACGCGCCGACACTCCCGCGCACCGAGGATGCCTAGGTGGGCTGGATCTAGCGCTCGATCTGGTTTCACAACAAGCGGCACCCCAAGGAGATGGGGACGTCGGAGGTGGAGGCTTCTCTATCGAGCCTGGCGACCTAACGCGGGGTCTCGGCTTCCACGCAGAACCGGGGCCTATGCGCTCTGGTGTTCCTCTGCAAGGCCGCGGTGGTCTGAGAGGCCCGTCGCGGCTGAAGCCGCTCCCACAGCGTCGCTGCGCGACTATTTGGGCAACTGCCTCGACGATCGCCGGGGGTATCCGGCCGACGAGCGGGGCTGCCGGACTGCACTGTTGAGTGGTTCACCGGATGCGGCCGACCGATCGCGGATTGCGCTGGAAGCCGCGCACCCCACGTTAGGCTCACGGGTTATTTCATCCGCTGTCCAGATTCACGCCCACAGACTCGCTATGCTGCGCAAACTCCTACCTCTCGTGATCCTGGCCCTCGGGGTCGGCGGCTTCCTGGTCCTGAAGGCGACCCATCCGCGGCCGGCACCGGCGGTGCCGCAGGAGCGCGTCTGGCGGATCGATACGATGACCGTGAGCCCGGGGCTCTACAGCCCGCAACTGCGCCTGTTCGGGCGCGTGGAGGCGCCGGACCGGATCCGGGCGGCGGCCCCGGTGGCGGGGCGACTGCTGGAGGTCAAGGTGCGCGACGGTGAGCTGGCGGCGAAGGGTGCGCTGCTGGCCCGGCTGGACCCGGCCGACCTGGAGCCGCGGCTTGCCCAGGCGCGGGCCGAGTTGGAGCGGGAACGGCTGAAGCTCTCGCACGACACCCAGGCGATTGAGCAGGAGCGGGCACTGCTGGCGCTCGCGCGGGCGGCCCTGGGGCGGGCGGACAAGGTGCAGTCCCAGAAGCTGGGGACGGCGACCGAGGTCGACCAGGCGCGCGAGCAGCTCGCGCGGGCGCAACTGGCGGTCACCCTACGCGAGCAGGCGCTCGCCGAGCACCCGGCGCGGCTGGCAGCGCTCGGGGCCAAGCTCCAGGAGGCCGAGCGCGACGCCGGCCGCGCCGAGATCCGCGCGCCCTTCGCGGCGCGCATCGGCCGGGTCGAGGCCGGCGCCGGCGATCAGTTGCAGGCCAATCAGACGATCCTCACCCTCTTCCCGGTCGACGGGCTCTATCTGCGCGCCAAGGTCCCCGGCGACCGGGGCGAGGAACTGCGCGCGGCCCTGGCGGCAGGCCTTCGCCTGAGCGCCCAGGTCAACCACGCGGGCCGGACCTTCACGGCGACCCTGGAGCGCCTGGCCGGCGAGGCCGACGCCCGCGGCGTGGACGCACTACTCAAGGTGGATGGCGATGCCAACCTGCCGGTGGGGGCCTTCGTCGACCTGGTGCTGCAGCGCCCCGCCATGCCGGACACCATCGCCCTGCCGTTTGCCGCGCTGAACGGCGGCGACCGGGTCTTTGTGCTGAACGAGGGCCGGCTCAAGGGGATCGAGATCGAGCGGGTCGGCGAGCTGACGCAGGACGGGGTGAGCGAGGTCCTGGTGCGGGCCCCCGGGCTCACGGCCGGGTCCCGGGTGATGATCACCCACCTGCCGAATGCGGTGGACGGGCTCAAGGTGCAGGAGGTGCCGGCGCGCAAGACGGCCGCCGCCCAGGACGCCGCCGCCGGCACGGAGAAGGTCAGATGAAACGCGGCCTGATCACGGTCTTCGCCCGCCACAAGCTGCTCGCTAACCTGTTGACGGTCATGGTGTTCGTCCTGGGTGCGGTGGCGCTCACGCGGATGAACATCCAGTTCTTCCCGAGCTTCGCCCTGGACTACATCGCGGTGCAGGTGGTGTGGAGCGGGGCCTCCGCGGAGGACGTGGAGAACGGCATCACCATCCCGTTCGAGGAGCGCCTGAAGACCGTCGATGGCCTCAAACGCATGACCTCGACCTCCACCCAGGGCATCGCCAGCCTGTCGCTGGAATTGCACGAGGGCACCGATGCCCTGCTGGCCCTGGACCAGGTGCGCCAGCGGGTGGATGAATTCCGCAATCTGCCCAAGGACGCGGAGACGCCGCAGGTCAGCCGGATCTCGCGCTATGAATCGGTCGCTCGGGTCCTGGTCTCGGGGCCGAGCCTGCAGGACGTGCGCCCCTGGGTGCGCCAGTTCGAGCGCGAACTCCTGGCGCGCGGCGTCGACCGGGTGGATATCGCCGGGCTGCCGCAGGAGCGCATCGCCATCGAGGTCCCCGGTCGGACCCTGGAGACGCTCGGGCTGTCGCTGGACGGGATCGGCCAGCAAGTGGGCCGGCTGGCGCAGGACTTGCCCTCCGGGGTCGCGGGCGAGGCCGACGGGGCGCGCGAGCTGCGCGGCCTGGAGCAGCGCCGCGACCCGGTGGCCTTTGAAGCCTTAAGTATCGTCAGCGACGAGCGCGGCCTGGTGCGCCTGGGGGACGTGGCGGTCATCGTGCGCGAATCGCGCCCGGCGGCCCTGACCATGACCGAGGTGGAGACCGAGCTGGCCCGCTCCCATGGCGCGGTCACCGTCGAGATGCTGATCCAGCGCGCCGAGACCGGTCACTCGCTGCGCGCCGCGCGTGTCTTCGAGCAATGGCTCGCCGAGACCCGCCCGACCCTGCCGCCGTCGATCCAACTGACCGTTTTCGACCAGGCCTGGCAACTCATCCGTGACCGCATCGATCTGCTGGTCAGCAACGGCCTCCAGGGTTTCGTCCTGGTGCTGATCCTGCTCTATATCTTCCTGCCCGGGCGGGTCGCCCTGTGGGTGGCGATGGGTATCCCGACCGCCTATCTGCTGGCCCTGGCACTGCTGTGGGCCTTCGGCGGCACCATCAATATGATGAGCCTGTTCGCGCTCCTGCTCACGCTCGGGGTGATCGACGACGACGCCATCGTGATCGGCGAATACGCGGAGTCCCGCTTCCGCATGGGTATGCCGCCGTCGGAGGCGGCCATCGCGGGGGCCAAGCGGATGTTCTGGCCGGTGGTCGGTTCCGCCCTGACCACCATCGCCGCCTTCCTGCCGCTGATGCTGGTCGGGGGGATCATGGGCAACATCCTGCGGGACATCCCGTTCGTGGCGATCATGGTGCTGATGGCGTCGCTCATGGAGGTGTTCCTGATCATGCCGGCGCACCTGCGCTCGGCCTTCAGTCACCAGGTGCGGCAGGTCACGCCGCGGTGGCGCAAGCGGGTGGATGCCGGATTCGACCGCTTCCGTGACCACTGGTACCGGCCGGTAGTCGTGGCCTCGCTGCGCTGGCGCGGGGTGACGGTGAGCGCGGTGGCGGTCATGATGATCCTGTCGGTGGGACTGCTTGCGGGCGGGCGCATCGCCTTCGTCTTCTTCCCCACGCCGGAGGCGCAGATCGTCTTTGCCAATGCCACCTTCGTCGCCGGTACCCCGCGCGAGCAGACGGCGGCCTTCCTGGATGATCTGAAGGAGGGGCTGCGCGCGGCCGAGCGGGACTTAGGCGGCGGCCTGGTGGAGGCGGCGGTCGCCCGCCTGGGCGCTACGGTGGCGGTGGACGTGGGGGCCGGCGCCCGCGGGGACCAACTCGCCTCGCTCCTGGTTCAGCTCGTCCCGTCTGAAAACCGCAGCGTGCGCAACGAGGCCTTCCTGGCCAAGTGGCGGGAGCGGGTCAGGGCGCCGGCGGGCCTCGAGAGCCTGGTGATCTCCTCGCGCCGCTCCGGTCCGCCGGGGCGGGATCTCACGGTGCGGCTCACCGGTGACGACGCCCACCGGCTGAAATCCGCCGCGCTGGACCTGGCCCAAGGGCTGGAGTCCGTCCGGGGGGTGTCGGACATGGTCGATGACATGCCCTTCGGTCGCGAGCAGTTGATCTACCGGGTCTCGCCCGCCGGACAGGCCCTGGGCGTGACGACTGAACTGCTGGGCCGGCAATTGCGCGCCGCCTTCGACGGCTATCTAGCCCAACTGGTGCAGGTCGGTCAGGACGAACTGGAGGTGCGGGTGCTGCTGCCGCGCGCCGAGCGCACCCGTCTCGACGCCCTGGAGCAGTTGAACATCCGGGTCCCGAGCGGGGAGTTTGTGCCGCTCGACACGGTGGCGGACTGGGAGAGCCGGCGCGGCTTCGAGGCCCTGCGCCATGCCGATGGGCGGCTCGCGGTCGAGGTCTCGGCGGACATCAACCGGGCGCTCAACACCCCGGACAACGTCAATCGGGTCCTGCGCGAGGGCCTGTTGCCGGACCTGGTGGAGCGCTACGGGGTCAGTTTCAGCTTCGAGGGCCGCGCCGCGGATCAGCGCGAGACCTTAGGCGACATGAAACTGGGCCTCTACATCGGACTGGGGCTGATCTATATCATCCTGGCCGCGGTCTTCTCCTCCTGGGGTTGGCCCCTGGTGGTCATGACCGCCATCCCGCTCGGGCTGATCGGGGCCATCTTCGGCCACTGGCTGCTCGGCATCGACCTGACGCTCCTGTCCATGTTCGGGCTCTTCGGGTTGTCCGGGATCGTGGTCAACAACGCCATCATCCTGGTCAGCATGTACCAGGAGTTGCGGATGACCGGGATGGCGGTCAATCCCGCCCTGGAGGAGGCCGCCTGCTCGCGCCTGCGCGCCATGCTGCTCACCTCCGCCACCACGGTGGTGGGCTTAGGTCCGCTCATCTTCGCCACCAGCCTCCAGGCGCAGTTCCTCATCCCCATGGCGGTGTCGCTGGCCTTCGGCATCACCTTCGCCACGGTGCTGGTGCTGATCTTCACCCCGGCCCTGCTGTCGCTGCATGAGTCGGCCCATGAACGGATCAGCGGTTGGTTGGCGCCCGCCCCGCAGAGCGCGGAGATCTGATCGCATCGCGCCATTTTCGTTGTCGTTGTCGTTGTCGTTGTCGTAATCGAGGTTATCGTAAGCGTTCCGCATTCTCTCGCACCCTGAAGTGCAT
>NZ_CAIKKU010000581.1 GCF_903828115.1 uncultured Thiodictyon sp. | reverse complement strand
GTTGTCGTTGTCGTAATCGTGGGCGGATTATTCGATTACGACAACGACAACGACAACGACAACGACAACGACAACGACAACGACAGGGTACCCGGGATCTCGGCCACCACATCAGTCCTGATCGCACCCGGCCGGACACCTTGTCTTGGCTGTTGGGCCGTTGTTGAACTACACTTGGGGGACATTCGTAATTCAGGGTTCCGGCCGCCATGCGCAGCACCATCAGCTCCCGGGGACAGACGGTGATCCCCGCCGACATCCGCAGCCGCTTCAAGTTGGGTCCCGCCGACCGTTTGGAGTGGCTGGTGGAGAACGGTCAAATCCGGGTGATTCCGGTCCGGGAGGACCCCATCGCCGCCTTCCGCGCCCGCGGCAAGGGGGGCGCCACCGCGCGACTGCTCGCCGACCGTCAGACGGACCGTGAGGCAGAGTGAGCAACTACCTGCTCGATACCTCGGCCCTTCTGACCCTGCGCGACGATGAACCGGGGGCGGAACAGGTGGCGGAGATCCTCGACCTCGCCCAGCGGGGGCAGGCGAAGGTCTGGGGTTGCTTCATCACCCTGATGGAAGTCCTGTACCGGGTGTGGAAGGACGAGGGTGAGGGGGCGGGGCGGCTCGCTTACGCCCAGTGCCTGTCGCTGCCGATCGAGTGGGTACATGAGAGTCGCGAATTGCTCGAGCGGGCCGCGGCAATCAAGGCGCAGCACCCGATGTCGGTCGCCGATGCCTGGATTGCCGCCGCCGCCTTGCTCCAGGGTGCCCGGCTCGTTCACAAAGACCCCGAGTTCCAAAGACTGACGCTCGACCAGACCCTATTGCCCTGCAAGGCCAGCCATTGACGGACCTCAAGCCGCCCCATGCCCAGAGTCGACACCGATACCTTCTACCGCAACGCCCTTGAGCGCTACGGCCACAACGCCCAAGGCGCCCACTGGGAGTCCGCCCGCAGCCAGCGGGTCCGCTTCGCCGTGCTGCGCCGCCTGCTGCCCGCGGACCTGTCGGCCCTGACCCTGGTCGATGTGGGCTGCGGCCTGGGTGACCTCTTTCGTTACCTCGAGGTCCAGGGCGACCGGCCGGGCGCCTATGTAGGTATCGATGTGGTTGAGCCCATGGTGGAGATCGCGCGCCTGCGCACCGGCGAGGAGGTTCTGTTGCTCGATGCGCTGCGCGATCCCTTGCCCGGGGCGGACTACTACCTGTGCAGCGGCGCCATGAATACCCTGACCCGGGAGGAGACCCGTCTCTTCATCGAGCGCTGTCTGGCCGCCTCCCGGCTGGGGTTCGTCTTCAACCTGCTGCGCGGCGAGGACGACTGCGACACCTTCAACTACTGGGAGCCGCCGGACATCGAGACCCTCGCCCGGGAACTGGGGGCCGACTGCGCGATCGAGACCGGTTACATGCACCGGGACTTCAGCGCCGCCTTGCGCCACCCGGTGCAGGGTGCGATCAGCACTGACACTGATGTCGTCGCGAGGCCTTGATCGTCGTTCCGGCCGCAGGGGACAGGAGGGCGAGGCTTTACCGTGAAAGTCGCGCAGCGACGCTGTGGGAGCGGCTTCAGCCGCGACGAGATTTCGCGGGTTACCCGAGCGTCGCGGGTCACCGCCTCTGCGCCTCTGCGTGAGACCTCTTAAGAATCTCACGCAGAGGCGCAGAGACGCAGAGAAGAATCGCGTCAGTCGGGTTACCGTGAAAGCTTGTTTAGTGACAATTATCTTGACCGGTCAGTGACAACTATCTTGGCCGGTCAGAGGTAAGCTGCCGGACATTTTTTTGCCGCGGGAAGGCGCGCAGAT
>NZ_CAIKKU010000580.1 GCF_903828115.1 uncultured Thiodictyon sp. | reverse complement strand
CGTTGTCGTTGTCGTAATCGAGGTTATCGTAGTGCCCCGGATTCCCTCGCACGCCAAGTTGCAGCGATTCTCCGATTACGACTACGACAACGACAACGACAACGATCGTGTTTATGTTTAACTTGTTCTTGTCGTGACTCAGGCCGCCCGGGCGTCGGCGGCATAGGTCTCGGCCTGACCGATGAGACGGGTATCGCGCTGCCCGCGCTCGGCGCGCCAGCGGCGGCGAAACTCCTCCAGCGGCTCGCGCAAATCAGTGAGGTCCGGGTGGTCGCTCGCCAGAATACGATCGAGCGCGCGGCGGTAGAGCCGGGTGAGCCCCCGCACCAGCTCGGTGGAGCGGTCGCGTCCGGGCACCTTCAGGCAGTTCACGCCCGCCCCCAGATAGGCCGGCAGCTCGTCGAGCCAGAGCGCCGGGTTGCTCTTGATGGTCAGGTCCTCGATCAGGGAGGTCCCGCCGCAGTTCAATTGCCAGGGCGTCTGACAGACCCGCAGACAGTCCCCGCCGCGGCTGGCGGAGCCGTAGAACTGGTCCTTGCCGTGCTCGTCGAGTTCGCGCTTGAATGAGAAATAGCTCGACATCATGCACTTGCCGGGACAGATCTTGCCGCCCGAGGGGGTCTTGAAGAGGAAGACCTCAATGCCGACGCCGGTGGTCGCGGTAATCTCGGCGATCTCCGCGACGCTGAGCCGATAGGGGAGCACCACATAGGTCGCGCCCATCTCGGCCAGGAAGCGCACGTCCTCGACATTGGTGATGCCGCAGCCGACGCTGGTATGCACCTGGGCCGCGGGCACCAGGTCGCGCAACAGCCGCATACAGCCGATGTCGCTGACCATGAAGCCCTGCGCGCCCCAGTCCGAATACCGGCGCACGTGTTCGATGAACATCGGCACCTCGGTGGAACTGGGCATGGTGTTGACCACGATGCGCACCTCCTTGCCGCGCGCCGCCGCGTAGTCGATGACCCGGCGAATCTGGTCGTCCGACATCTCGAAGAGCGAGCCGCGCCGCGACCAGCCCATCACGCCGACATAGACGGCCTCCGCGCCCTCGTCCAGCACGGCCTTCGCCATCTCCTCGGTGCCCCCGGGGGCCATCATCAAGACCATTGCATCAACCTCCGCCATCAGTTTTCGGTAGCCGCCGGCCGGGGTGCGGCAGGTGGTCGAGAAAGATCCGTAACGAGTCAAGAACAAGTTAAACGCGATCGGTGGTTTTCGTTGTCGTTGTCGTTGTCGTAATCGGAGAATCGCTGCAACTTGGCGTGCGAGGGAATCCGGGGCAATACGATAACCTCGATTACGACAACGACAACGACAACGACAACGGTGCTCAGAATATTCCCTAATAGCGTTTATTTGCCGAAAAAAGATCGCCGTCCAGGGCAAGGTGCGTCCCACGCCGGGTGTTCCAGCCGTTCCCGCCCCGCGGCGGCCAGACCGCATCCAGCGCGGCGAAGAAGCGCGCGTGGTCCGGCGCCCGGCCGCAACTGACGCGGATGTGGTCGTCGAGGCCGTAACGCCCGAGTTCCTTGACCAGCACGCCCTGGGCCGCGAGGCGCAGGACCAGCCCGGCGCCGTCGCCGACCCGCACCAGCACGAAATTGGCCTGCGAGGGCACCGGGTCGAACCCGCGCGCCGCCAGCCCCGCGAAGAGTTCCTCCCGACCGCGGCGATTGAGTTCGATCGTGGCCGCGACGTGCGCCTCGTCCTCCAGGGCCGCGAGCGCCGCCGCCTGGGCCAGCGTATTGGTGTTGAACTGCTGATGCTCGGCCTGCATGCGCGCGATCAGGTCCGGGGTCGCGACGGCATAGCCCACGCGCAGCCCGGCCAGGCCGTGCACCTTGGAGAACGAGCGCAGGGCGACGACCGGCCGACCGGCCTGCAACAGGTCCACGGCGTCCGGCAGTGACGCGTCGGCGACGAAGTCGCGATAGGCCTCGTCCAGGATCAGGGTGACCCCCGCCGGCAGCCGATCGAGAAACGCGAGCAGGGCCGTGCGCCCGATCAGGGTGCCGGTCGGATTGCCCGGGTTGCCCAGCACCAGCAGTCGTGTGCGGGAGTCGATCTGCCCCAGCATGGCCGTCAGGTCGTCGCGGTAGTCCCGGGCCGGCACCAGCACCGCCTGCCCGCCGGCCCGGCGGACCGCCCCGCGGTAGGCGGGGAAGCCGGGCGTGCCCAGGATGACCTTCTCACCCGGCGCAATCAGGCCGCGCACGGCGAGATCCAGGACCTCGCAGGAGCCGTTGCCGATTGCGATCTGCCGCGCGCTCACCCCCAGGCGCAGGGCCAGTGCCGCCTTCAGCCGGGTGCAGGCACGGTCCGGGTAGCGGTGCAGCCCGCCCATGGCCGCCGCCAGCGCGGCCAGCGCCTTAGGCGAGGGGCCGAGCGGGTTCTCGTTCGCCGACAGGTCGACCGGGGGCCGGGCGGGGGGCGCGCTCATGCCGGCCGGGTTGGTGCGGGTGGGCGCGGTGAGTCGCTGGCGGAGGCCGCGATCGGCCCCTCGTCATCGAAATGCGCGTAAATGGAGTCGAGCAGGGCCGGGTGGGGCTGCGCCTGCGGTCGGGCGCGCACCACCGCGGCCAGCGCGCGCGGGATGGTCAGCCCGCGGCACTGGCGCAGGTAGCACACCGCAATCGCCGGCGAGCGCGAGATACCCATCTGACAATGGACTAGCACGCGGCGGCCGACGGCGATCTGCGCCGCGATCAGCCCCACCGCTTGCGCGATAGTTGCCCCCGGTAGGGGTTCCCGATCGGCGACCGCGAGATAGACCTGGCGCGGACCCGTGACCGCCACCGGGGCCAGACTGAGCACGAACCCGATCCCGGCCGCGCGCAGCAGCCCCGGCGCCTGGGCCTCGTCCCGCCCGCCGACGGCCAGATGATCGGTGATGAAGTCGATGCTCAAGGGTTCCCCAAGGTGTGGCGTGGTCAGCCGACCGGCAGCCCCCGGTTCGGGGTGCTCCGGCAGTCGTCCGGCATAACAGCAGTAAACATGCCGGAATCCGGCCCGGCGGGTCGGGACGGCAGGCAGCGGTGTCCCGACGCGGGTCCGGCGACTGCCGGCCACCCCGCGCGGCGCCTTCGTGCGCGGCGCGCGCCCCGGCGCTGGCCCGCGACTGTCCCAGCGATTTCAGTCAGCGGGCAGCGAGTGTCACGGCCATGACACAGCACAACTGGAGGTCGACGCTTCAGCGGGCGGCCCTCCCGCTAAAGCGTCGACCTCCGGTTGGGCGCAAGGCCCCTGGTCGAACGCACGGGAGTTGGTGAATAGGCGCCACCCCGGTTAGCATCCACGACCAACCAGTCCCCCGCGCCCCGAGAGCCCGACCCATGGACGACACCGCCCGCGACGACCCGCCCCCCAACGACGGCCTCGCCCCCGCCCTCATCGACGCCTTCATCGCCCGCTGGTCCGCCGCCACCGGCACCGAGCGGGCCAACTACCAGCTCTTCCTGACCGAGCTGTGCACCCTGCTCGCCCTCCCCCAGCCGGACCCGGCGCGCGGCGACCGTGAAGACAACGCCTATTGCTTCGAGCACCGGGTCATCTTCCAGCACGGCGACGGTATCCAGAGCCAAGGCTTCATCGACCTGTATCGGCGCGCCTGCTATGTGCTGGAGTGCAAACAGACCGGCCTGACACTCGACACCGGCGGCTGGGACAAGGCCATGCTGCGCGCCCATGGCCAGGCGGTGCAGTATGTGCGCGCCCTGCCGCCGCCGGAGGGCCGCCCGCCCTTCGTCGTGGTGGTCGACGTGGGGCGCAGCATCGAACTCTACAGCGAGTTCAGCCGCAGCGGCGGGGCCTACATCCCCTACCCGGACCCGCGCTCGCACCGCATCCGTCTGGAGGATCTCCGCCGCCCTGAGATCCGCGCCCGCCTGCGCGCCCTCTGGCTCGATCCCTTGAGCCTCGACCCCAGCCGCCACGCCGCCCGCGTCACCCGCGACATCGCCGCCCGG
>NZ_CAIKKU010000579.1 GCF_903828115.1 uncultured Thiodictyon sp. | reverse complement strand
GCGCGCCGCCATGCGCGAGACCCACTGGAAGGAGATGCGCGCCCGCGCCGCGGTGCGCGGCGTCGAACTGCCGGAGACCCCGCCCTGGGTCGCGGCCGAGCAGCGCCGCAAGGAGGCCCACGAGCAGTTCGAGAAGTATCGCAAGACCGTCGAGGCCCTGACCCCCGAGCAACTGGAAGCCGTCCGGGCCATGTTCGGCGCCGGCGGCCCACAGATGCAGGACCCCGACTGGTCGATGCCCCCGATGCCGCCGATGCCCCCGCAGCGGCCCATGCGCGGCGGCTACGGCTATGGCCCCCAGGGCGGCTATCCGGGCTATGGCCCCGGCCCCTACCAGGGCGGCCCTGGACCCATGCCGATGCCCTATGACGAGGGCGCCATGGAGCAGGCGGCACCGCCGGCACCGGCTCAACCCTAGACACCCCTCGCGCGCCTCGGACCCCGGCGCTGCCGGGGTCTGAGGCGAAATAGCACCCGAAGTGCTCAAGCGGCGATGGGCCATCGCCAGGCCCGCCGAGGTCTCAATGTTGTCCGCCAAAGAGTTCGTCGATGCCCGGCTCTATCCCACGGTCATCTCGAAATCCGGATAGGCGCGTCTGCGCCTTCCTGGCCGGCCCGACGGAACCCGGCGTTCGCGGGCCGGAGAGACTCCCGAATGAAGTCGATGAGGTCGGCGACCAGCCGGTCGCAGCGCAGGCGGGCCAGATCGCTTTCGCTGAGGCGGGAGAGGAGATCCGCCACGCTCGCTAGTCCTGCTGGACGGATGAGACGCGCGAGCGTTTCCTTGGGTCGGAACCTGGCGGTTATTCTGTCGGTTTCGCTCAAACTCGCCCCGATGATCCGTTCCAGGACCTCCGGTGCCGAGAACAGGATCGCCTCGGTTTCGGGAATTGCCAGTGCGACCAGATACGGAGTCGCCCCGGCGGCCGAGCGCAGCAAATCGTTTAGCATCGTCTTCTGCTCGTTTGCCAGGGCATCGCTGGTGGTATCGGAGTCGACCACCAGTGCAGTCGGTGTCTGACGCGCACCCAATATTGTCCTGCTTAGAGAAACGGCGGACGACCTGCCGTCGGCCGCCACCACGGCAATTCCATCGCTGAACTCGGCTGGGATGAGTCGGCGGATCAGATCCGCGTCCGCTTCGCCTTCCACAACGATGTACGCATTCATGGGAGTTTCTCGTTACGCAGTTGATTGCGCAGCTTCGCGATGGGTTCGACGCCCGGAACTTTGGAATTGAGTAGTTCGTTGAGCAACTTCCCAGATCTCACTGCATCCTTAACCCACTTCGGCTGGCGGCCGCGGCCGCTCCAGGTGTTGCCTGCGTCGTCAGCATATTTTGGTGTGGCAGCATCGGTAACGGCTTCACTCGAACTCCTGGCAGAACGGAAGTCCTCCTTAGGCGTGGCATCAATGCCAATCACACGCAGGTATACGGAGTTGTCGGTTTTCTCCTTTTCTCGAGCCTTACTCTTCAGGATGCCAAGGAGTTCATCAAACCCGATACGCTTGTCGTCCGGCCCGACCCACTCACGCTGTTTCTGGAGCACGACAACGAAGAAGCCTATCTTTGAATTCGGCGCCCTCATGTATTGCCCCGCGAGCTGCTTCTCCAATGCCTCAATGAGGTCCCCCAGGGTCCATCTGAGCGACATCTTGAGTTCGACAGTTGCCCGTAGCGAGCCGGTCTGGCATAGCACATCGCGGCGAGTCCCCTCTGGGAGGATGGGCTCGAGCGTCACCACGTAGCGGCTGCCCGCTGCGTGGTTGAGCTCACTGCCCAGTAGCGCCTGGAAGTCCTCTTCGAGCGCGAGCCCGTCGTTGGCGGTCTTGATGTGGTTGAAGTTCAGCGAGTTGAAGAAGCGCCGCAGGCTGAAGTCTCCTGTCTCAATCTGGCTCTTCACGGCGAGCAAGTCCGTTTCCACGGCCATTGCGAAGGACATATAATCGGAAACGCGCGGAGCGAAGCTTCTCTCGAACTCGGGGTAGTCGGCTTGCGCAACGGGCTTCTTGGCGTATTGCTCCTCGCGCATCATGAACTGCACGTGGCGCAGATATTTGGCGTTAGGGGCAGCAGCTCGCTGTCGAAGCTCATCAAGGACTTCGTAGGCGTGCTCGGATTTGGCGTGCGAGATGGCCGGAATCAAGGCATCGCGCAGGCCTTGGGCGTGGTCTCGGTCACCCGGTGAATAAACGCGGCCGTCCTCGCGCTTAATGTCGTCTTCCTCCCTGACCACCGAATGCACCCACTCGTAGAGGATCTTGAGGGTGTTGAGGCCAATGCTGCCCTTCTCAGCTACCTGCTTGAGGCGCGCGCCACAGTCTTCCCCAAGATGCGCCGCCAGCGTAAACATAAAGGCATCCGCCGCGCATGGGTTTTCTAGTCGCCATACATCCCACCGTTGCCTAAAGGTGCCTGGGTAGGTCCACAACCAGAAGCAACCCCAGACAGCGGCGTTGGAGCGTCGGCGTTTCAGTTCGTGAACACGTTTCTCGATCTCCTGCCGCGCCTTCTGGGCCACGGTGTTTAGTGACAATTATCTTGACCGGTCAGTGACAACTATCTTGGCCGGTCAGAGGTAAGCTGCCGGACATTTTTTTGCCGCGGGAAGGCGCGCAGATGTCGGGTAAACGCATCACTAGACAGCAGGTTGGGTTGT
>NZ_CAIKKU010000578.1 GCF_903828115.1 uncultured Thiodictyon sp. | reverse complement strand
AGTTCTGGGGGCTATCGAATCAACGGCTTGATTCCCTATCGACGGCACTGCACCGCCCATACACACCCGCCGGTCCGTACACGCAGACCCCTTATTGATAGGGTGCGCCTATGGAACGGATGGTGCTAAATGCAATGCGCGAGCCCGATGATGGCCGACTGGGTTCCGGCGCTGTGTATGGCTGTCGTTGGCCGCCGGTGAAGGTGGCCGCCCCCATGCTCGGTACGCCCCCAGGGCCATGCACGCGCCCGCCAGGGCGGCCGGGAGCGGGACCCCGGGCAACTTCAAGGGCGGCACCGTCGGCGCCGTGCTGAATAGGGAGCGCCGCCGGGCGGTTGCATCCTGATCGCCACCGGCCCCGCTGGCAGCGTTCGAGGTCTTGCCATGCACCGGGCGGCCCTGGTGAAGCCGTGGCGCGCCCGTGGCGGTGCGTTCCTCAAGCCCGATGCTTGCGACAGTTCCGGCGCTCGACGGCCGGCGCAACCTCCCAGGGCACGCGCCCCGGATCGAGGGGCCCCAACTCGTCCGACCCGCTCCACCCGGCCGCCTCTCCACCTGCGCGAGCGGCTAAAGGTCCTGACAGTCCCTCCGAACTCAGGCATCATCGGCGCTACCGCCCTCCCTTAAGGAGTCCCCGATGTCCACGCCGCACGATATTTTCCATTTTGAAGACGGCCGGCTGTCGTTTGACGATCTCGCCTGCGAGAACGGCTTCCGATACTGGTGGGCTAGTGCGCTTATGGAGGCACTGGGTTACGAGTCGCGCACGGCGTTTTGGAACGCTATCAACCGGGCAATTTCCGCGTGTGTGGCGCTGAATATTGATGTCATGGGGAATTTTGTGCAGTCCCCGCGTGACATCGACGGCAAGGCCGCACCCGATTACCGGCTTTCACGGTTTGCGTGCTACCTGGTCGCGATGAATGCAGACCCGCGGAAGGAACAGGTCGCGCTGGCGCAGGCGTACTTCGCGACGCTCGCAGTGGCCTTCCAACGCTACGTCGAAGAGGCGCAGGATGTAGAGCGGGTGTTAATCCGTGAGGATGTGAGCGACCGCGAGAAGTTGCTGCACGGGGCGGCGAAGCAGGCTGGAGTCGAGAACTACGCGTTTTTCCAGGTAGCTGGCTATCGAGGCATGTACAACATGAGCCTGGCGAAACTACGGGACCTCAAGAACGTACCAAGTCACCGCTCGCCGCTGGATTTCATGGGCAAGACGGAGCTTGCGGCGAACCTTTTCCGGATTACGCAGACCGAGGAAAAGCTGAAGCTGGACGGAGTGCAAGGCCAGGCGTCGGCAGAATACACGGCGGAGACGGTTGGGAAAAAGGTGCGCGAGACGATGATCGAGATTTCCGGGACGCCGCCCGAGCGACTGCTGGCGGCGGAAGACATCAAGGAGGTCAAGAAAGCCCTGAAATCGACGCACCGGGATTTCAAGAAACTCGACAAGAAGAAATAGCCCGCGTAGGGCGGAACTCCGCAGAAGGTTCCGCCGACCGGCTGGCGGATCGCACTATCGGGCATCCGCCCTTCGGACTTCGAGCGCCCGGCTCGCCGAGATTGTCGCCGAGCCCGAGCGCTTGAGGTCCTAGCGATTGCCGGACCGCCTGCACCTGGCCCCCGAGCCCTGGTACCGGGGACCACGACCGCGAATGACCCATCCAGGGTGCTGCCACCCTGGCGTGCGGTTGGGGTCGAGGTCCGGGCAAAACGGCCGACGCCACCCGGTCACGCTCGCCAGGGCCAGCCCAAGGCACGCGCCCCAGATCGGCGGCACCAGTTGCGCCGGTTGGTTCGGTATCCGGTAGGGAGCCACGGCGAGCCTCCCCAGCCGAACCTGCCAGGGTGCGCGCCTGCATCTGGAACAGGCAGGGGGCAAGCTCAAGGGTGCCCGTCGGCACCGTGGCGGGTCACTACCCGGCGGTCTTGCTGACGGGAACGAAGAACCCCGCGGACTGGTAGACACATCGGCGTGTGGGGGCATCGCCGCCCTACCGTTGCGGGGCTCAACTAAATTAGCCCGCCCCGTCGAATCCGCCGGCCAACCCCAGCGGATGCGGCCCCAGGGCTATGCACGCGACCGCCAGGGCGCACCGTCGGCCCGTGGTGGAAGGGGAGCGCGACACCCAGGGCGGTAACCTCGCAGGATCGAGCGGCACAAGGCCCTGACGATTGCCCGCGAGACGGGGCCGGATGCTCGCTCCGCGCCTGGCGGGCGAGTCCCGGTCAGTGTATGCGCACCCGGCAACCTGAATGTCTGAGCATCGGCGCCGTGGTCTAGCTTCCAGGTCCCGGGCGGGTCCAGCGCGCGGCACGTGGTCCCGGGGTTCGCTCAGGGCGCAGCGGCCGGCTTCAGGGTGATTCGGTCCGACAGTGGCATCACATGGTAAGCGCAAGCGCTAGAGGTCTTGGGCGAGCCTCAAACCGATATGCGCGCCTCGGGAGGTCGGCTCCAAGAAATCGCGTCCCGACACTCGCACTTGCTTTGGGCTGTGAGCTAGAGACCCGCCACGCAGCACGCGGAGAACTATTGGAGCGAATGCGATGCGTGGCGGTTGCACGGCTGACTGCTTGTCTTGGTCTACGATCTCTAAAGGTCCTGCGCGCCTTTGGTAATCCCTACGTATCGCATCTTCCTGAGTCAACTTCTTAGTCAACGCGCACTTGTCTCGCCACTCCGAGCCGTCCGCGGGCGCGCCGCTATAGCCTGAATGCCAACAGTCCTGCACCCACTCCCATACGTTACCCGTGGTGTCGTAGAGTCCGAAGCGGTTGGGTTTGAACGAGCCAACAGGGGCAGTCTCCTTGCCATCCCAGCGGCTGCCGCAGCCCATGCAGTTGGCACTGCCCTTCCCGATGGCGTCGCCCCACCAATACAGGGTCTGGGTAAATCCGCGAGCGGCGTATTCCCATTCGGCCTCGGTCGGCAAGCGGTATGGCTTATTGGGGGCGGCCTTGGTGTTCAGGGTCGCGAGAAATGCCTGGGCGTCATCCCACGAGACCTGTTCCACGGGCCGGTCGTCTCCTTTGAAGCGGGCGGGATTCTCACCCATCACCGTCTGCCATTGTGCCTGAGTCACCTCGTATCTGCCCATGCGGAAGGGGCGGATCGAGACCCGATGGGCCGGTTTCTCCTCGTCGTGGCAGGTGCCGTCCCCAGGGGCGCAGCCCATTAGAAAACTCCCGCCAGGCAACTCGACCATATCAGGCTTAAAGGGGAGGAGTATTCTCGGTTTCGCACTCGCGGGAGTCGATGAAGCTGGTGGCTCCGACGCCATGGCCGGCGCCTTCCCGGCCGCCTCCCGCTGCTGGACGTCCCGAAGGCGCTGACCCGAGGTGTAGACCGGCACCGCCGCGACCACCCGGAAGCCGGTGTCGCTGGTCTTATTGAGCAAGGGTACCTCATGGCACAAGGTCACAGCGATCTCCGCAGGCTCGGAGTAGAAGCTGCCCCCACACGCCACATAGCCGCCGATCTCGCCAGGCGCCCCATCAACCCGGTAGAGGTCGAGCATGATCTCCTCGACGTTGCCGAGCGTGTCGTGCAGTCCCAGCGGGTTGGCGCGTAGGCCGCCAATTGGCGCTGCCTCGCTTCCACCCTGGCGCTTAGCGATTACGCTCCGATCCAAGCCATTCGGCATGGGGTAGGCACGCCCGGCAAATTCGGTGGCACCGACCAAGAGGCCGCCGCGCGACGCGAAAGACCACTCGTCCTTACTAGGCAACCGCACCGTGGCGCCAACCCCATCGACCCTGGGCAAACAGGGCGTAAGACCCGTCGTGCAGGCCGGCAGCTTGTCTTTCTGCTCGTCCAACCACTGGGACAGGTCGGCGGTGAAGCCCTCTGCGTCGTGGCGGTTGACCTCCGCTTGGGGCAGAGCGGACCGGTCATCGCGATTTGGACATGCTAGGCCGCGGGTCATCGCCTGGACGGATTGATATTGCAGCCGAGTTACTTCGTACTTGCCGATCAGCATATGTCCGGTGCCCTCCCCGAATGGATCGAACCGGCCTGTCACTCCGTAGAGTCGCTGAAGCTCCGGGGGCAGTCCCGCCACGCCCTTCGGCGGCTTCCCCGTCGCCACCGGGCGGAAGGCCATCGCACCGCCGCAGGGGAGCGGGAGGATCAGGTCATCTGGCAGAGGGGCGGGGTTGTACTGCGCGGGCTGCCAGGCGACGACAGACACCGGCGCGGCCGGCAGGGGCGGCGCAGGGAGCAACAGACAGATCGCCAGCTTCCCCAATCGAAACCAAGGGCAGCGAGCAGAGATTCTCCCGACGAGCGCACGCAAGATGGCCACCCCCCCAAATGATTGGATTTCACGATACGGTATCTGAGGAGGCAGGTAAATGACCCGGCTCCAGGCGAAGGGCTAGCCCGAAGGGCGCACCCGCGGACTGCGGGTGGAGAACCGCAAGGCCTCGACCGTCGGAGGCCCTGGTGCCGATCCTGCCGCGGCGGGTTTGAGGTAGAGCCGGGGCACCTCCCAGGCCGCGGCCGAAGCGCGGGCCGCCGGATTCCCGAACACGGTGTTTAGTGACAATTATCTTGACCGGTCAGTGACAACTATCTTGGCCGGTCAGAGGTAAGCTGCCGGACATTTTTTTGCCGCGGGAAGGCGCGCAGATGTCGGGTAAACGCATCACTAGACAGCAGGTTGGGTTGT
>NZ_CAIKKU010000577.1 GCF_903828115.1 uncultured Thiodictyon sp. | reverse complement strand
CGAGTAATCCGACCACGACAACGACAACGACAACGACAACGACGCCCGGTAGCTGGAGCTGTAGGGTACGCATCGCGTACCCGGCTCCGGCGGTCGTGGCAGCTTGGCGGGTACGCGATGCGTACCATACGATATGTACGTTAATACATCAGTTCTGATCGCACCCGCCACCGCCCACCTTGTCACGGGGCCGGCGAAGCCGTAGCATCCTGGCCATGACTCCCGCCGCTCGCCGTTCGCCCACGCTGCCCTGTGCCGGCTGGCTACGCCCCATGATCCTGTGGCTCGGTTTGTTCCTGCCGCCGGCCGCCCTCGCCGGGTCCGAGCTGGTGCTGCTGCAACAGGACCTGACCAATGCCAATCAGGTCATTGCCGAAACCGAAACCGAGCTGCAATCGACGTTGCGTGCCCATGACCAACAGGGCATCCGTAACGTCGGGCTGCGCCTGCGGGAACTGAAGCAGCGGCGGGCCAAGATCGTACGTGACATTACGCAGGCCGAGGCTACCCAGCGGCGCAATGAGGCCGGGGCACTCCTGTACCAGCGCCCGGAGATCCAGCACCGGCTCGAGGTCATCGAACCCCAGATAGACAAGGCCGCTGCCGCATTCGATGAGACACCGACGCCCCGTCGCGGGGCCAATCTCAGCGATCTCACCGTGCAGGAGATCGACCTCAAGCACAAGCTGGAGACGGCCAACCGCGCCGCCCGTAAACGCCCGGCCGCGCCTGGCACCGAACCGGCGCCGACGGACAGTCGCCCCGCGCGAATGCCGCCCTGAAGCACGAACGATCACCAGGTCGACGGAGAAGATGATGAGGCAATCCAAACGCGCGCTCGGGCTTTTGCTCGTGACCCTCACCGCCACGGGTGCCGTGGCCGGACCCGCCGAGATCAATGGCCTGACCCAACAACTGGCGTCCATCGAGGCCGAGATCAGAACGACCGCAGCGCAGATGCGCGGGGCCTTGAAGGATTACACCGGCGCGGCGGGCGACGAGAGCCAGCAGTTGCGGACCCTCAAGCGCGAGCGCGAGCGGCTCAGGCGGGCACTCCAACAGGCGACCAAGGCCCAGGCGGACCGCGACGTGACGGCCAAGTCGATGCCGACCCCGAAACCCGCCCTTAACCTGGGTCCGGCCGCGACCGCCGACGAACGCAAGGGGGACAAGAAACCGACGGTCGATGTGGCCCCCACCGGCGCCATGGTACCGGCGCCCACGCTTTAGTACGCGACCGAGCGGCGCTCCACCTCAGCGCGCCCCCGCGGCAAAATGGTCAAATCCGGCGGCGTCCAACGCGACCACCGCCCCGGCGGGCGAGCGGCAGACGAGACCCGAACCGGTGAGGACCCGCCCGACCGGGGTCAGTAGACAGCCGCAGCGCGCGGCGATCACCGCAAGCCGCTCCCGGTACCCGGCCGGCAGGCAGAAACACAGCTCATAGTCGTCACCACTGGCGAGCGGCAGGCCCCAGTCCCCGGTCGCGGCGACCGCCGCGGCCACGACCCCAGTGAGCGGCAGGGCGGCCAGGTCCAGTTCCGCCGCTACGGCGCTTGCCGCAAGGATGTGGCCCAAGTCCGCCGCCAACCCGTCCGAACAATCGATCATGGCACTCGCCAGCCCCCGCAGGGCAAGCCCCAGGGCGACCCGCGGCGTGGGCCGCTCCAGCCGCGCCCGCAGGTCCGGCGCCGGCACCTCCCCGGCCACCAGGGCGCGCAGTGCGAGCCCCGCATCGCCCAGGGTCCCGCTGACACAGACGAGATCACCCGCTCGCGCACCGGCACGCCGGACCGCGGCCCCGACCGGGATCAGCCCATGTACCTGCACCGTGATGGACAGGGGTCCGCGGGTGGTATCGCCCCCCACCAGGGCGACGCCGTGCGCCCGCGCCAGTTGCCCGAAGCCGCGGGCGAAGGCCGCCAGCCAATCCGGCGAGGTGCGCGGCAGGTCCGCCGGCAGGGTCAGGGCCAGGGTCGCCCAGGCGGACGCCGCGCCCATCGCCGCCAGGTCGCTCAGCCCCACCGCCAGGCACTTGTGACCGAGCGCCTCCGGGTCGCAATCGGGCAGGAAGTGCACCCCGGCCGCCAGGGTATCGATACTCACCGCCAACTGCTGCCCGGGGGGCACCGCGAGCAGGGCGCAGTCGTCGCCGACGCCGAGGATGACATCCTCCCGGCTGGACCCCAGGGCGGCGAAATGGGTGCGGATCAGGTCGAATTCGGACATGGGAGTTCGGAAGTTCGGAGTTCGGAGTTCGGAGTTCGGAGTTCGGAGTTCGGAGTTCGGAGTTCGGAGTTCGGAGTTCGGAGTTCGGAGTTCGGAGTTCGGAGTTCGGAGTTCGGAAGTTCGGAAGTACGGGAGTTCGGAAGTACGGGAGTACGTCGGGCCTGGGTCAATCGCCCAGGATGTAGGCGAGGTCCAACTCGGCCTCGTCGAAGGGCGGCACTCGTGCCCTCGCCTGGCCCTGGATGGTCGCCGCCACCTTGTAGGCGCCGTGATCGAGTTGATAGGCGATCAGGGCCCGGTCCTCGGGCCAGATGATCCAGTAGTAGGGGACGCGCCGGCGTTGCAGCAGCAGGAAATGGTGCAGGGTGTCTTTGCGCTCGTGACCCGGGGAGACGATCTCGCAGACCCAGTCGGGAGCCATCTCCATGATCCCGGACGGGCGGCTCGGCATCCGTTCCTTGCGCCATCCGGCCAGATCGTGGACCGGGCACTGATGCGCCTCGTAGAGGACGCTCACCTCGGTCAGAATCCACCAGCCGCCGGGGCCGCCGCGCCGGTCGAATGGTCCCAACTCGACGACCGTATGGCTCTGCACCAAGGCGTGCTCGCAGCGCGCCATGGGCCGCTTCACGATCTCGCCGTCGATCAGCTCCACCCGCTCGTCGGGGTCGCACAGCAGGTCTTCGAGGGTCTTGAGCTTCGTTGCTTGCATAGGCGGTAGGATGTTCGGCGGTCGCGGGGAAAGATTAGCCCCGCGGGCAGGCGGTGTCGACACGATTCGCGCACCGGGGCTCGGCCTTGTTGGGAGCCAATGCGATCTTACGCGACAGGAGCATGGCTGCACGTCCGCTACCCCCTGCCCGTGGCCTCCGGAAGGACGCTGATCGTCATGGCCTCGCGGAATTCCCAGGGTGACTCAGCGACAATAGCGCCGCATGACTCCGCGACTGCGCCTGGAGAAGGTCCTGCTCGAGCTGCGCCAGCGGCATGGCGACGCGGGCGCACGCCGTGCCGCGGCGATCCGCACCCAGGTGGACGAGGCCAAGGTAACGCTCGCATTCAACCTCTCCGGCTGGGACCGGCTCGCCTGGCTGCCGCTCGCCATCGAATTGGAACTGCCGCTCGCCGGGCTGCGGGCCCTCTTCTTCCGGCACTGGACCCCGGACCAGGCGCGCCCGGCCCCGGAGCGCTTCCTGGAGACCCTGCGCGAACTGGCCGCCGCGCTCTCCGGGCGTCACGGCGGCGGCGGGCTCCTGCTCCAGATCCCGGAACAGCGCCAGCCCGAGGCGAGCGTGCGCGACCTCCTGCTGCAATGGCTGCCGAGCCTGCCGGGGCTGGTGCTCGCCTTCACCCAGCACGACGTTGGGCGGGAGTGCGACTACCAGGACCTCGAGCCCCTACGCCCGGCCCTGCAACCACTGACGGCCGCGGACCTGGACCAGCGGCTCACCGGCTGCCTGGGCACTCAGGCCCTGCCGCGCCCGCTGCTCCAGGCCGTTGCCGTCCGTGCCCAGGGCAGCCCGGGGCTCGCCGCCCTGACCCTGGTAGACCTGGCCCAGCGCCACCTGATCGGCCCGGACCCGGCCGGCGTCTGGCGGCTGCGCGACCAGGCCGAGGCCCTCGCCGATTTGGACCAATTGTTCGGCCCCGGGCTCTTCCGGCCACTCCACGGGCTGATCGAGCGGGTGCGTGCCGACGCCGGGCCCGAGTCCGCCGCGGACCTGCGCGGCTTTATGGACCACGGCTGCCTGTGCGGACGCAACATCGCCTTCGGCATCGTCGCCGACTGTCTCGACCTGGACGAGGCGCGCCGCGACCGACTGCTCGACCTGCTCGATGCGCACCTGGTGGAGCCCCAAGGCGATCCGGCGGCGGCCAACCTGAGCGTTCACCCCCTCCCCCCAACGCCCTCCCACGCAGGGGCGCCTGAATCATTCAACGTGTTCCTCAGCCACAACAGCCGGGATAAGCCGGCGGTACGACAACTGGCCCAGGCGCTACAGGCACGCGGTCTGAAGGTCTGGCTGGACGAAGAAGAACTGGTACCGGGACGGCCTTGGCAGGAGGCGGTGGAAAGGATCATTCAATCGGTGCACACGGCCGCCGTATTGGTCGGCAGAGACGGCCTGGGTCCGTGGGAGGCCCCGGAAATGCGCGCTTGCTTATCGCAATGCGTGACCCGTCGTTTGCCGGTGATTCCGGTGCTGCTCCCGGACGCACCGGTCGAGCCGGCATTACCACTATTCCTCCAGGCCTTCACCTGGGTCGACCTGCGCGCTGGATTGACCGATGATGGGCTGAATCGCCTGGAATGGGGGATTACCGGGCTCAAGCCCAACGAGCTACCCTCCCCACGACTCTCTCCCGCGGTGAGGGGGAATGAACAATCAGCCGACGACGCGCCCGTACCTGAGCCCCAACTCGACTATCTGGGCTGTCGACACCCGGACTTCCCCGACCAGGAGGTCTTCCGCTTCCGCAACCCACTGCTCGCGCAGCACCTGCGCAACCGCCAGAGCCGCCGTGACCGCCAACAGCGCGCCCAGGCACTCCTGGCCCGGCTCGCTGCCGTGCTGCCGCCGCACAACCGCGGCATCGCCGAACTGCACCTGGCCGTGCTCGACCATGTCGGCGACGAGGCCCGTCGCCGCGCGCTGGACGGGGAACTCTTCTATTGGCTTGATGCCGCCCATGCCCGCTCCGCCGGCCGCGAACTCGTCGCCGATCTCAAGGCACGGCGGGTATCGCCTGGGGCCGTTTGGGGGGCGATCGAGCAGAATCAGGACCGCTGGCCTATCTGGCGACAGTTGGCCTGGCTGGATGCCTATGGGCGGCAGCCGCATGGGGTGCCGGAGGGGATGCGAGGGTTTTGGCTCAATCGACTCGCGATAGCCCTATACCACGCGGGCGAGTTTGAGCGGGCACTCGGTGTCGCGGAAGAGAGCCTGGAGCTAGTCCGAGCGGCGGAAGGCCCGAATAGCACGAACGCCGCGACGGTACTGAGCGTCATGGCGGCCATTCTCACGGATCTTGGGCAACTGGGCTCTGCATTGGCAAGAAATGAAGAGACCCTGGCGATCCGGCGCCAGGCGCTGTCGGCCGGGCATCCCGATATCGCCGCATCGCTCAACAACATCGCATCAGCGCTCAACAAGCTCGGTCGGCATCAGGAGGCGCTGGAGTTGCATGAAGAGGGCCTGGCGATCCGGCGCGAGACCCTGCCGGCCGGGCATCCCAATATCGCCCAATCGCTCAACAACATCGCATTGGTGCTCGACGCCCTCGGTCGGCATCAGGAGGCGCTGGAGCCGAACGAAGAGGCCCTGACGATCCGGCGCAAGGCCCTGCCGGCCGGGCATCCCGATATCGCCACATCGCTCCACGACATCGGCTGGCCCCTCACCGCTCTTGGCCGCCCCGCCGAGGCCAAGGCGCACTGGGAGGAGGCGTTCGCCATCAACGCCGCCCGCGCCGCCGACGCCCCGGCCGAACTGCTGTCCGACTGCCGTCGATACGCCAATCAGGCCGCCAAGCACGGCGACCACCCCGGCGCCCTCTACTGGCTCGACAAGGCCCTGGACCTGATCCCCGCCCAGCCCACCGCCGGGCTCCCGGACCCGGACGCGTTGCGCCGCGAGATCACCCAACAGCGCGCCGACCTGGCCGCCGACGGCGCCGCGTCCGACCCGCCGCCTTGACCCGGCCCTGGCCCGCGTGACACCACTGCGAGCCTGGGCAGCCATTGCTTACCGTGAACGTCAGGCCGGGACCCGGTGGGAGCGGCTTCAGCCGCGACGCGACCGCGGAACATGAAAGGCCCTTGTGGGAGCGGCCTGCGGCCGCGCCGCGGCGCCACGGCGAACTCCGCCGCCCGCGTTCCCCGCGCCGCCAGCCCGTAGGATGGGTAGAGCGCAGCGAAACCCATCTCCGCGCCCCCGCAAGGCCTTGATCCTAAATCCGGCAATTGCTCACGCCAAGACACCAAGAAGAAACAAAGGGATCTGCGCAGCCCGTAGGACGGGTAGAGCGCAGCGAAACCCATCTCCTGCGCCCCCGCAAAGCCTTGATCCTGGTACCCCGTTCCACCTTATCGTGCGCACCGACCCCAACGGGGTCGCGTATACCAGCCCAGGGCAACGCCCTGGGATAGCACCATTTAATCGGCTTAGCCCTGAAAGGGCGAGACATAAATCGCTCCGCCGTAATGTCACGCCCTTTCAGGGCTGGGCTTAAATATGCCGTCAACCCAGGGCGTTGCCCTGGGCTGGTATGTCATGCCCCTTCGGGGCTCAAGACAACCCGGGGCGAAGGGGAGGGTTCCGCCGACCTTTTCTCGTTCCCACGCTCCCGCGTCACTGCCATTGAGTTAAGGCGCACTCGCCGACCGGGTCGCCTCTTTCTGGAGTCCAAGGCTTCAGCCTTGGCGCGCTCCAAGGCTGAAGCCTTGGACTCCAGGGG
>NZ_CAIKKU010000576.1 GCF_903828115.1 uncultured Thiodictyon sp. | reverse complement strand
GGACCCTACGGCCCCGCGCCCGTAGGGTCCGCTGTGCGGACCAGCGACCCCCCGTCCAGCAGCGTGGCCGGAGTTATGATCGAGGCGCCAAGCGTGACACCCAGTAGGATGGGTAGAGCGCAGCGAAACCTATCGCTTGCTCTAATGCTAAACGATGAGACGAGAAAAGAGGTCGTTCGAGGCCCGCGTTGCTGATGCGTCGTTATCTCGATACGTCGCTGTTGGTGGCCGCCCTGACTCGGGAGGGCGGCACCGCGGTCGCTAATCGCAATGGCGGAACCGCTATCGCGTTCCGCCCGTGGGCTTCGCTCTCCGCAGATACCAGCCGCCAACGAACAGCAACATGAATGCGATCGTGTACTGCGCCCAGTCGCTGAGCGTCGGCACGGGAGCCGGGGCAGCGACAACCGTGCTGCTATCACCAATCGCTTCGAGTTCTCCCAGCCCGGCCCAGTCAGAGCCGGCGTCCCCCAAGGTTTGGTATCTGACGTAGCGCATCGCAACGTTGAACATCGGGAAGGTGAAAGACCAATTTGTTCCTGTTCCAGTTGACCACGACGGGTTGACGATTGTCCAGTTCGAGCCGTCCGTACTCCAAGATACTTGGAACGTCATGTGATAATTTGGCCCATCGCTGGCGGTTACAGTGATGTGGTCTATCGAACGGACGCTGCCTAGATCAACTTGCCACCAGGCAATGTGGGTGCCGCCATTCCACGGCGTGTTAGGATTCCCGTCATTGCCGTATGCGATCTGATAGGAAGGGGTGTCCCAAGTGGAGCTGGCTGTCGCCGGTTTGTTTAAAGCGAGGTTTACCAGACCTGCGCTGGCCTGAGCCGCAAGAAGCAAGGAGCCAAGTATCAACACGGTCGACGCAGCGATGGCCTGCGAGAAACGACCGAAAGTGGGTTTTGATTGGATGACCTTCATGTTCTGTACCCCAAAAGATAGGAAATTTAACCGTCCATGACCAGATATCGCCGACTCATAAAATATGGACAACCGAGACCCGCTTGACGCAGTTTTTTCCATATTTTTCAGATGGCTAGGAAATTGCTGCCAACGTCACTGTCCGGATATCAAATGACTTGGCGATATGGTCCTCATCTTAGCCGTGCTAAGACTACCGGGCAAACGGTTTTGCGGCTCAGGTGGGTGGTCCGGGGTGGCTTCGGACGGCCCGCAAGACTGGCGGCGGGGCTGGCGGAGGGCAGCCGCTGGTGCACCGCCGCGTTGGGTGCGGGCCGGCACGCCGGGGATCGTCCGCCGCAGACGCTGCGTGCGGTGTTACCAGGCGATGCGCTGATCGAACTCGAACTCCGGTGCCGGTTGCGATAGGAGCCTGTCGGACTTTCGCTCCCGACCCCCTCAAAATCATACATTGACCGCTTTCGGTTGTGCTACGCGAAAACAGGTGCACTGGATTTCAGCGAAAGCTCCAAATTTCGCGTAGCACCGCGTCGGAGGGCTAAGTCCGACAGACTCCTAGGGCGTCCCAGTCCGCGAGCGGTTCGAGCAGGTCATCGCATCCGGGCGGTCCGCTGACCGGCGCTCGCCGGTAGGAACTGGCCGTGCTGCGCTGAGAGGACGTAGAGTTCCAGTGGTCCACGCTGACCATTCCCTATCGGGGGCTGCCTGCCGGGTCCGCGCCCCAACAGTCCGCCGCGTCCGCATCCGTCTCCCGCGCCTCCACCCAGCGCGGACCCTGCGCCGTCGTCTCCTGTTTCCAGAAGGGCGCCCGGGTCTTTAGATAGTCGATCAGGAACTCGCAGGCGCGGAAGGCCTCCCGGCGGTGCGCGCTCGCCACCCCGACGAAGACGATGGCCTCTTGGGGGCTCAGCGGACCGACCCGATGGACGATGCGGATGCCGAGCAGGTCCCAGCGGGCGGCGGCCTCCGCGGCAATCGCCTCCAGGGCCTTCTCGGTCATTCCGGGGTAATGCTCCAGGGTCATGGCGCTGACGGCGACCCCGGCGTTGAGGTCGCGCATCAGCCCCACGAAGGTGACGACTGCCCCCGCCTCGGGGCGGCCCAGCCACAGTGACTCCTGCTCGGCGGCCAGGTCGATGGGGTCCGATTGGACTCTGATGTGATGCATAGTGCGATACCCCTGCTGTGCCGCGCTTGGCCTGCCGCGACCCTGGAGTCCAAGGCTTCAGCCTTGGAAGACCGGGGGCAGGCAGAGTCCCCGCGCCCAGCGTTTTCAGAGCAACTTGACCAGGGCTGCCAGGGCACCGACCTGGGCAAACATGAGCGGGATGAGCCACATCAGTAGGGTATTGCGATTGTGCTCGATCTCTTTTTGGAGCCGTAGTTCAGTCTCGCGCAGTTCGCTGCGCAACTTCTCGATGTCGGTCTTGACCTCGCCGCGCAACTGCTCGATGTCGGTCCGGACCTCGCCGCGCAACTTCTCGATCTGCAAGGTCAAGTCCGCGCGTACCTGCTCGATCTCCTTGCGCAGGCGCAGTTCGGTCTCGCTCAACTGCTGGTGGGTGACGAGGTCCGGCAGGTGCGGGTAGCGCTCCTCCAGACGCTCGAAGGCGGCGGCGATGAGCCGCGCCCGCGCCCGCTCGTCCGGCGCGCTGGCCAGTGCTTCATAGAGTTCGACGACGGAGCCCATGGATTTGTCCCTCCGGGAAAAGTCAGAGGCAATGCGCGAGAGTTTAGCCCAGATCCAAGGCTAACGGTCATGGTGCCCGCGCCACCCCGGCAGATGAAAATCATGCCGATCGCTGGCGAGCGAGCCTGCGTAGTCAGGGCTTCCAGCCCTGACTGTTCCAGCCTGGCCAGGCCAGGATGGCCTGGCTACGCAGGGGACTTTCACGGTAAAGCCTTGGACTCCATGGGCAAGGTCCCGCTACGTCCACCGCGCGGCGGCCGACCTTGGCGCGTTGGGTCTTTGACAGTTTGCGCGCATCAAGGATACTTGAGTCTTCGTCCATCGAGCCGCCGAGTCTGCTATGAACGACAACTCCGACTTCAGCCTCTCGGGTCACTGGGCCGTGCTCCCGCCGGACCCGGACCCGACCGAGACCGATGAGTGGCTGCAGGCGCTCGATGCGGTCATCGAGCGCGAAGGCCGCGAGCGCGCCACCTTCCTGCTGCGCCGGCTCTTCGACCGGGCGCGCGTGCAGCGCGTGGCGCTGCCGCCGGTCTGGAGCACCCCCTACTGCAACACCATTGCGCTTGCCGAGCAGCCGCAGTTTCCGGGGACGCTCGCGACCGAGCAGCGCCTCGTCGCGCTGGTGCGCTGGAACGCCTTGGCGATGGTGGTGCGCGCCAACAATTTCTCCATGGAACTGGGCGGTCACATCGCCAGCTACGCCTCCGCCGCGGACCTCTTCGAGGTCGGCTTCAATCATTTCTTCCGCGCCGGTGAGGCCGGGGACCTGGTGTACTTCCAGCCCCATTCCGCGCCCGGCGTCTACGCGCGCGCCTTCCTGGAAGGGCGGCTGAGCGAGGCCCAGCTCGACCACTACCGGCGCGAGGTCGGCGGTGCGGGCCTGTGCTCCTATTGCCACCCCTATCTGATGCCGCGGTTCTGGCAGTTCCCCACCGGGTCGATGGGACTGGGCCCGCTCCAGGCCATCTATCAGGCGCGCTTCATGCGCTATCTCGAACACCGCCGTGTAGCCGACACCGCGGGCCGCAAGGTCTGGGCCTTCGTCGGCGACGGCGAGATGGACGAGCCGGAGTCCCTGGCGGGGCTGTCGCTCGCCGGGCGCGAGCGGCTGGACAACCTGATCGTG
>NZ_CAIKKU010000575.1 GCF_903828115.1 uncultured Thiodictyon sp. | reverse complement strand
CGTTGCGGTACCTTGCGCGGCCTCGTCGCGGCTGAAGCCGCTCCCACAGCGTCGCTGCGCGACCGGCACGGATTCAGCCGCCGGCCGCGACAGTCTGCGGGTCCCGATTCGAGAATTCTCGGCTTTGCTGTTACTGTTAGACTGCGACCCCGTGTCGGCGTGGTCTTGGGCTGGCCAGGCCCAACGTTCGGGGTGAAAAACCATGCGCGGGCATCGCATCCATATTTTTGTTGGTTTGATGGCAGTGATCTTGCTGTCGGGCTGTGACTTTCTGTCGATGGAGCAGGTGCCTGGTCCCGAAGCGATCCGGGGACGGATGGGGCGGTTCCTCGTGAGCCCCGATCAGATTCGCGGGGTGTATCGGAATCTGGACATCGACTCGTTGGTCTTTACATACAGTGCAAGAGTGGATGGAGAGGCCGCATTCTGGGGCCGCCTGGAGAAGGGACTCGAAGGTTCGCGCTGGACAGAGACCGAACGCCGGGGGGCGATGCGTGAGTATCGTCGCTCATATCGGGAAGGGGAGTGTGACGCCGAGCGGCCGGACCTGGCGATCCTCTCCAGTTTCGAGGTGGCCCAGGTGTTTTTCGACCCGGCATCACAGACGGTCGCGATGGCCTACGTTCAAGCAGACGGCAGGTCCAGCGACACGAAGTTTGAAGACACCGGCGAGAGTCAGTGGGCAGAGAGGGCGATCTGGCCTCGATTCCGAGATTTGGTCTCAGGAAAATAGGGCCACGCAGCCCTCGCAGGTCGCGGCGCAGACTTCGTGCAGCGGTGGGTCGGCGGCAACGCCCCGGCGTTTCAACTGGCGATGAGGCGCTACGCCCGGGCCCGGTTCATGTCGTCCAGAACGATCGCCCGTTACGGTAAGTCCGCGATCCGTAGGGTCCGCTGTGCGGACCAACAGCCTCGCGGGCAGCAAAGTGCCCGGGATTATGATCAAGGCCCTGATCGGCTTTGAGCATCATGCCGTCACGGACGAGAATGACACCGGCCTGCTAGACTTCTCCTGATTAAGAAATCCGAGGGTAAACCCCGTGTCGCAGACCACCATCGAACGCGGCCGCATCACCGCCCGGGTACCGCTCCGCGTCCAGGAGACGCTGGAACTCGCGGCCAGCCTGGTCGGGTCCACCGTCAACCAGTTCGTCGTGCAGTCGGCGCTGCGCGAAGCCGAACGAATCATCGAACAGGAACAGGTGATCCGCCTGTCGGAGCGGGACGCACGGGCCTTCCTGGACGCCATCGACAACCCGCCGCCGCCCAACCCGAAGCTGCTGGCGGCCCTTGCGGACTACGCAGCGCGGCACGATGATCAGACTGGAACCATTGACTGGTCGCCACAACCGAAGCGGGTTTGAGTGCGGCGTGGCCCCGCTGGACCTGTGGCTGCGGCAAACGGCCCTGCAGCACCAGGCCAAGGGGGTCTCCCGGACCTTCGTCGCCGTTGCCGCCGGTCAGGCCGCGGTCGACCACTTCGCGGCGGCAGGCCATCCGGACCTTGGCCCGACGAGCATCCTCGGGTTTTACGCCCTGGCCGCCGCCATCGTCCCGCTCGCCGACCTGCCGCCCATTTCGACCAAGCGCTATCCCCGCCAGGTCCCGGTCACGCGGCTCGGGCGTCTCGCCATCCGCCATGAGTCTTCAGGTCCAGGGGCTCGGCCGCCTGCTGCTGGCCGATGCGCTCAATCGCGCCCGCGGTGCCGCACAGTTGGTGGGCAGCGCCGGGGTCTTCGTGGATGCGAAAGACGACACGGCCTCTCGCTTCTACCAGCGCTTCGGCTTTCAATCCTGCGCCGATGAGCCGCTCAAGCTCTACCTACCCATCTGGTGATGCCGAACGGCACGACACTCGACCGGCTCATACCACAGATGCGCGCCAGCCTCGACACCTGCCGCACCAGCCCAACCCCAGACCAAACAAGCGCCTTCCTCTCTGCGCCCCTGCGTGAACCTTCTTCGTCCCGCCCCAGGGGGCTAGAATCCCCTCACCCCACCAGTTGAGCGACGCACCCATGACGGACCTGCACGACCTCGAACTCCTGCTGCGCTCGGACACCCCGATCATCCTGATCGAGTCCACGGAGGAGCCGCGGGTGATTGCACTCTTCGCCCAGCTCGCGCTGCGCATTGCCCAGCCCGCCTGGCGCTGGTCGGTGACCGAGGGCCTGCGGCGGATCGAGTTCGACACGGACACCGAGGTGCGGCTGACGGAGCCGACCCAGGTCCTGCGCTATCTGCGCTCCGGGGGCGAGGCCGGGGTCTATCTGCTCCTGGACTTCCATCCCTATCTGACTGAACCGCTCAATGTGCGTCTGCTCAAAGAGATCGCCCAGGACTACGGCGAGCACCCGCGGACCTTGGTCTTGGTGAGCTACGCCCTGGAGGTACCGCCGGAGTTGCGCCACCTGTGCGCGCGCTGCGACCTGCGGCTGCCGGAGCGCAACCGCATCCTCGCCCTGATCCGCGAGGAGGCCCAGGCCTGGAAGCAGTCCGGCGGCGGCGGTGTGCGCGCCGCCCGGGAGGCGGTCGAGCAGCTCGCCCAGAACCTGCTGGGCGTCACCGAGTCCGATGCGCGGCGCCTGATCCGCAACGCCATCCGCAACGACGGGGCCATCACGGCAGAAGACGTGGCGGAGGTAAAGCGGGCCAAATACGAGTTGCTGAGCCCGGGGGGCCTCATCAGCTTCGAGTACGACACCCGCTCCTTCGCGGATGTAGCGGGGCTCGCGAACCTCAAGGCCTGGGTGGAGCGCCGCCGCGCGCCCTTCCTAGACCCCGCCCGCACCCAGGATTACCCGCGCGGCATCCTGCTCCTGGGCGTGCAGGGCGGCGGCAAGAGCCTGGCGGCCAAGGCCGTGGCGGGGCGCTTCGGGGTACCGCTCCTGCGGCTGGACTTCGGCACCCTTTACGACAAATACATCGGCGAGACCGAGAAGAACCTGCGCCGGGCGCTCGCCACCGCCGACCAGATGGCCCCCTGCTGTCTGTGGATCGACGAGATCGAGAAGGGCATCGCGACCGGCACCGAGGACGAGGGCGTGGGGCGGCGGGTGCTGGGGACGCTGCTGACCTGGATGGCGGAGCGCAACACCCGGGTCTTTTTGGTCGCCACCGCCAATGACATCGACCGGCTGCCGCCGGAACTGGTCCGCAAGGGGCGGATCGACGAGCTGTTCTTCGTCGACCTGCCGGACGCGGCGGTGCGGGCCGCGGCCTTCGCCATCCACCTGCGGCGCCGCGGACTCGACCCGGCCGGCTTCGACCTGCTGCGTCTGGCGCAGGCGAGCGAGGGCTTCACCGGGGCCGGGATCGAGCAGGCAGTGGTGTCCGCCCTCTATGCGGTGGATGCCACGACCCGGGCGCCGGACACCTGCGCCCTGCTCAACGAGTTGGGCCGGACTCAACCCCTGTCCGTGGTGATGGCCGAGCAGATCGAGGCCCTGCGCGACTGGGCGCGGGAACGCTGCGTGCCGGCCCATTGACCCTGAATCCGGCTATTGCTCACGCCAAGACGCCAAGAAGAAACAAAGGGATCTGCGCAGCATCCGGAGCGCCCGCTGTCCCTAAAATCCGTCACAGGTCCCCGCTTTTCCGGCCCCCGGGTCCGCCGCTTGTCCCTTGCGCCGGGCCGGTTCCCGCGTATGCTTCAGCGGCAGCGAACCCCTTGTCAGGTATCCGCCCATGATCGTTCCCGCGTTACAGATACCCGTCCTGCCGCGGCTGCCCACCGAGGACGACGGCAGCCTGCCGGTGGCGGTCCTCGGGCTCAAGCTCGTGCTGTGGGAGGGCGAGTTCGACGGCATCGCCGCGACCTGGCTGCGCTGGGCCGATCGGGACGGGCTGCTGCCGCTGCCGGTCGAAGTCGCCAACCGGCGGGCCGCGGCGGCCGAGACGCGCGCCGCGGCCGAGCGGCTGCGGGCCGAGCAAGCCGAACAGGAACTCGCCCGCCTGAGCGCGCTGCTGGCCGGGCCGGGCAATCCAGACCCGCGGTAGGGATAGGGGTTTACGCAAGCGCCGATGCGCAAGCAGGAGCGCCCGAGGGACCTGCCCTGGTGCGCCAGGTGCGCCAGGACATCCGTACCGTCGGCCTCGATCAGAATTGCGGCCACGGGCGAGTGTAGGTTGCCCTTCAGGGCGACCAGGCTTGAGCGCACACATCTTTTCAGTACATCAGATTTGGTTTACACTAATTTCGTTTTATAATGTTGCCGATGGGAGATGCCTTATGCGTTCCGTCACTGGCGCCCCCGTCGAGGGCGACGACTTCTTCGACCGCAAACAGGAACAGCGCCAGATGTGGCGTCGGCTGGAGAGTGACAGCCTGTTGTTACTGGCCCCCAGGCGGATCGGCAAGACCTCGCTGATGCGCGCCCTGTGCGCGGACGCGGCCGACCACGGCTTCCGGGCCATGGGCCTGAGCTTCGCCCCCTGCGAGGACGAGATGGGCTGCATCCAGGAGTTGGCCAAGGCGGTGGCTGCCGCGGAATCCGGAATCGGCTCGGACCTGGCGCGGCTGCAGAAGGGGCTCGCGGCGCGCCTGCCGAACCTCAAGTCCATCAAGATCGGCCCGGTCGGCATCGACCTGGCGGCGGCCGACAACCCCGGCTGGCGGGCGGTCGGCGAGGCTCTGGCCGCCGGCATCGGCGACCTGGACGGACGCTGGCTCATCTGTGTCGATGAGGTGCCGGTCTTCCTGCTTAAGCTCCTGGGCCAGGACGACGGCCGTGAGCGGGTACGCGGTTTTCTCTACTGGCTGCGCAACCTGCGCCAG
Organism: uncultured Thiodictyon sp.; assembly: GCF_903828115.1. Taxonomy (GTDB): domain Bacteria; phylum Pseudomonadota; class Gammaproteobacteria; order Chromatiales; family Chromatiaceae; genus Thiodictyon. Next base: position 44,155 of record NZ_CAIKKU010000575.1, on the reverse strand, counting down.
GACCACCATGGGGGCATCCGCTGGGTCCTGGCGGGCTCCATCGGACTCGACACCGTCGCGGCCCGCCTGGGGCTGGGCGACACGGTCAACGACCTGGTGCCGACCCCGCTCGGCGCCTTCGACCCGGCCACGGCCGACCGATTCCTGCAAAGTCTCGCCGAGAGCTACGCCATCCGCCTCACCAAACCATTGCGCGCCCGCCTGATCGAGCAGCTTGGCTGGCCCGTGCCCTATTACCTTCAGATCGCCTTCAGCAAGCTGTACGACCTTTGCGATGCCGGGGTCAAACCCTCCGCGATGCTGGTGGATCAGGTCTTCGTGGAGCTTTTGGGCCCCTCGCACAAGGGCTATTTCGACTACTGGCGCCAGCGACTCGGTGAGGAACTGGGCACCCCGGACGACGGCTACGCGGTCCACCTGCTGAACCACTGCTGTCGCGACCTTCGGGGGGCCAGCCGCGATACCTTGAAGCTCGCATTGAGCGAGCGCGTCCAGGACCCGGACGCCTGCGAAGAGCGCCTGCGCTACCTGCTCGATATCCTGGAGAGTGACGGCTACCTGTTCCAGGTCGAGGGCCGCTATCGTTTCCGCCTGGAACTATTGCGCCGCTACTGGCATGCGCGGGTGGCGCTCTGAAATGATTGAAGAAGCCCTGCACGGTGTGGCCGTCTACAACCCGGACCTGCTGAGCCGCGACGAGCTCAAGCGCTACTTCGTCGGCCGGCTGCCGCTCCTGGAGCGCATCCTGGCCGATCTGCGGCGCGAGCCCCCGGGGCGGATCCCCCAGCATCGGCTCTTCCTCGGCCAACGCGGCATGGGCAAGACCAGCCTTCTGCGGCGCCTCGCCGTCGCCATCGACGAGGACCCGGAACTCGCGGCCATCTGGCTGCCGCTGACCTTCCCGGAGGAACAATACAATATCGCGCGACCCGCGGACCTCTGGCTCAATTGCCTGGACGCCCTGGGCGACGCCCTGGACCGCGCCGGCCGCCGGGCCGAGGCCCAGGCGCTGGACGAGCGCATCGAGGGCCTGGCTGGCGCTGCCCCAGAGACCGTCCTCGCCGCCCTGCTGGACGAGGCCGCGCGCCTCGGCCGGCGCCTGCTGTTGCTGCTCGACAACGCCGACCTGATCCTGGACCGCCTGCGCGACAGCCACTGGGCATTGCGCGAGACGCTCCAAAGCCGTACTGAACTACTGGTCTTCGGCGCCAGCGCCCGCGCCATTGAGGCGAGCTACAAGTACGACGCCGCCTTCTACGACTTCTTCCGCATCGACGAACTGAAGGGCCTCACCGAGGAGGAACTGCGCGCCACCCTGATCCGACTCGCCGAGGTCGGCAACACCCCGGCGGTGGCCGAACTGGTCCGGAGCGACCCGGCGCGCATCCGCACCCTGCATGTGCTGACCGGCGGCAACCCGCGCACCACGGTCCTGCTTTATGGCGTGCTCGCCCAAGGCGGGGGCGGGGACGTGCGCAGCGACCTGGAGGGCCTGCTCGACCGGGTCACACCGCTCTACAAGGCGCGTTTCGAGGAACTACCGGAACTCAGCCAGAAGCTGGTCGACGCCCTGGCCCTGCACTGGGACCCGGCCACCGCCCGCCAGATCGCCGACCGCCTGGGCTGGGAGATCAACCTGGTCTCCGCCCAACTCGCCCGGCTCCAGACCCAGGGACTGGTCGAGAAGACCGAGCCCTACCGCGGCAAACGCGCACTGTTTCAGATCGGCGAGCGCTTCTTCAACATCTGGTACCTGATGCGCGCCAGCCGGCGCGTGCGGCGGCGGCTCACCTGGCTGGTGCGGTTTCTGCGGATGTGGTTCAACGCGGAGGAGCTTCAGGGTCATGCGCGCGGTCAGCTTGCGCGCCGCCGCTCGAATGCGCGGGATGCCGAGTACAGTCTGGCCTTGGCCCAGTGCATCGACAGCCCGCCGCTACGCTCTGCCTTAGAAACGCACGGACTGCGCGCGTTGATCGCTGATAGCGAAACCCGCACGCGCATTGGCGAGATGTTCGACTTGAGCGGCGAAGACGCGTTCCTCCGGACCAAGGTAGAAAGGATGCAGGCATTGGCGGAGACCCGGGAGCGAGCCAGCGTGGCGCTGGAGGCCGTTGGGGCGGAGATCAACCAGGACGCATTTCTAGTGCGCCTCCTGGGTAACCCCGAGTTGCCTCTGGCATTAAAATTAGGATTCGCGGACGTGGCCAAGGATCTAAGCCACGAACAATGGCGCGAGATCAATGCAGCGGTAGATGCAGGTTACACCAGCTATAGTCGCGCGTTTGGACAAGAACCAGACAGTCTGTACCGGGCCTTGGCAGAAGGCGATATGGATGCCCGTGACGACGTTGACGGTGCTCAAGCCGCGGCTGAACGCCTAAGTGCTCCGGAATTGGTTCCGATTTCTTGGTCATTTCGTGAAGTCAAGGATGTAACTCAGGCCAAAATTGTACTTGCCGCACTGCAAGTATCGTCACTTCGCTCTCCATGGATTCTGAGTAAGATAGGCGACCTGTTGCAAGACTACACTGACTACTACGAGGAGGCCGAGCAGGCCTACCGACACGCCATTGAATTCGATTCGGCGGTTGTATATCCGTGGAACGGCCTCGGCAACTTGCTGCAATTCCACCTTGCACGTTACGACGATGCGGAGCAAGCCTACCGTCGCGCGATCCATTGCGAGCCTAAACTGGTCGCGCCTTGGTGTAATCTAGGTACGTTGCTGAGCGCCCGGTTCGCCCGCTACGAGGACGCCGAGCAAGCCTACCGCCAGGCCATCGCGATCAATCCAAACGACGCCGATCCTTGGTACAAACTCGGGAATCTACTCAATCACGAGTTGGGTCGCTATGAAGATGCCGAACAAGCCTACCGTCGTGCCATCGACATCAATCCCGACTATTCGCGGGCCTGGAGCCTTCTCGGCACCCTGTTGCTGTATTTTCTTCGCCGCCGAGAAGAAGGCGAGCAAGCGTTGCGACACGCCATTGAGTTAGATTCCAACGATGCGTATCCCTGGTGGCACCTCGGTAACCTGCTAAAAATTTATGCTGCGCGCTACGACGAGGCTGAGCAAGCCTTTCGCCATGCCATCGAACTTGACCCAAACGATCCGGAGAATTGGTTGGCCCTAGGTCACCTGCTGGAAGACAATCTTGCGCGATATGGTGAGGCCGAGCAGGCTTTTCGGCGTGCTGTCGCTATGGCTCCGGAAGACGCTCGGTTCAGTAGCACCCTGGCCTGTTTCTTGTATCATCGCGGCACGGATGCGTCAGAAGCCAAGTCAGCAGCGAAACGCGCCGCAGAATTGGCGCCCAGCAGTCTATTCCCCAATCCTACATTAGCTACCATCCTGATCAAGCTTGATGACTGGACAACCGCAGCGCCGCTCATCAGGCGGCTTATCGAGGTGGGGGTGGATTCATACGTAGAGATGAGTTGGGAGGAAATTATACTGCTCTTCCGCGCGGCGGTGACCGCCAGTCGCGCTTCGGAGGCATTGGATCTGCTGGACCGTGGCGAGGCTGGCGAACGCTGGCGCCCCCTGCGGGAGGCCATCGCCGCCGCGTTGGAGGGCACCCCGGACTATCTGCGCGAGGTCGCCCCCGAGGTCCGCCGCCCCGCCGAGCAGATCTATGCCCGACTCACCGCCCCAGTCCCGCCCGCTGACTCCCGCGCATGACATCGCCGCCTCCTGTCCCGCCAGGCTTGAATCCCCTAATCCCATCCGTTAAGCGACGCCCCCCATGCCGGACCTGAAATCCCGGGGACAGTATACCTAATGTCCAAAATACCGAGAATGCGACACGACTTTTTCATCGTCGAGTCATGCCTACCAGGGGGAACCGCGCCTTTCTTCGGTTTTACCGGTCCCCGGCTTCGCTCCGGACCATTGACAGCCCCACTGCCGTAGGGTGCGCCGCGCGCACCATGGCGCCGCTCGGGACCCTGACCGCAGCGCCCGAGCGCAGCCGCTCAAGGTGCGCGCAGCGCACCCTACGGCAGCGATGCGGTCAATGGTCCGGCACTTCGATCACGCGGTACTAATCGACCGTCGCGCTACCCTGCCGCCGCCCCACGGCCAGCACGTAATCGAAGGGTGCATACATCTGCTCCGCGGGAATGCTGCGCAGCAGCCATCCCACCGGGCCCAGGCGCCGCCGCAACCCGGGGTCATCGACCAGGGCGCGGTGCCAGCCCGGGAACACCTGGTCGCGGATCGACGTCACCTGCACCGCCTCGAACCCGGCCGCGGCGAGCTTCGCGGCATAGACCTCGCGCGGGTAGACATTGGCGCGCGGTACCGCGAGCGCGGCGCGGGCCGCGCCGAACACCAAGGCCTGCAAGGGGTTCTGCCATGGATCGGGGTCGGGTCCGGATGGGATCGAGTCGGCGAGTACCAGGCGCCCGCCCGGGCGCAGCAGGCGGGCGGCCTCGGCGAAAAAGTCCTCGCGGGTATCGAAATGGAAGGCGCACTCGACCGCGGTGACCACGTCGCAACAGGCGTCGGGCAGCCCGGTCGCGGTGGCCGAGCCTTCGCGCAGGTCGATCCGGTCCTCCAGGCCGAGTTTCCGGACCCGGGCCCGGGCCAGGTGCACCTGCTCGGGCGTGATGTTAAAGCCGATGATCCGCCGCGGGGCAAAGCGGCGGGGCCAGTAGATATCCTGCGCGGCGAACCCGAAGCCGACATCCACGACCTCCTCGGCACTGGTGATCTCGGCCGTGCGGCCGACTAGCTTGGATTCGCTCACGGAAGTCTCCTTTGATGCGGTGGTCCGATGCCACGGCGTTACGTCGCTTCACCCGGCCTGCCGCTTGAGGTGGATCAGCAGCAGCGAGACGGCGGCGGGCGTGACGCCCGGGATGCGCGCCGCCTGACCCAGGGTCTGGGGGCGCACCCGGGCGAGCTTCTCGCGCACCTCCGCGGAGAGCCCGCGGACCCCGGCGAAGTCGAAGCCGTCCGGCAAGGGCTTACACTCCTGGTCGCGCTGGCGGTCGATTTCCGCCTGCTGACGGGCGATGTAGCCGTCGTAGTGACACTGGATCTCGAGCTGCTCGGCGACGGCGGGTGCAACCGGGTGCGGCGGCTCGCCGGTCAGGCGCACAATGGCGGCCCAGTCGACCCGGGGGCGGGCGAGCAGGTCCAGGGCGCGGACCTCGCGGCGCAGGGGTTCGCCCAGGACGGCCTCCTGCGTGGCCTGCGGCACCGCGTGCGGACGCACCCAGGTCTCGCGCAGCCGCTCGCGCTCGCGCGCGATGGCCTCGCGCTTGCTGTCGAAGGCGCGCCACTGCGCCTCCCCGACCAGGCCGAGCCGATGCCCGATCTCGGTCAGGCGCAGGTCCGCGTTGTCCTCACGCAGCAACAGGCGGTACTCGGCCCGGCTGGTGAACATGCGGTAGGGCTCAATGGTGCCGCTGGTGATGAGATCGTCCACCAGCACCCCCAGGTAGGCCTCATCGCGGCGTGGATACCAGGGGTCCCGGCCCAAGACCCGCAGGGCGGCGTTGACCCCGGCCAGCAGCCCCTGGGCGGCCGCCTCCTCGTAACCGGTGGTGCCGTTGATCTGGCCGGCAAAATACAGGTTCTCGAGGTGGTGGGTCGCAAGCGTCGCGTGCAGGTCGCGCGGGTCGAAGAAGTCGTATTCGATGGCGTAGCCGGGGCGGGTGAGGTGGGCCCGTTCAAAGCCCGCGATGGAGTGCACCAGCGCGACCTGCACGTCGTAGGGCAGGCTGGTGGAGATGCCGTTGGGATAGACCTCATGGGTGGAAAGGCCCTCCGGCTCGACGAAGACCTGATGACTGTCCTTGTCTGCGAAGCGCACCACCTTGTCCTCGATGGAGGGACAGTAGCGCGGGCCCACCCCCTCGATCAAGCCGGTGTAGAGGGGTGAGCGCGACAGACCGCCGCGGATCAGGGCGTGCGTGCGGGGATTGGTGTGGGCGATGTGACAACTGACTTGGCGCGGGTGATCGGCCATGCTGCCGAGGAAGGAGAAGACGGGCGTGGGCTGGTCCCCCGGCTGCTCCTCCAGATGGGTGTAGTCGATGGTCCGACCGTCGATCCGCGGCGGCGTGCCGGTCTTCAGGCGGGCGCAGCGCAGCGGTAGGTCGCGCAGGCGCCGGGCCAGGGCATTGGCCGGTGGATCGCCCGCCCGCCCGCCCTCATAATTGGCGAGCCCGACATGGATGCGGCCGGCCAGGAAGGTCCCGACGGTGAGCACCACGGCGCTGGACTTGAAACGCAGCCCCATCTGTGTGCAGACGCCGGTGATCTGTCCGTTCTCGATGATGAGGTCGTCGGCCGCCTGCTGAAAGATGGCGAGATTGGGCTGCGCCTCACAGGCGGCGCGCACCGCCGCCTTGTAGAGCGCGCGGTCTGCTTGGGCGCGGGTGGCGCGCACCGCCGGCCCCTTGCTGGCGTTCAAGATGCGAAACTGGATCCCGGCGCGGTCCGCCGCCCGGGCCATGAGGCCCCCCAAGGCATCGAGCTCCCGGACCAGGTGGCCCTTGCCGATGCCGCCGATGGCGGGGTTGCAGCTCATCTGGCCGATGGTTTCGACGTTGTGGGTCAGGAGCAGGGTGCGCACACCCAGGCGGGCCGCGGCCAGGGCCGCCTCGGTCCCCGCATGGCCGCCGCCGATGACGATGACATCGTATGAATCGGTCGCAAACATGAGGGTCGGTTCCAGGAATACGGACAAGGCTTTACAGTTTAACGCAAGTAGGCTTCCCCAAAACCATGGATTATCGCGATTTTCCTGTGCCTCGATCCCCTGAGCGCCGGGGTTCGGACGCCGCGCCGGGGCGCGCGTGAGAGGGTCCGCACCGGCACCCATCCGGCCCTTGGCGACCAACCTGACACAACGGGTGCTGGACGCGGCGGGGCGCATCATCCTGGGCAAGGGGCGGGAGCTGCGCCTGGCGCTCGCCTGCCTGCTGGCGCGGGGCCACCTCCTGATCGAGGACCTGCCGGGGGTCGGCAAGACCACGCTCGCGCACCTGCTGGCGCGATTGCTAGGGCTGCAATACTCGCGCATCCAGTTCACCAGCGACCTGCTGCCGGCGGACGTGATCGGGGTATCGGTCTACGAACGTGAGCACGAACGCTTCCGCTTTCACCCGGGTCCGGTGTTCGCCCAATTGGTGCTCGCCGATGAAATCAACCGCGCGACGCCGAAGGCCCAGAGCGCCCTGCTCGAGGCGATGGAGGAGCGACAGGTGACCGTGGATGGGGAGACCCGGCAATTGCCGGAGCCCTTCTTCGTGATTGCGACCCAGAACCCGTCCTACCAGATCGGGACCTTTCCGCTGCCGGAGTCCCAACTCGACCGCTTTCTGATGCGCATCCGTTTAGGCTATCCGCCCGCCGACCAGGAAAGGGTCCTGCTGGCCGGGGAGGATCGGCGGATCATGGTGGAGCACCAGGCACCGGTCTTGTCCGTCGGCGAGCTGGCCGCGCTGCAGGCGTTGGTCACCCAGGTCCATGCCGCGGCTTCGATTATCGATTACTGTCTCGCCATCCTGCAGTTTACCCGGCGCAGCGAGCGCTTCGTGCATGGACTCTCGCCCCGGGCGGGGGTCGGCCTGTTGCGGGCCGCCAAGGCTTGGGCGCTGCTCGAGGACCGTGCCTATGTGCTGCCGGAGGACCTCCAGGCGGTCCTGCCGTCCTGCTGTATCCACCGGCTGGTCAGCGGCGACGGCAGCGGCCGCCTGGACCACGACGAGGTGGCGACCCTGATCCTGTCATCGGTCCCGGTGCCATGAACCTGAGTCGCCGATTTCAAGCGCTGTTGCGCCGCGAACCAGTCGGCACCGACGGGAGCGCGCGCATCGCCGCTCGCCGGATCTATATCCTGCCGACCCCGACCGGGCTCTGGTACGGGGGGGCGGTCTTTCTGATGCTCATGGGATCACTGAACTATCAGAACAACCTGGGGCTGTTGTTCGCCTTTTTCCTCGCCGCGACGGGACTGGTGGCGATGCACCATTGCTGGTTCAATCTGCTCGGACTGGCGATCGGGGCGCGACCGGGACCAGCCGTATTCGCCGGGAGCCCGGCCCAGTTCGAGGTCACGCTGCGCAACGAACGCGCCGGACCCCGGTTTGATCTACGCCTGGTTGGCGGGCTGGATCCCGTGACCCCGGTCTTTCTCGGTGCCAGGGAGCAGCAGGTGGTCGTCCTCAGTGTCCCGACGCGAAAACGCGGGCTGCTGGCGCTGCCCGAGGTGCAGGTCGAGACCCGGCACCCGATGCACCTGTTTCGCGCCTGGTGCTTTGCGCAGACCGAGGCCAGTTGTCTGGTGTATCCCCATCCGGCACCGGCGGCACCGCCGCCCGCGCCGGACCCCGGTCGCGGGCGGCGCCCGGCGCTGCGCGGTGGCGAGGGCAGTGACGAGTACCTGGGACCGCGCGCCTATCGCTATGGGGATTCCCCCCGACACGTCGACTGGAAGGCCCTGGCGCGCGAACGCGGCCTGATCGTCAAGCAGTTTGGCGGGGACGAGGGGTTGGATGTCTGGATCGATTGGGCGCGGGTCGCCGCGCCCGGGCTGGAGGAGCGGATCAGCCTATTGACCCGGCAGCTGCTGGACGCCGCCCGGTCCAACCTGCGTTTCGGCATGCGCCTGCCCGGGGTGCAGATCGGCCTCGACCTCGGGCTGGCGCATCGCGAGCGGTGCCTACGCACCCTTGCCCTGTTCGAGCAGGGGCTCGGTGGGCATGAAGAAAACCGGCGGCCGATGAACCAGGCGACGACCCATGCGATTAATCACGGGCAAGCGCAAGCCTAACCCGATCGACGCGCGGCCCGAGCGCCACCAGACCCTCGCGGTCACCCTGACGGCGGCGGCCGCGTATCTGCCGCTCGCCCCCCATCTGGCGTGGCAGGTGTCGGTCTTCTGCGCACTGATGCTTGGATTGCGGCTCGCGGCCCTGCGCTGGCCGGCCGCCACCCCGGGCACTTGGTCCCTATTGGCCTTGACGTTGGTCGGGGTGCTGAACTGTGTGCTCATCAACCACAGCCTGGTGGGCAAGGTCGGCGGCACCGCCCTGTTGGTGACCATGCTGGCCGTGAAGCTCCTGGAACTACGGGACCGGCGCGACCACCGGATCGTCGCAATCGTGCTGGGCCTGCTGATCGTGGTGCAGTTCCTGTTCGGGCAGGGGATCGGACTGACGCTCTTTCTGGGCCTGGTGGCGATCATGGTCGTCGCCCTCCTGGTCGACCTCAACGGCGGTTTGGGGACCGCGCCGCTGCACCGGACCGTACGGGTCACCGTTCAGGTCGTACTTCAGGCCGTGCCCCTGACGCTGGTGCTGTTCCTGCTCTTTCCGCGCCTGAGCACGCCACTGTGGAGCCTGGGCCTAGAGCGTGACCGGGGGACCATGGGGATGAGCGAAACCATGGAGCCTGGTTCAGTCAGTGAGCTGGTGGTCAATGGCGAGCTGGCGTTTCGCGCCCGCTTCCAGCAACCCCCGCCTGCTCCGGCACGGCTCTACTGGCGCGGTCTGGTGTTGTGGGAGGTTGACGATCGCCGCTGGTCGCCGGGGCGCGACCCGCCGCACTGGATGGTTGGACCGCAACCGAGCCTGGCGGAGGAACTGCTCGACTACGAGGTGGTACTGGAGGCGTCCCAACAGCGTTGGTTATTCGCGTTGGACCTACCCGTTGCATACCCGGCCGATACCATTCTCGGTCCGGCCTTTACGTTGACCGCCACGACGGCACTGACCACGGCCAAGCGCTACCGTGCGCGCTCCGCCCTGCGCTACCGGACCGCGGACCCACCCGCGGCCGAGCGGCAGTACGCCCTGCGATTACCGTCGTCCGTCAGCGGACGCGAGCGGGCGCTGGTGGCCGAGTGGGGGCGCACCGCCGATTCCGATTGGGACCTGGTGCAGTCCGGTCTTGCCTATTTTGCGCGCGAGGATTTCCACTACACCCTGGTGCCGCCAAGACTCGGGGCCAACACCTGGGATGAGTTCCTGTTCGTGACCCGCAGCGGCTTCTGCGAGCACTACGCCGGCAGCTTCGCACTCCTGATGCGTATCGCCGGGGTGCCGTCGCGGGTGGTGCTCGGGTATCTGGGCGGAGAACCCAATCGCATCGGCGGCTATCATATGATCTGGCAGTCCGACGCGCACGCCTGGGTGGAGGTCGCCATCGAGGGGCGCGGCTGGGTGCGGGTAGACCCGACGAGCGCGGTTGCGCCGTCGCGGATCGACAATCAGGGTGCCTCCCGGCTACTCGGGGCGGCCGCCCCGCTGCGCTTCCAGGTCGACCCGCAGGGGGCCTTCGGCCGGACCATCCGACAACTGCGTAACCTGGCCGATAGTCTGGATGCGGTGTGGCAGGAGACCGTGCTGGACTTCTCCAGCGATCGTCAGGACCAGTTCCTCGACGAGTTGGGACTGCGCGACTACGGTCAGTTCGCCCTGGCGGCCATGATGGTCTCCTCCGGCTCATTGGTGATGGGCCTGGTGCTGTTTGCACTCATGCGACAGGCGCAGCCGATGGACCCGGGCACGCGCGATTATTCGCATTTTTGCGCCCGGTTAGCGGCGATCGGCCTGACGAGAGCGGCGAGCGAAGGCCCGCGGGACTTCGGACGCCGCGTGGTCGCGGCCCGGCCGGATCTCGCGGCCCAGGTGGGGCGTATCCTGTCGCTGTATGTCAGCGGGCGCTATATGGCAAAGCGCGGCAACCGGGATCAGGAGCGGCTTGCGCAAGAGGTCCGCCGCTTCCACCCACGGCGGCGTCGGGCATCTTAAAAGGATTTGTATCAATACTACTTGCCGATGCAGAAGCTGGAGAAGATGCGCTCGAGCAGGTCGTCTGGTGTGACCTCCCCGGTGATCTCCCCGCAGGCTCGCTGCGCCTCGAGCAATTCCAGCGCAACGACTTCAACTCCAATGCCGCTGTCCAATGCGTGGGCGGCGCGTTGCATGGCGTCCAGACCACGGCGTAAGGCGTCCAGATGCCGACGGCGCGCGACAAATGAGCCCTCGCCGATCCCGTCGACCCCAGCCTTTGACTTCACATGTTGGCGTAATTCGGCGAGGCCGCGTCCGGTCAGGGCCGAGAGGGGTATAACGGGCACGTCTTTGGGGATAGGCGAATCATCGCCCGGCAGTGCCAGATCGATCTTATTGCGTATCAGTGTTACCGGGATCGCTGGGGGGAGTTCGCGCAGTTCATTTGGTTCAAGTCCCAGTCTGGTATCGTAGACCCAGAGGATCAGGTCCGCGTGATCGAGTTGTCGGCAGGCGCGCCGCACACCTTCGAGTTCTACCGGTTCCGTGGTCTCACGGATACCCGCGGTATCGATGAGCTTCACTGGCAGCCCATCGATCTGCATATCGCACCGCAGCAGGTCGCGGGTCGTGCCGGGCACCGGGTTTACGATGGCCGCATCATATTGCAATAAGGCGTTGAGCAAGCTCGACTTGCCGGCATTGGGACGGCCGGCGATGACGACGGTCAGGCCGTCGCGGATCCGCTCTCCTTGATGGGCTTCGGTAAGGATTAGGCGTGCGCTGGCCAGTAGCTCGGTGAGATCGAGGCGGATCTGTCCCCGGGAGTGAGGATCGATGTCGTCCTCGGGAAAGTCGAGTGTTGCCTCGAGACAGGTCCGCAGGTGGATCAACTGATCGACCATGCAACGGATGCGCGTCGAGAAGACCCCTTGGAGGCTGCGGATCGACAATCGCGCCGTCAGCGAGGTGGAGCTTTCAATCAGGTCGGCGATGGCTTCGGCCTGAATCAGATCGAGTTTGCCGTTGAGATAGGCGCGTTGGGTGAATTCGCCTGGGCGGGCCAGGCGTGCGCCGAGTTCAAGACAGCGGCTCAGCAGTAGGTCCAGGACGACGGGGCCGCCATGGCCTTGGAGTTCAAGGCTATCCTCGCCCGTGAAGGAAGCAGGACCGCGGTAGAAAATCGCCAGGCCTTGATCGATCGGTTGGCCCGAGGAGTCGAGGAAGGAGCATAGGCAGGAGCGGCGCGCCTTGGGCAATCGCCCAAGCATGGCTCGAGAAATTTTTTTTACCCCCGGGCCACTGATGCGAATCACACCGATGCCGCCCACGCCGGGGGGCGTGGCGATGGCAACAATGGTGTCAGCGCTCACGCCCTGTTCCCGGCCGACCGGAATCGTCGATCACCGCTTGCGTTTGGCCGTTTCCTTTTCCAGGTTGCGGGTAATGTGCCACTGTTGCGCAATGGACAGGACGTTATTTACGGTCCAGTAAAGCACCAAGCCCGACGGGAAGAAGGCGAAAAACACCGTGAAGATGAACGGCAAGCTCATCATGATCTTCGCTTGCATCGGGTCCGGCGGTGCCGGGTTGAGCTTCGACTGCACGAACATGGAAACGCCCATGATCAGGGGCAGCACGTAGTAGGGATCGGGCGCGGACAGATTATCGATCCACAGGATAAAGGGCGCCTGACGCAACTCGACACTTTCCAGCAACACCCAATACAGCGCGATAAAGACTGGAATCTGCACAACGATCGGCAGACAGCCACCGAGCGGATTGATCTTCTCGGTCTTGTACAGTTCCATCATGGCCTGATTCAACCGCTCCTTGTCGTCCCCATAGCGATCCTTCAGCGCCGCCATCCGCGGGGTCAACTGGCGCATGTTCGCCATGGACTTATAACTGGTCTCGGACAACTTGTAGAAGGCGAGCTTGATCAGGATGGTCAGCACGATGATCGACCATCCCCAGTTCCCGACCACGCCGTAGATCTGATCCAGGAGCCAGTGAATCGGTTGGGCAATCACGGTCAACCAACCGTAGTCGACGGTAAGCCCCAGGCCGGGTGCGATCTTGTCGAGCGCGTCCGGCAGTTTCGGTCCGAGAAAAAGCTGATTTGGGAAGGCCTGAGTGGCACCGGGCGCAATCGTCACGGCGGGTGAAAACTGCCCGATGACGTAGCGATTCCCATCCAGAACGTTAGTGTAGAAGCTCTCTTCCACCCCGCGTGGCGGGATCCAGGCAGCCAGGAAATAATGCTGAATCATCGCGATCCAACCGTCACTTACCTGACCGTAGAGCTTTTGCCCCTGTGCGTCCTTACTGTCCTTAAAATTGGCAAAGGGGACCTTCTTGTACTTGTCTACCGGACTGTAATAAACACCGCCAGTGTAGGTGCTGATAAAACGTGATGCGTTCGGGTCCTGATATTCAGTCCGCTGCAGTTGGGTATATTCCCGCGCCACCAACGGTTTATCCGTCGCGTTCACAACCTCCTGGCTGGTCTCCACCAGATAACTGCCCCGCTTGAAAAGCAGGCTTTTACGGACCTTGATGCCCGCATCGTTGGTCCAGGTCAACTCGACCGGTAACGTCGACTGATCGGCCCCGAGCCGATAGTCCCGGGACTCACTGGAAAAAACCGCATCATAGCCAGGCAGCGCGTCGGCACTGGTACCGATCGGGATCAGGCCTGACTCCGCGACAAAAAAATTGGGCGGCTCTGGCTTCAGCAGCCGAACCTTATCCGTTTGGTCCTCGGGGGACACCGGGTAATCGAGAAGCCATGCACTGGAGATAGTCCCGCCGCGCAGCGAGATCTCCGCGCGCAATACGTCCGTCTCGACGGTAATCACCTGTCCCCCGGTCGGGCCAACCTGAGCCCCAGGGGACCGGACGCCGATCCGGCCAGGTGCGGAATCTGTCGGCACGACTGGGATCTGAGGGGTATGTGCCCCAGTCGGCGTCGTCTGGGACTCCGACAATGTGACGGCAGGGCCCTTGCTGACCTGGCCAGTGTCATGCACCCATGCCTGATAGATGAGCAGCAAGACGGCGGCCAGCGAAACGATAAGGACCAGGCGGAAGTTTTCCATTGGAATTACTGCTTTTTAGGTGGAACCGGGTCAAGCCCGCCGGGATGCCAGGGATGGCATCTGGAGAGGCGGCGCACTCCCAGATAGAGTCCCTTGAAAACACCGTGGCGCTCAATAGCCCCAATCGTGTAGTGGGAGCAGGTTGGGTAGAACCGGCAATGGGGGCCGATCAGTGGGCTGATCACCACCTGATAAAATTGAATCAGTAGAATCAAGAGTCGACCCATATTTTGCCTAACAGCGTGTGCCACGCACGGTCCAAACCTGAAAACAGCTCAGGATTAGTGAGCCGCTTCGCCTTCGACGCGCACAGCACCACAATATCGACCGCGGGCAGGCGGTTCACGAGAGCGCGAAAGCTCTCGCGGGCGATGCGCTTCAATTTGTTACGATCGACCGCACGGGCACAACATCGCTTTGAAATTGCGAGCCCAAGTCGCGCCCGGCCCAGCCCATTGGCCCTGGCGACGACCACGAACCCAGCCGCGTCGAAGCGCTGTGGCTTAGCGAAGACACGCTTGAACTGCCCGGCCTCACGCAACCGTGACGATTTTTCAAAGCGGCGGTTGGCCGCTGGCGACTCAGCGAGGGTGGCTGAGTGTTCCGACGAAGGCGTGCCGGCCGGGATGGAGCTCAGGGGGCTAAACGTACACGCCCCTTCGCGCGGCGGGCGCTGAGGACCTTGCGGCCGTTGCGTGTGGCGCTCCGTGCGCGGAATCCGTGGGTACGGGCGCGCTTGATGCGGCTCGGTTGGAAGGTGCGTTTCATGACGAAAGTCTCTGCGAGAAGCTAGGCGACGTCTTCGCAGACGTCGGGAAAAAGACGTAGGAACATAATCGGTTTGCTCGTCCGTGTCAACGACATTAGCAGCTTCCCGGCGGTGCGAGCGTTGTGGATAACTCCGGAACGGGGCGCTAGACTGCGCCATACTGCTCGCTCGGGTCGGGCCGCCGGGCGGGCCGCAACACTACCGGTAGCGATCACTGGTCGGCACTGCGCGGGCGCGGCGACCGGGTCGAGGGTAATATCGGTTTCAAAATAGTCACTGGGGGAAGCTATGGATCCTTGGCAGGATTGTGTGCAAAGACTGAAAGGGGAATTGACGGCAGCCGAGTTCAACACCTGGATTCTGCCGTTGCAGGCGCAACGCGAAGGCGAGCTGCTGCGTTTGCTGGCACCCAATAAGTTTGTGCAGGACTGGGCGCGGCAGCATTATGAACAACGTTTGCTTGAATTATGTCGCCACACGAGCGAGGGAACGATTACCCAGTTGAGATTCGATGTCGGCGGGCTCGATCGCCCGGCGGGCACGCCGGGATCGGGTTCCTCCGCGATCAGGATGCAGCCCTCGGTTCTGAGCGAGCGGCGCGCGGAAGCAAACATCAATCCAGAATTCAGCTTTGCCAGTTTCGTGGAGGGGAAGTCAAATCAACTGGCACGGGCAGCATCAATTCAGATCAGCCAAAATCCCGGTGTTGCCTACAATCCATTGTTTATCTACGGCGGTGTTGGGCTGGGCAAGACGCACTTGATGCACGCGGTCGGCAACATGCTGCTGGAGAGCAACCCGAACGCGAAAGTGACCTATCTGCACTCGGAGCGGTTTGTGGCGGAGATGATTCGCGCCTTACAGCACAACCGAATCGACGAGTTCAAGAAGACCTACCGTTCCCTGAACGCCTTACTGATCGACGACGTACAGTTTTTTGCTGGTAAGGAACGTTCACAGGAGGAATTCTTTCATACGTTTAACGCGCTGTTTGAGTCCCGGCAACAGATCGTCCTCTCGAGTGATCGCTTTCCTCGGGAGGTTGTCGGCCTTGAAGAGCGTCTGAAGTCCCGATTCGGGTGGGGGCTGACGGTCTCGATCGAGCCTCCCGACCTGGAAACAAGCGTCGCCATCCTCCAGAGTAAGGCAAGCCAGTTCGGCATTGTGCTCCCGGAAGATGTCGGGTTCTTCGTTGGCCGACGCATCCGTTCCAATATCAGAGAACTGGAAGGAGCGCTGCGGCGGCTCGTAGCGAATTCCCAGTTTACCGGCCGGGCGATCACCGTAGAGTTTGCCAAAGAGACCCTACGGGACATGTTGGCGGCACAAGACAAGCGGGTGACCATCGCCAGTATTCAGAAGACAGTTTGTGAATATTTCAAGGTTCGCAGCACGGACCTGCTGTCGGCCAAGCGCAGTCGTTCAATCGCCAGGCCGCGTCAGATTGCGATGGCCTTGGCTAAGGAACTGACGAAACACAGTCTGCCGGAAATCGGCAGTGCGTTCGGCGGTCGGGATCATACTACAGTGCTCCATGCGACGCGGAAAATTCGGGAACTTCGGGATAGCGATCCGGCAGTTGAGGAGGATTTCAAGAATTTGTTGAGAAGCCTGTCATCCTAACTGTGGATAACCTGGGTATGGTATCCGGAGGAGATTCCGCGGGGCAGTTGTCCACAGGTTGATCAGCGCCTTAGAGTACCCCTGCATTGTTGCAGTGTACTGATACCTTTGGAGAAAAATGTGTAGCACACATTTCCACAGTCCTTATAACTACAGACTATTATATATTTTCTACTCTTGTTAAGAGGGGCCTCGGTATGGATGTGCAGATTGGGCGGGAAGAACTCCTGCCGGTGTTGAGTCGGGTCGTGGCGGTCGTCGAGCGACGCCAGACGCTTCCGATCTTGGGCAACCTGCTGTTACGTGCACAGGAGGGGGGGTTGATAATCGTCGGAACGGATATGGAAATCGAGATCCGGTCGCGCTGCGCTGCGGATCTGATGGAGGAAGGCGAAGGGACCGTGCCGGCGCGAAAGCTGGGAGATATTGTCCGTTCCCTTGCGGACGGTTCGGAGGTGCGCCTAAAGATAGCTGGTGATCGCTGTGTATTGACGGCGGGGCGCGGGCGATATGTATTGGGAACCTTGCCGGCGCAGGATTTCCCGTTGATGGAGGCAGTTTCGCCTGAACTTGTGATCGAGATTGAAGAAGGGATTTTAAAGCGAATTTTCGAGAAGACGGCGTTTGCGATGGCACAGCAGGACGTTCGGTATTATCTGAACGGCTTGTTGCTTGAACTCGATGAGTCAGGCCTGCGGGCCGTGGCGACGGACGGCCACCGACTCGCATGCTATGCCCATGCCTGTGCGCTTGGTGTTCCCGAGAGTCGGGCCGTGATCATTCCGTACAAGACGGTGAATGAACTGAGGAGACAACTGAGCTTTGGTTCAAATTTGGTTCGGATTGAGATCGGGGAGCGGTTGATACGATTCGTTCTGGGAGATTCGGTGTGTTCGTCGAAGCTCGTTGACGGTCGGTATCCTGAGTACGGCAGGGTGATCCCGGCCGGACTGTCCAAGGTAGCGGTCGCGGATCGGGAAGTGCTGAAGAAGGCGCTATCCCGTACGGCGATTCTCTCGAATGAGAAGTATCGCGGCTTGCGGGTGTCGTTCGAAGCGGGGGTGTTGAGGCTTGTCGCGCATAATCCCGAGCAGGAAGAGGCGGTGGAGGAGATGGAACTGGACTATGGCGGTGAGTCGACCGTGATCGGCTTCAACGTCGCCTATTTGGCGGATCTCCTCGCGGCGGTTGACACCGGTCAGGTGGAGGTTCATTTCGACGATGGGAGCAGTAGTTCTCTTTGGCGCGGCGTTGGCGCGGTCAGTGAGACGTACGTCGTCATGCCGATGCGGCTTTAGGCGGTAGGTGGAACGATGGGCAGCGCGAGTGTAGAACTGCTGAGGATCGACGGGCTCAGGAATATCGAGCACACGGAGGTGGATGTCCGAGGGCCGTGCTCGCTTTTTATCGGGGCCAACGGGTCTGGGAAGACGTCGGTGTTGGAGGCAGTGTATTTGTTGGCGCGGGGCAAGAGTTTTAGAGGGCGAAGGAGTGGTGACCTGACGTCCCTAGGCAAGGAAGTGACGAGAGTGGTGGGGGATGTCCGTGAAGGAGGCGAGGACGCGGTTTGGCAGTTAGCGTATCTTCGGAAGAAGGCCGTTAGGGCGCGATACGTGAAGGGCGTCATGGTTGGCGACGGGGCGGATTTCGCTAAGTGGTTTGTCGTGCGGCTGATCGGGGAGGGTGCCGGTCGGCTCTTTGAAGGTGAGCCAGCGGTAAGGCGAGGCTTCCTTGATCTTAATTTGTTCCACGTGGAACAGCGTGGGGCTGAGGTCCTAAGGGCGTTCAAGCGGGTTCTGGAGCAGCGAAATGCCTGGCTGCGCTCGGGGGCTCGCGGTCGCCCGCTGTGGGACCAAGAGTTTGTTCGGTTGGGGGTTGACCTCGATCATGCGAGAAAGGGGTTATTCAGCGATCTAGGCAAGGCTTTTTCGGCGCATGCGGCAGGTTTCTCGTTTCTAGATGGAGCAACATTGACGTTTCGGTCTGGCTGGCCGGAGGGGGTGGAACTCGGTGACGCGGTCGCTGCGGATGCCGGCGGGGAACAGATATCCGGTTACACCCGGGTTGGGCCTCACCGGGCGGATTTCGCGTTGCGGAACCGGGATGGCGAGCTTCCGATGTCTCGCGGACAGACCAAGATCGTGGTGTGCCTCTTGCAGTTGGCGTTTGAGCGAGTGCAGGTCGGTCGACTGGGCTATGGTTCGGTTTGGTTGCTTGACGACCTTTGGGCAGAGCTTGATAGTCGCTCGTGCGCAATCCTATGTAGCCTCTTTCGTTCTACCGGCGGACAGTGCTTGTATACGCGGGTGGGGGATATGGACGCGCTGGCGAAAACAAATCTTCCGCCCGACACGCGATTGTTCCACGTGGAACGCGGGGCGGTGGTTGACCTGTCATGATGATCGGCTTTAGCTAAACTCTGTGTACGGCGCGCCCTACGCTGCAAAACAGATCCCTACGATCGGGTATAATTGCCCCATCGGCCGGCATCTAGGACGGTGCGAACGACCTTTCTGAGTCCTTTTAGGCTCGACCGCTTGGTTGTCCCAGGCCCACTATCTTGCGAGACCAGACACTGCCATGACATACGATTCAACGAATATAAAGGTTCTACGGGGTCTGGACGCAGTTCGCAAGCGCCCAGGTATGTATATCGGCGATACAGACGACGGAACCGGACTCCATCACATGGTTTTTGAGGTCGTCGATAATTCCATCGACGAAGCCCTGGCAGGCTACTGTAGCGAGATAACCGTCACCTTGCATCGTGACGGATCTGTTAGCGTCAGCGATAACGGTCGGGGTATTCCGGTAGATATTCACGCCGAGGAAAACCGTTCCGCGGCGGAGGTCATCCTGACCGTGTTGCATGCCGGCGGAAAATTCGACGACAATTCCTATAAAGTTTCCGGGGGCCTCCATGGAGTCGGTGTGTCCGTAGTCAATGCGCTTTCGCAGCGCTTGATCCTACGCATCGCAAGAGGTGGCAAGCGCTACGACCAGGAATATGCGATGGGAGAGCCTCTTTATCCCCTTCGTGAAATCGGCGACGCTTCCGAGACGGGTACCTATGTCCGTTTCTATCCATCATCTGAGATCTTCTCTAATCTCGATTTTCACTACGATATTCTCGTCAAGCGGCTCCGCGAGCTTTCGTTCTTGAACTCCGGCGTGCGGATCGTACTTTCTGAAGAGGTGAGTGGTCGGCAGGATACTTTCGATTACCAGGGCGGGATTCGTGCATTTGTTGATTACCTGAACCGAAATAAGACCCCGATCCATCCGAGCGTCATCTATTTCTCCGCTGAACGCGCGGGTATCGCCTTGGAACTGGCTCTCCAATGGAACGAGGGATTTCAGGAAACGATATTCTGTTTCACCAACAATATACCTCAGCGCGATGGCGGAACCCATTTGGCCGGTTTTCGCGCCGGGTTAACGAGAACGCTCAATGGCTATATTGAGCGGGAGGGATTGGAGAAGACACAGAAGATCAAGGCAATCGGCGACGACGCCAGGGAGGGTCTGACGGCCGTACTGTCGGTCAAGCTCAGCGATCCGAAGTTTTCGTCGCAAACGAAGGAAAAGCTCGTCTCATCGGAGGTGAAGGCTTCCGTCGAATCGCTGGTGGTAGACCACTTCAATGCCTTTCTAGAGGAGCAGCCCGCCCAAGCGAAAATTATCGCTGCGAAGATGCTCGACGCGGCGCGCGCAAGAGAGGCTGCAAGGAAGGCGCGGGAAATGACCCGACGCAAGGGTGTCTTGGATATCGCCGGTCTGCCGGGAAAACTCGCCGATTGCCAAGAAAAGGATCCTTCAAAATCAGAGCTTTACCTGGTAGAGGGCGATTCCGCAGGCGGATCGGCAAAGCAAGGTCGGGATCGCAGCTTTCAGGCTATCCTGCCACTGAAGGGGAAAATACTCAACGTCGAGAAGGCGCGGTTCGACAAGATGCTATCTTCGGCAGAGGTCGGGACCCTGATCACCGCGCTTGGCTGCGGCATCGGGCGCGATGAGTATAATCCGGAGAACTTACGCTACCATCGCATCATCATTATGACCGATGCCGATGTCGACGGTGCGCACATCCGCACGCTCTTACTGACCTTCTTTTACCGTCAGATGCCGGAGTTGGTCGACCGTGGGCATATCTTTATCGCCCAGCCGCCGCTCTATAAGCTCAAAAAAGGCAAGCAGGAAGATTACCTTCTGGATGATGCGGAGCTCAACGCCGCCATGCTGCAGGCGGCCCTCGATGAGGCAGCCCTGTATGTCGCTGCCGATGCACCTGCGCTGGCGGCGACCGCTTTGGAATCACTGGCGCGCGAATATCAGATATTCGAGGGAATATCGCGCCGCCTCTCGTCTCGCTATGATCCAAGCCTTCTCCATGAATTGGTCCGCAGCCCGCGACTCGATTCCTTGAATCTCCAGGATTCCGAGGCTATGGCAACCTGGTGCCGCGGCCTTGCGCAGTGTCTCAATGAACCGCACCTGGCCCATTCGTCGCTCCGATTTGTCTTGACCTATGAACAACGGGAATCCCAAAAGGCGAGCTTTCTGAAATTAACTCGCCTGATACATGGGATTCCGGAAACCAAACAAATCCCACTCGACTTCTTCCTCACCGCGGATTATCAGCGAATCGCTGAATTTGGGGAGAAGGTTGAGGGTCTACTGCAGCCCGGTGCCCACATGGCACGTGGGGAGCGCAGGAAGGACATTATCGATCTCGGCGACGGAATCCGTTGGCTGCTGGCAGAGGCACAGCGTGGATATAGTATGCAGCGCTACAAGGGGCTGGGAGAGATGAACCCGGAGCAGTTGTGGGACACGACAATGAATCCGGAGGGGCGCCGCTTACTCAAGGTGACGGTAGAAGACGCGGTCGCGGCGGACCAGATTTTTACCACACTCATGGGAGATAACGTAGAGCCGCGACGGGAATTTATCGAACGGCATGCACTTGATGTGGAGCATCTTGATGTTTAGCTGGCACTGATCATACCGCCCGGTGGCAGGAGTCCGGGCAGATGGCTAGCCGGGCTGCGTAGGACCGCCCTGAAAATCGGCGCGTGTCGGCAAGCCGGCGACGACACCCTCAATCCAGTTTTCCGTTTCGCGGCTCAGTTCCTGGGCGCTCTTGCCGGTGCTGTTGATACTTTCCCCTATGACGAGTTGGATCGTTCCCGCCCGTTTAATCAGACTTCGCCTGCCCCAGAATACCCCCGCGTTATGGGCTATCGGCAAGATCGGGTAGCCGCTGCGCTGTGCAAGTAGGGCGCCGCCGACGTTATAGGGAGCCCGTTCACCGGGTGGGACCCGCGTCCCTTCCGGAAAAATGACCACCCAATGCCCGGTGTCAAGCAAGCGCTGGCCTTCGGTGACCAGTTGTTTGAGGGCAGCGCGACCGGCGGAACGATCGATTGCAATAACCCGAAACCGGCGCAGCGCCGCTCCGAGGATTGGTATGTCGAGTAATTCCCGCTTCAAAACCCAGCTATGCTCAACCGGCAGCAGCGCTCGCAGGGCGATGGTTTCCCAGGCCGATTGATGCTTGCTCATGACGATGCACGTCGAGGTCGGTAAGTGTTCCAGCCCCTCGATCCGATAATCCAACCGGCACAGGGATTTCAGTGCAATCAGGTTAGCCCGTGCCCAAATCCGTGCAACCTTAGCGAGGAGCCGGAACGGCACCCACGGTCCAACGATTGCAATGGCCCCGCCGAACAGCGCAACGGATAGCGTAAGGAAGACCTGGTAAGCGAGCGAGCGTAGCAGAGTCAAGAATCGCACCAGTGGTTAATCAGTTCGTCCGTGGCTGCCCTTAAGTCCTCAAAAACAGGAACGCCCTTCAACTCTGCAGTTCCCAGCCCTAAGGTTCGCAGCCCCTTACCGCTCTTCACCAGCATCGGTTTCATACCGACCTGTCTTGCGGCGCGGACGTCGCTGATGGAATCCCCAATGAACGGTACCCCGCGCAGGTCAAGCCCAGTGCGGTCGCTGACACTGCGCAGAAGCCCCGGCTGCGGCTTGCGACAAGCGCAGTTTTCACTTGGCCCGTGCGGGCAGAACAGGATCATCTCGAGTCGACCACCCCGTAGCGAGACCAGGTCGTGTAATTTCCGGTGCATGGCGTTCAAGGCGCCAAGATCAAACAGTCCTCGCGCGAGCCCTGATTGGTTGGACACGATCGCAATCCGGAATCCGGCATGCGTCAATGCCGCAATGGCGTCCATACTACCCGGTATCGGCACCCATTGCGCCGCGCAGCGGATGTAATCATCCGCGTCCTCGTTGATGACTCCATCACGGTCAAGCAATACGAACCGTTCACGCGACATGGCAGGCAATCATTGCTCAGGGAACTGCGTGTAGGCCATTTGCAGCATGGAGATATCCGCCACCTGCAAGAACAACGCCTGTAGCCGCGTCAACAGCAGCAGTCGGTTATCTTGCACCGACCGATCCTCGCACATCACCATCACCTGATCAAAGAACCGGCCGACGTCATCGCGTAACTGCGCGAGTTGTTCCAAGATCCCCGCAAAATCGCACTCGCGCATGAGCGGTGCCGTCGCCAGTTCCAGCCCCTCGATTCTATTCCATAGTTGGTGCTCCGCGTCATCGGTAAACAGGTCCGGATTCGGCCGCGCCCCGCGATCAAATGACACCCCCGCCTTCGCGAGGATGTTGCTTATTCGCTTGTTGGCCCCCGCCAAGGCCAAGGTTTCCGGCCGGTTGCGGAACGACTGCACGGCCCGAATCCGCCGGTCTAGTTGGCTGAGTGTGGCGCCTCCCGCGGCGATGACCGACGCCACGCTATCCGGCAACACCCCACGCTCCTGGTAATAGCCTTCCAAGCGGCCCATGATATAGGCCAACACCTCGTCGGTCGTCCCGGGGCTAAGGACGCCGGATTTAAAACTCCGCTCAGACTCCAACAGTAGGGAGTTGAGGTCGAGGTCCAAGGGTGTTTCCACAAGAATGCGCACCACCGCGATGGAGGCGCGTCGCAAGCCATAAGGGTCCTTGGCTCCGGTTGGCCGGTGCCCGATACCAAAAGAGCCGACCAACAGGTCCAGGCGATCTGCCAGGGCAAGCACCAGACCGCAGCCTTTGGTTGGCAGAGTGTCGCCCGCGTGGCGCGGGAGATACTGCTCTTCAATGGCGGCACAGACTGCCGACGGTTCGCCGGCGTGCTCGGCGTAGTAGCGGCCCATGATCCCTTGAAGGCTCGGGAACTCAGCGACCATGGCGGTCGCCAAATCGCACTTGGCCAGCATCGCCGCGCGCGCCACCAACTCCGGGTCTTCGCCAATCGTGGCAGCGATCAAACCGGCCAGAGTTGCGACGCGCCGACACCGGTCTGCGACCGAACCGAGCTTATCCTGAAAGACAATCGACTCCAAACGCTCGAAATTGGCCGCAAGCGGCTGAATCAGACCTTGCCGCCAAAAAAATTGCGCATCCGCGAACCGGGGCCGGATCACCCGCTCATTGCCTTGTATCACTTGTTCCGGACACTTGCTTTCGATGTTGGAAACGGCAATGAACCGTGCTTGCAAGCGCCCGTTGATATCACGAACCGGGAAGTACTTCTGATTCTTCTCCATGGTCTCAATGAGGACCTCGGGGGGCACCGACAGGAAGCTCTCATCAAATGACCCAAAGATCGCGGTGGGCCACTCCACAAGCCCCGTAACCTCGTCGAGCAGTGCCGCCGGAAGGTCCGCTGTGACGCCATGGGTGGCCGTGAGTTGTTGGATTTGCGCGACGATGAGCGCGCGCCGCTGTTCAAAACATGGCTCGACAAAGCCTCGTTCCCGCAGTAACTGTGGGTAGAGTGACGCGTGCGTTACCGTCAGTGGGCCTGGCGCGTGGAACCGGTGCCCGAAGGTCTCGGTCCCCGCGTGAACCCCAAGTACTTGCGCCGACACGGCTTCATCGCCTAAGACGAGACAGATCCAGTGTACCGGGCGGACGAACTCCGCATCGCCGGTGCCCCAGCGCATGCGTCTCGCCACGGGTAATCCTGCCAGGGCCTGCTCGAGTATTCGCGGCAGCAACCGCGCAGTGGCCTGTCCGGACTCGAGCGTCCGAAAGACGACCCACTCCCCCTTGTCTGACTGTTCACGTGCCAGGTCCGATGCCGCGACGCCGCAGGAGCGGGCAAAACCTTCAAGCGCCTTGGTTGGGTGACCCGCCGGGCCGAAGGCGGCAGCAACGGCAGGACCCCGCCGGGTGATCGTGCGTTGCGCCTGCTGGGTCTCGACCTGCGCAACCAGTACGGCAAGCCGCCGCGGAGTGCAATAAGAAGTGGTCGGCCCATGGCCAATCCCATTCTCGGTGAGTTGGCTGTTGATGCCGTCGGCGAAGCCCTTTGCCAAGCCTTGGAGCGAGACCGGAGGCAATTCCTCCGTGCCGATTTCTATTAGAAGATCCTGGGTCATGCGCGCGCCCGTATCAAGAGTCATGGCTTAAGCATCGGAAACCCGAGGGATTCCCGGCGCTCGTAGTAGGCGCGCGCGACGTTTCTTGCGAGCGCGCGGACACGCAGGATGAACCGCTGTCGTTCGGTCACAGAGATCGCCCCGCGCGCGTCGAGCAAATTGAAGGTGTGGGAAGCCTTGAGCACCTGTTCATACGCCGGCAGGGGCAGACCGTCCGCGACGAGTTGGTGACTGATCCGTTCGCTGGCGTCAAACGCCGCCAGGAGCGCCGGTACCTCGGCCTTCTCGAAGTTATAAGCCGACTGCTCCACCTCGTTTTGATGGAACACGTCCCCGTAAGTGACGAGGCCGAACTCGGAGTGGCTCCACACCAGGTCATAAACGCTCTCGACCGACTGCAGGTACATCGCAATGCGCTCGAGGCCATACGTGATCTCACCGCTGACCGGCCGACAATCAAGCCCACCGACTTGTTGAAAATAGGTAAACTGCGTCACTTCCATGCCATTGAGCCAAACCTCCCAGCCGAGCCCCCAGGCGCCAAGGGTCGGCGACTCCCAGTTGTCCTCGACGAACCGTATGTCATGCACGAGCGGATCGATCCCAAGATACCGCAGAGAATCCAGATAAAGGTTCTGAATGTCGAGCGGTGCCGGTTTCAGCAGGACTTGAAACTGGTAGTAGTGCTGTAACCGGTTCGGGTTGTCCCCGTAACGACCGTCGGTGGGGCGGCGTGAGGGTTGCACGTAGGCCGTACGCCAGGGCTCCGGTCCGATGGACCGCAAAAAGGTGGCGGGATGAAAGGTGCCGGCGCCCACCTCCATATCATGCGGCTGTACCATCACACACCCGAGCGCCGTCCAATAGCGCTGCAACGCAAAAATGAGACCTTGGAAGCTGGAAACATCAACCGGCTCGAGATTCAAGCTGTACCCCCTACCGCGCTCGCGAAGTATAAGGCTGAGAGTATATCTGTTATGCGGGTCAGGTTGGAACTACTTCGCAGTGCTGCGGCCGCGTCTATTCCCGACGTTGGGGCATGAATTGCGCAACCCCTGTGCCCGCCCCGCCGATCTCCCCCAGGTACTCGGTGTCATTCCAAATGCGCGACCGTGTCAGTGCACCATCGTTGTGCGTTCGAGGCAGGGCGCCGTCCGTTTCAGTGCGCTTCCCAAGGCGTCCGCGAGCCAACCGAACGGCCCCCGTGATCCGGGGCGGCTGGGTGGCTGCCGCAACGGGCGCTGGGCGTCGAATTCGTGCGTCCCGATGGCGCCGGTGGTGGGTCGCACAAGGGCCGGGTGGGCGATCCCCTCGTGTCCAGACCCGCTACCCCGGGAGAGTCCCCTCGCCGGGCGGGTCCGCGGCCGACGCTGCCGCTGGCGCGAATCGTGCTTAACCCTAGCGACGGATCGCTGCGCTGGACCATTCCCGGGCTCCTGCCCCAAGGGTCCATACCCCGGTCGGCGGGTCGTCCGGCGGCTTGAACGTGCAGCGCTTGCGTCGACCTGTTAGGCTCGCTTGCCCACGGGCGCGGGCGGCGGCAAGTCCAAACCACCCCTCGCCGCTTCCCCGGCGAGCCGCACCAATTTATCCAGCCAGCATTTGGAGTAGATTCGATGGCCGATGTCCTGAAGATGATCAAAGAACATGAGGTCAAGTTCGTTGACCTTCGCTTTACGGATACCAGGGGCAAGGAGCAGCATGTGTCCATGCCCGCGTCGCTTGTCGACGAGGATATGTTCAAGGACGGCAAGATGTTCGATGGGTCCTCGATCGCGGGTTGGAAAGGCATCCAAGAGTCCGACATGGTGTTGATGCCCGAGGCATCGACCGCCGTGATGGACCCCTTTGCCGACGAAAATACCCTGATTATCCGTTGTGACATCCTCGAGCCGAACACCATGCAGGGCTATGAGCGCGATCCGCGCTCCGTCGCCAAGCGCGCCGAGGCCTACCTGAAGTCGACCGGGATCGCCGACACCGCCTTTTTCGGCCCCGAGCTCGAATTTTTCGTGTTCGACGACGTCCGTTGGGGCGCGAACATGGGTGGGTGCTTCTACAAGGTCGATTCGGACGAGGCCGAGTGGAACTCCGAGCGCGTCTTCGAGGACGGCAACATGGGGCATCGGCCCGGGGTCAAGGGCGGCTATTTCCCGGTGCCGCCGGTCGATTCCCTGAACGACCTGCGCGCCGCCATGTGTCTGGCGCTCGAGGAGATGGGTGTGCCGGTCGAGGTTCATCACCACGAAGTCGCGACCGCGGGTCAGTGCGAGATCGGCACCCAGTTCACGTCCCTGGTCAAACGGGCGGACTGGAACCAGATTCAGAAGTACGTGTGCTGGAATGTCGCCCACGGTTGGGGCAAGACCGTCACCTTCATGCCCAAGCCGATGGTCGGCGACAACGGCACCGGCATGCACGTCCACCAGTCGCTCAGCAAGGATGGGGTGAACCTGTTTTCCGGAGACAAGTACGGCGGCCTGTCCGAGATGGCGCTCTACTACATCGGCGGCATCATCAAGCACGCCAGGGCCTTGAATGCCTTCACCAATGCCTCCACCAACTCCTACAAACGGCTGGTCCCCGGCTTCGAGGCCCCGGTCATGCTCGCCTACTCGGCCCGCAACCGCTCGGCGTCGATCCGTATCCCGCATGTGTCCAGCCCCAAGGCCCGCCGGATCGAGGTCCGTTTCCCGGATTGCACCGGTAACCCCTACCTTTCCTTTGCGGCCATGATGATGGCGGGGCTCGACGGGATTCAGAACAAGATCCACCCCGGCGACCCGATGGACAAGGACCTCTACGACCTGCCGCCCGAGGAGGAAAAGGCCATCCCGACCGTATGCCATGCCCTTGATATGGCGCTTGCCGAGCTCGACAAGGACCGGGAGTTCCTGACCACCGGTGGGGTCTTCACCGATGATCTGATCGATGCCTACATCGCGTTGAAGATGCACGAGGTCACGCGGCTGCGTATGACCACCCATCCGGTCGAGTTCGACCTCTATTACAGCCTCTAGAACCTCGGGGCCTCGGCCCGGCGCGTCGGCGGTGCCCCGCACGGGGTGCCGCCGCCACGTTGAGTCAGAGGCCCGACTCGACTATCCTGTGGCGATGATCAGGATACTGCCGGTTTTCATCTTCTTCATGTCGATCGGCGCGTCCGCGCAGGTCTTTAAATGGGTCGACGCCGATGGTCGTACTCAGTTTTCCGACCGCCGCGAGCCGGACTCCCAGGCCATCGGGCTCAAGTTGCCCAAGCCGGCCGCCGCCGACTCGACGGTATCCCCTCCGGGGGCTGCGCCGAAACCGGGACCCTATTCAGCGTTCGAGATCCTGTCTCCGGAAACCAACAAGACCCTGCGGCAGCCTGAGGACACGGTGGCGGTCAGCCTGCTGCTGGACCCACCCTTGATGGAAGGACACAAGATCGAGTTGGTCCTGGACGACGTCGCCATCCCTGTGGAGAAGTCGGCGGGTACGCAACTTAACCTTCAGGGGCTCAACTTCGGCAGCCACCGGGCCTATGCCCAGATCCGCGACCCCCAGGGTGCGGTCATTGCCGGCACCTCGATCGTCATCTTCCATCTACGTAAGCCTATCCCGCCGGGCGTGCTGCCTTAGCCGCCGCTGGTGGACTGCGCATCGCTTGGCACGACCTTATAACGCCATCCACCGGGATGGGTGTGCACGGCCTCAGACACCCGACAGGAATATCAGTAACGTGGCCACATCGCCGCTTGAACAGACGGTTCTGGATCATTTAAACACCGCGGTGATGCTTTTCGGCGCCGACCTGTGCCTGCGGTACTTGAACCCGGCGGCCGAGATGCTCTTTCAGTTCAGCGCTCGCCATGTGGTCGGTCTGCACGCGGTCCATGTGCTGCCCTGTCCGGACACCAAGGTTGAGCACCGCCTCAAAGAGGCCTTGCGCTCGCGGCAGCCCTTCACCGAGCGTGAACTCAATGTCACCCTCCTGGACGGGCGCACCATCACGGTGAACTGTACCGTGTTACCCCTGCACCATTTTGATGCAGAGGCCGAGTTGCTGGTCGAGATCCACCAGGTGGATCGGCAACTGCGCATCAGCCGCGAAGAGCACCTGCTGTCTCAGCATCAGGCTACGCAGGCCCTCATCAAGGGTCTCGCCCACGAGATCAAGAATCCACTGGGTGGTCTGCGCGGGGCTGCGCAGCTCCTGGAGCGGGAACTCCCCGACCCGGGATTGCGTGAATACACCCGCATCATCATCGAAGAGGCCGATCGGCTGCAGGCCCTGATGAACCGCATGATTGGGCCGAACCGGATGCCGATCCGCGTCAAGGTGAACATCCATACCGTGCTCGAGCATGTACGCGGACTGATCCTGGCGGAAAACCCGTCGGGACCCGCAGTACAGCGCGACTATGACCCGAGCATCCCCGAATTTACCGCCGACCAGGACCGTCTGATTCAGGCCTTGCTGAATATCGCGCGCAATGCCGCCGCCGCGGCCGGCAAGGTCGGGACCCTCGGTTTTCGCACCCGCGTGCTGCGCCAATTCACCATCGGCAACCGGCGCCACCGCCTGGTATTGCTCGCGGAGGTCAGCGATGACGGGCCTGGGATACCGGATGAACTCAAGGACCAGATCTTCTTCCCGATGGTCTCCGGGAACCCCAGCGGTACCGGACTGGGACTAGCGATCGCCCAGGAACTCATCAATCAGCATGGCGGGCTGATCGAATGCGAGAGCCGTCCCGGCGAAACGCGGTTTTTCGTCTATTTGCCGTTGGAGTCCGAACATGACTAAAGAGCCCAGGGTGTGGGTGATCGACGACGACCGATCGATCCGCTGGGTCCTGGAGCGGGCACTGCGCAAGGCCGAGATGCATGTGACCTGCTTCTCCAACGGGGTCGGCATCATGGAGGCCCTGGAACGGGAGCGCCCGGACGCCATCCTGTCGGATATCCGGATGCCCGGGATTGATGGGCTGGACCTGCTGCGCCAGATTACCGCTCGTTATCAGGGCCTGCCGGTCATCATCATGACCGCCCATTCGGATCTCGACAGCGCCGTCTCGGCCTTTCACGGCGGGGCCTTTGAATACCTCCCCAAGCCCTTCGATATCGACGAGGCCGTCTCCCAGGTCACCAGGGCCTGCCGCCGGGTGCGCAGCGATGTCCAGGAAGACCTGCCCGAGCTCGATCGCCCCGAGATCATCGGTGAGGCCCCGTCGATGCAGGAGGTCTTTCGCGCCATCGGCCGGCTGGCGCGCTCCAACATCACCGTCCTGATCAATGGCGAGTCCGGAACCGGCAAAGAACTGGTCGCCCGCGCCCTGCACCGCCACAGCCCGCGCAGTGAACGCCCTTTCATCGCCCTGAACATGGCCGCGATTCCCCGCGACCTGTTGGAATCCGAGCTCTTTGGACATGAACGCGGCGCCTTCACCGGGGCCCAGGCCAGGCGTGAGGGGCGCTTCGAGCAGGCCGACCGCGGCACCCTCTTTCTCGACGAGATCGGCGATATGCCCGCGGAACTCCAGACGCGCCTGCTGCGGGTCCTGTCCGATGGCGAATTCTATCGCGTGGGGGGCACGGCACCGATTCGGGTGGATGTGCGGATCATCGCCGCGACCCATCAGAATCTGGATGAATTGGCGCGCCAGGGGCGCTTCCGGGAGGACCTGTATCACCGCCTGAACGTCATTCGCATCCACCTGCCGGCCCTGCGCGATCGGCGCGAGGATATTCCACTGCTGATGCGCCATTTCCTCGTCCAGGCCGCTCGCGAGCTCGGCTGCGAGGTCAAGCTGCTGCTGCCCACCGCGGTCGACCAGCTCCAGCGCCTGGATTGGCCGGGCAATGTCCGCCAGCTCGAGAATACGGCGCGCTGGCTCACCGTCATGGCATCCAGTAAGGAGGTCCATGCGGAAGACCTGCCGCCCGAGTTGAACGCGGTAAAACCGGAGGGCGATCGGGACGAATCCTGGGAGGCGGTATTCCGGCGCTGGGCGCGCCAGAGTCTCAAGCGCGGCGAGAGCGCCCTGCTCGACCAGGCCATGCCCGCCTTCGAGACCATCCTGATTCAAACGGCCCTGGAGCACACCGGCGGGCGGCGTCAGGATGCCGCCCGGCTCCTGGGCTGGGGCCGCAATACCCTAACTCGCAAGATCAAAGAGCTTCAGCTCGATCTCGGCAGTGATCCGCAGGACGGCTGACCGGACTGCCGCTACGCATCGATTGCCCTTCCCGGACCATCCCGAACGCCCCAGGACTCTCCCATGGACCACAGCCACATCGACCTCAAGGGCTCACAGATCGCCTCGATTACCGAGGCCGAGTCCGCAATCGGCATCGTATTTTCGCGCGCCCTGATCATCAAGCGGATGACCGGTTCAGCGGAGCGCACCCGTTGGTGGCAGGCCGGCACACTCGTTCTGGAGGGCGTGGCGGCCCACTCCGGGGTGCCTCCCGGTCCCTGCCACTGTGCCGGGGGTGAGATCGATGAGAACATCTACAGCTATCGGGACATGATCCCGATTCCGTTCTCGAGCCGGGGCCGGATCCGCTGCCTGCTGCTGCTCGAGGGGCAGGACCAGCCGTTGGTGGTCGAGGCGGGTGCCGTGCGACTGGAGTTGGAGGGTGTGCCGAAGTACATCGAACATCTGCGGGCCTGAGCGGCCCGCGGGGTCCTGCGGGTTTTTCGCCGATCCTCTGGCTCCCCCCTTGTGGGAGCCGGGTGGGTGGGGGCAACGCCTACCGCGTCAAATGCGCGACGAGCCGACGATCTGATGCGCCAGGTCCACCACGCGGTTGGCCATCGCCATATATTCCTGCGGATAGCCCGCCAGCGGTCCCCCGCCCGTGCCCCAGTAGTCCTTGCCGCCGACGCCATGCTGATGCTCGTACGCGATGAACCGCTGTTGCATCGCGAGCATCTTGTCGATCAGTGCCTGTTTCTCGGTCTTCAACGCATCAAGGTCGCTCATGAACGTCTCCCCCAGGGGGTGTGGGTCGAAAGTGGTCGGCGAATTTAGTAAATTCGGAAGTCTTAATATACCATGCAGATCCGAGCCCTGGTCAACCCGGCACCCGACCCCCTCTACCACCCGGACCTCCCTGCCCGGGAGGGCGTCCCGAGGCCCCGCCGTACCTGACTGAAAATGTTCCATCTCATTCTTTACCAACCGGAAATCCCGCCGAACACCGGCAATGTCATGCGCCTGTGCGCCAACGTCGGCGCGACCCTGCACCTGATCGAGCCCCTTGGCTTCAGCCTGGACGACCGGCGCCTGCGGCGCGCCGGGCTCGACTACCGCGAATGGGCCGACGTGCGGGTGCACGCGTGCCTGCCCGACTGCCTCGCCGGCCTGCCCCAATCCCGGGTCTTCGCCCTCAGCACCCATGGCCGGGTCCGCCATGACGCACCGGCCTACCGGGCGGGAGACTGCTTTCTGCTGGGGCCCGAGACCCGCGGCCTGCCGCCTGACCTGCTCGAGGCCCTGCCCGCCGAGCGGCGTCTGCGGTTGCCCATGCAGCCCGGCAACCGCAGCCTGAACCTGTCGAACGCGGCGGCGGTGGTCCTCTTCGAGGCGTGGCGGCAGCACGGGTTCTGTGGGGCCTTTGAGCCGGAAACCTGACTCGAGTCCGTAGCGCCAGTCCGGACCCTTCCCAGCAATCCTGCGAGCGAACGGCAGATCAAGTCCGAGATCCGCGTTTTGAGAACGGGCACACGAGTCGAGTCGAGTCAATAACGGGTAGACTAGGGGTGAACGCGCGCTGGGTCGTCAAACTACCGGGCAAGGAACATGGACGGATACACAACCGACTACATCAATCTCATCGCCGACAACCTGCGGGATCGGTACGACAACGGTTTCCCGATCCTCAAAGAACTGATCCAGAACGCGGACGACGCGAAGGCGCGGACCTTCGTCTTCGC
The DNA here is from genome assembly GCF_903828115.1 of uncultured Thiodictyon sp. Taxonomy (GTDB): domain Bacteria; phylum Pseudomonadota; class Gammaproteobacteria; order Chromatiales; family Chromatiaceae; genus Thiodictyon. Next base: position 11,527 of record NZ_CAIKKU010000575.1, on the reverse strand, counting down.
CCACCACCCCGGTTTCCCCGATGCCGCCCATCCACTCCTGAACGGTCCTGGTTTTTGGTTCTTCAACGACGGTGAGTTCAAGCCCAGCGACGCCCAGGCACTGTGCGCCTTCGGTATCAACAGCAAGGCCGGCGATGCGTCGGCCATCGGCAAATTCGGGCTGGGGATGAAGAGCGTCTTCCATCTCTGCGAGGCGATCTTCTACCTTGCCTGGGATGGTCAGTCGGACTACCGACGAGGACTCAACCCGTGGAAGCAGGACGGGCAGGACCCCCACCCGGAATGGGATCAAGTTCACGCCGGAGACTGGGATCGGCTGGAGGCCCTGGCAAAGCCTCTCGTGCGGGAAGAGGCTGAGAGTTGGTTCCTGCTGTGGGTACCCCTGCGCCGCAAAGAGCATGTGCGCAGCCCCTTGGGTGATGAGATCCCCATCAGCCCGCACTACCCGGGCGACGACCCGCACCCCGATCTGGACTTTCTGGACGAACCCGGGCTGCCGTTGGACCTCGCGGAGATTCTGCCGCTTCTGAAACACCTGGAGGGGATCGAGCATCGCGGGGAACGCAACGCCTTCGTGCTGGGGCTTGAGGCGGACCAACGCCTGCTCGGCGAGCGCATGGCCGAGCGCAGCAGCGGCAAGGTGGTGTTCGGTGACTCGGGTCAATCGTTGCGCTTCGCGGGCCTGGGTGCCGAGGACCAGGACCCGAACGGGACTTTTGCCAAGCTCAAGGCCCGCGGCGAATGGCCCCGTAGCCGGTATCGCGACGAACGTCGACAAGAACAGCAAGCCCCCGACAAGACAAGTCCGGAGGCGGCAGTGCTTTTTTGCTCAGCTCCGGCGCTCGATACCCGTTCAGACCTTCATTGGGCCGTATTCCTACCGGTCGAGCAGGGCGGCGAGCGGCTTAAGATTGACGCTGGCCATCCCGGCCATTCCCTGATTCTGCATGGGCAGTTTTTCATTGACGCCGGGCGCAAGAAGCCCCATGAGCTGGAAAAACTGCACCTTCCCCCAGAGGACTTCGGTGCTGAATCGATTGACGATTCACTGCTGCGCCGAACCTGGAATCAGCACCTGGCCCAGCGGGTGCTGATGCCCTTGGTCATCCCGGCCTTGGAGCACTATGCCGCCGATTCCCACCTGAGCGATGTTGACTCTGCGGCACTGACGCGGGCGCTTGGGAGAACCCAATGGTTTCGCGATTTCGCCAGTCATATCTGCTACACGGCTGCCTGGGTGCGGGTCATGGAGCCGGATGCCGAACCGGGCTGGAGGCGCGCGCACGGCCGGGACCTTGACCGGTTGCGACCCTTGCCCACCCCGCCGAAATCCGACCCCCAGAGACCCTGGCACGTATTTCCGCGCCTCAAGTCCAGCGGCCTGCTGCCGTTTGACGTGACTGCGCCGTCCTTGTCCAACCCCAACCGGTCGTCCCAGTGGAAAGAGACCGAGGTGGATGACCTGCTCAGCGAAGTCACCGGACTCTTCACCGACGGGCCACGGATTGACTACCTGGCGGACTTTCTCGCCAGTTGCGCCGGACCCGTCCTCAACACTGGGCCGCTGCAACAGCGGCTTATTGCCCTGCTGCGTACCGGACTCATCGCTGCCAGCCGAGATGGACGCCGCCAGCACGCCGAGAAATCCCGCCGCGTGATCGGCTTCGTCGAGCCGACGCGGCGCCTGATGTTGGCAGCCGAGCTGCCCGAACCCGTCCTGCGGGGCCTCTGGGGTATCGACTCGCCGATCCTGCTGATCCCGCGTGGATTGGAACCGGAGTTGGTCAGTACGCCCGAGACGTCGGAAGGCGCCTGGGCCGCGTGGCTGCGGGTACTCGATCGGCACCTCGCCATGGACGATGCAGAGGCGGACCAACAGGCCGTACTGGATGTCGTGGCCGATCTCATCAGGCGACTGAGTGCGGATACCCGTGGACGTTTTCTGCGCGTCCACAAGGACTTGCGCATCATCGCCATCCGCGATGCCCGCACTGGGCGCAATCGGGCGGTTTCCGGGGCTGAGATTCGCGCAGTCCGAGAAGCGGGGACCCTGTTCGGCTTTGCCCAGGGAACCCAGGATCGGGAGCGGCTGGGGCTGACACCGCTGCTCGCCGCCGTTCTTCCGGACAGCCGCATCTGGCTCGTGCGGGCGGACCGCTATCGTGACCTGTTTCCGAACGAGGCCCCATTGCCTGCCGCGGGAGACAAGCGGTCCTGTCTCGCCGCCATCGGCCGGGATGATTCAGGGCGACTGGGCAGTCTGAAGGACCGCCGCGAATTCTTGAAAGAGGCCAACGATCCTGGCACGGACCAGTTGGCGCGTCAGGGCCTGCGCTTTCTGCTACACGGTTGCGCAGACCATCGCCGGGCCGATGGGCAGCCACTTTGGTTCCCCGGCCACAATCAGCACCCCGTTTGGGCCAAGCTCTGGGGCCGAATACACACCGTGGATCGCTGGAGTCTGGTTCCCTCCGAACTCGCCGAGACCGTCCCGCAGTCCGGTTGGTCAATGCTCGACGTGCGCGAGATCGGCGCCCTCAACCTGCTGGGCGAGCTTGCCCGGCCCGGTGCAGGCATCCCGGTACCGACCGATTTTGACCCGGCGGAGCGCGAGGAGATCCTCTCCAAGATCGAAGACCAAGGGCTCTGGCAACGGCTGCCGCTCCACACGACCGTGACCGGCGAGCCGGTCTCTGCCCTGAACGAGCGGGTGTACCTGGCACCTGAGGGTGGGGCTGCGGATGACCCGCTGACCCGCGAGGCGACCTTGATCGCCCGCAGTCTCAACCGGACCGTTGCCAACCAACAGCGCGACTGGCTCAAGCCTCTGAACCACCGGGCCATCATCGAGCTCGGCTTGTCCGCGCTCGACCAATCCGTGCATTGGCGAGCCGTTCTTGATGCCCTTTCCAAGCTTGCCACCGAACCCGATCCGGACCTGGAAGAAAGGCTAAGTAGGTCCGCTTGGCTACCGATGGCGGATGGTCGCCCTGTGAAGCCTCAGGATGTGATCGAGCTTCCCGGGGGGATGGCTGACCAGGCCCGCCGCCTGGTCGCGGAGCACCGTGCCGCCCACGGTCCCTATTACGCCGTCGCTTCCGACCTCGATCCGGCGTTGACCGGGCACCCAGCCTGGAGTGATCGTGGCCGCGGACTCTGCGCGTCCGGCGAGATCGGTCTCAAGCAACTGGGCCTGCTGCTCGCCGACCTGGAGGAGTACCGCATCGGACCCTGGCGGAATGCACCAGAGGATGGCGAGATTGCGCTCCTCTCTGACTGTTCGCATCTTCCCGGTTGGCAGTTGCTGAAGCTGGCGCAGGCCCCAAGCGAGGGCTTCGACGGCCAGACCGCCTGGCTTGCCCTGCGCGACGGGCTCGCCCAGCCCTTGAAATCCGAGCGCCTGTTCGACGTGCTCGATTGGCTCAGCCGGGCCACGACGGACTGGAGTATCCGCAAGGGCGTATTCGACCGATGCCTCGGTTGGCTGATGGAGACCCCAGGATTCGCCCGGCTGTCGCTGAGGGACCTGCGTCTGGCCTCGGCAGATCGGCGTTGGCAACCGGCCGACCGGCTCTGCGCCGGTGCCCACGGCATCGACAGCGCCTGCCTCGTGGACAGCCGCCAGGCCGAGATATTGGTTTCGGTCATCCGGCGGGCGGATACGGGTCCGGCCGAGGCCGACGGCATGGCCACCCAAGCGACTCGGACCGATTTCGATGCGGCCCTCCGGACCTCAAAGGAGACGCTCGCGGCCTACTTCAAACCCTGGGAGGGCGGCTGGGTCCCGGAGCCCATGATCGGACTGGTCCTGGGCGTCTTGGGCTATCGCGAGCTTGCCTCGGTATACCTGCACGCCCGTCCCTTGGACCTGCTTTTCTCCGAGGTTCCCTGGGTCGACCCCGGCGGTGACTCGATGCATCGCAACTGGATGCATGGGTTCAGCCGGGACCAATTGATGGAGAAGATCCAGGTCGCCGTCCGGGTGCTTTCGGGCGACTGCACCGAGGTCCCGAACCTGCTGGGCGATTGGATCAATGTGCCCATCGCCCAGGAGGCCAAGAGCCTTCTGGTGGGGGGAATCCAATGGATGGGCGGCTATCGTGCCCTGCTCCAACTGCGCCGCGTCGATCCGGGCGCCCTGGGCGAAGCACAGTTAGGTCTGTTGCTCAGGGCGATGGCGGAGACCCTTTATGCCGGCCTATACAATCAGCCCCCGAGCGATTTTCAAGTTCTTTGGCAGGATCTGAGCCGCAGCGACCAGGTGCAGGTGCGGGTTGCTCGTCGCCTCATCCTCGATCATGCCCTCCTTTACTTACGGCAGTTCCCGACAGATCAATCGAACCTTAAGACTGCACTGGCACGCTGTGACGACTGGCGCCACCGCGTCGCCGAGGTCGAGGACAAGGGCCGGGATGCGGGCCGGGATGCGGGCCGGGAATGGCAGGGCCAGCGGCGAAGTGTTGAGGACCTTACTCGCCTGATCGACCAGGACCAGACGATTGCCGCCGCCATCCTCGCGGGGGTTTGCGCGAAACTCAAGCAATACCAGTATGACCAGGGCAGCATCCCCTTCGAGCTGTTCCAGAACGCCGACGATGCGGCGGTGGAGTTGGGCCAGATGGAGGCTCATCCCGGCGGGGGCTGCACGATCCCGCCCGGTGCCCGCCGGGTCGTGGTGGAGTCGGACGATGCGGGTCTGCGCCTGATGCACTGGGGGCGACCCATCAACGCCCGGGGTCCTGCCGGCTTCAATGGCGAGGCGCGGGGCTTCGGTCGTGACCTGGAGAAGATGCTCATCCTCTCCGCCTCGGACAAACAGCCCGGCCAGGGTGTGACGGGCAAGTTCGGCCTGGGCTTTAAGAGCGTGCTACTCGCCTGCGAGCGCCCGCGCATCCTGAGCGGGCGCCTGGCCTTCGAGGTGATTGCGGGCATCCTGCCCGAGCCCTGGGCCGATACCGCCGCGGCCCGCGGGGCGCTGAACCGACAGGCACCGCCGGAGCTGCGCGGACGTGGGACCCTGATCGAGCTTCCGGGGATCGACCAAGGAGCCCGCGGGCGGATATTGGACCGGTTCCGGGCCCTGGCTGGGGTCCTCTGCATCTTTGCCCGGGCGGTGCGGAAGATCGACCTGTTTGATTGCTCGTCCCGACAACCCTTCGACTGGGAGCCCACTGAGATCGCCCCTGGCGTGGAACAAGGCCGGCTGCGCCTGCGCGACGGGGGCCCAGACGGCTGGGGCGCCCAGACCGAGGCCTTATGCCTGCGCACGGACCCCGGCGCGGTCCTGCTGGCCCTTGGCCCCGGCGGCTTCCGCCTGCTGCCCAAGGACACGCCGTCCCTCTGGGTAACGGCTCCGCTGCGTGAGACCGACGGACTCGGCTTCGCCTGCACCGCGCCCTTCGACCTGGACGCGGGTCGGGCCCGACTGGCTGGGGACAGTCAGCACAACCTGGGGGTGGCCCAGCGGCTCGGGGCGGCGGTGGGGGAACTGCTTGGGACCCTGTTCGACCGCGGCCGTTCGGACTGGCCTGGCCTGCGCCGAGACCTGGGGCTCGCCGAGGATTTGGAACCTCATGACCTCTGGCAGAGTCTTTGGACCTGCCTCACCGAGCACTGGCGCAACCGTCAGGACGGGGCTGCGAGCCTGACCAAGGCGCTTGGGTTGTTCCTGCTCAAGCGCTTGAGCGCTAGACCCAAGGCGGTCCCCAACGGCCTCGCCGCGCCCCTTCGGGCGCTCGTCGACCTTTGCGAGGCTCGCTATCAGCTCGACAAGTCCCTGGCGAGCCCCAGGGCCATCGCCACCCTAAGTGCTTGGGAGCGCTTCGCGGTCCGGTACCCCCGGCAGCATGTGGTCTCGGAGGCGATTGGAAGGATCCTCCGCGAGGGGGACATGGCTAGACCGGCCAACCTCGGCCTCTCTGCCCTGGTGGCCCTGATCGATCCGGCGGAGGTGACGCCGGAGGACGCCTTGGCCCTGGGCGGCCTGCACCTGCTGCCCGAAGACGACCGCGGCTGGCGTGACGACGACCTGAAGCGGCGCCTGCGCGCCCTACGTTTCCGCACTGCCGCGGATACCTGGGTAGAGTCGGCGCGCCTGGTGTCCGGTGGCGGCCAGGGGATCGAGAAGGACGAGACCCTGCGCCATGCCTTCGCGCCGCCCGCACGACGGCTGCACCCGAGCTACTGGTTGGGCGGCGACGGTGCGGAGGCCAAGGTCGCCTTTTTCATCTTGGTCCGCGAGGGCTTGCAGGCGGATGCGCCCGCTCTGGCGGGCTGGGCGTTGGCTGCCGACACGCCAGAGTTGCGCCGCGCGGCGCTGGTCTACCTCAGTGACGGTGACCTGGGGCAGCGGGTGGCGGAGCAGGTCAAGACCCAGGCTTGGCTCCCCGATGCCCTCCACGACCAGGCTTTGGTGGCCGGGCTGAATTCGACCCAGATGGAACGGCTTCGGGGGCGCCTCGCCTCCGCGAGCCAACTGCAACAGATCTGGCAGCCGCCCATCCCGCCGCGCCCCTTGCCACCAACGCTCGATCTTGGCACGGCCCTGACCCGAATCGCCGATTGGTGGAAGACCGCCAGGGTCCAGGAGGAGCCCAAGTACCGCCAGGACCTTTTTCCGCCCGGCGACCTGGATCTTGGCCTGGATGAGGAGGGCCGCATCCGCGACCGCCCGGGCTGGTTCACCCTGTTCGCCATCGCGGCCTTTCAGACCATCCCCCGAACTCAGGGTCGGCAACACCTCGGTTTTCTCCGCAAGTGCAAGGCGACCCACTGCCAGGGTGAGGACTGCGCGGGGGAGACCTGGTGGCAGGTGTTCTCGGAGCGAGACCCAACGCAGTATCCCGAGAAGTGGATGGGGATCATCGAGCAGTATGCCGAGGCCCAGCACGACGACGAGGAGTGGACCCAATGGATCGGTCAGTTCCCCAAGCTCTACCGGCTGCGCCGCTGGATAGACGACTACGTGGATCTGTTCTTGTCCATCGACCGATTCAACGCACCCTTCCCCCTTGACCTGCTCCTCGCGCCCAAGGTCAACCCTCACTTCCAGGGCGGCGGGATCGAGGCACCGCCCCTAACCCGCACCCTGCGGGTGGGCGGGCCACTGGTCATCCGGGAGCTGCTGCAACGCGGCGTCATCACCAATCCATTGGCCGTCCCCCACGCGTACGCCCCTATCCAGCGCATCCGGGACTGGTTTGCAGAGTTCGACGAGCTCGTCGAGACATCCAAGGGTATCCACGACCTGCTGTGCAAACACTTGGGCGAGGCAGCGACCTTTGACAGCGCGTACGACATTCCCCTACGCCTGGTCACCGGAGATGAAGATCTACAACGGCGACTGTTCAGCCCTTGAGTTTCGCAAACGAAATGTCGACGGCGGCAGTCGGCCACCAGGGGAAGGGCCGTGCAGCGCCGGCCCTGGAATCGTGCCCCGCGGGCCGCAGTTTGCCGTCCAGCCAAGTCCGACCGATACTTCGGCCCCACACCACCCACCGGACCCTGCCATGAAGGTTGCGACCGTCGCCAATGCCAAGTCCCACCTCTCATCCCTGCTCGCCGACGTAGAGGCGGGAGAGGAAGTCGTCATTACCCGCCGCGGACGGCCAATCGCGCGGCTGGTTCCGGAACCAGGGATTGCCTGCAATTGGGATACGCTTGAAGCTTGGGTGGAGTCCGGCCCGCCGGCACCGGGTGTAACGGTCGCGCAGTTGCGTGAGCAAGACCTCCTGTGATCTATCTCGATACCTCGGTGCTGGGTGCGATCTTTTTCCGCGAGCCCAACGCGGCCTTGGTCTTCGGCCAAGTCAAGGCGGCACGCTCCCGCGGACTGGTCATTTCGGCCTGGACCCTGACGGAGATGGCGAGCGTGGGCGCCATCAAAGAGCGTACGGGCGCGATCGATCACGCAACGCGGCAGCAGGCGCTATCGACGTTCCACCGCTTCGCCTCGTCCAATTTGACCCTCGTCGAGGTCGATCCAGCCGATTTCAGGTCGGCGGCGATGCTGATCGCGGGTCCGGGCGGCCTGCGTGCCGGCGACGCGCTGCATCTGGCGCTGGCGAAACGCCTGTCCGCGGACCTCGCGACCTTGGACCGCCGGCTTGCGGATGCGGCCCCGGCCTGCGGTGTCCCACTGCTCCCCGTCGGCTGATCGAGACTGGAGTGAGACAACATGTTTGAGAAGGATCAACAGGTCCAACACCCCGCTTTCGGCACGGGCACGGTCATCCTGGATCAGGGCGAGACCGTCATCGTCCGCTTTGGCGACCGGATCGAGTCCTGCGAGACGGCGGCGCTGACCCGGCGCATCGCACTGGCCGAGGCTGTCCGACTGGGCCACTGGTCCCCCGCACTGGATGTGACGCTCAAGGCCCAAGCGGCGGCGATCCGCTCGCTCAACGATGCCTGGGGGGTGTTCTCGCGCTCCCGTATCGATCTCTTGCCCCATCAACTCTGGGTCTGCCATCGCGCCTTGCAACAATGGCCGATCCGGCTCTTGATCGCGGACGACGTGGGTCTAGGCAAGACCATTGAAGCCGGGTTGATCCTCTGGCCCTTGCTCTCGAGCGGCAAGGTCCGGCGACTCCTGATCCTCACCCCTGCCTCGTTGGTGGAACAGTGGCAATACCGCCTGCGTACCCTATTCGATATTCGGATGTCGATGTACCGTCCCGAGGTGGATACGCAGAAGGCCGACTTCTGGAGTACACACAATCAGGTGGTCGCTTCGCTGCCGACCTTGCGAGCCGACCGCAAGGGTCGCCATGAGCGTCTGTTGGACGCGCCCCGCTGGGACATGCTGATCGTCGATGAGGCACATCACCTCAATGCGGATGAAGAGACCGGCAAGACCCTGGGCTATCGATTCGTCGAACGACTGATCACGGAGGATCGGGTGGAGTCCTGCCTGTTCTTTACCGGGACGCCCCACCGCGGCAAGCCCTATGGGTTCTGGTCGCTGATGGGCCTGTTACAGCCCGATGTCTTCAGCCCACGGCGCCCGGAGCCTGAGCAACTTCCGTTGCTGCGCCCGTTCCTGATCCGCAACTTCAAGCAGAAGGTCACGGATATGGCAGGCATGCGTCTGTTCCAACCCGTGGTCAATCATCCGGAAACCTACGCCTATAGTGAGGCGGAGGCGGGCTTCTACCAACTCCTGACCCGCTTCATTACGGCCGGTAACGCCTATGCTTCCGGATTGGATCAGAGCGGGCGCCGCCAGGTGACCCTGGTCCTTATCGCCATGCAGAAGATTGCCTCGAGTTCCGTCGCGGCCATCCGCTCGGCCCTGCGTAAGCGGCTCGCAAAGCTCGAGCATGAGGTGACGAAGTTCAGAGAAGAACAGGCGAGTGCGGAGCGCACGGCCGATGAGACAGACGAGGATGTCTTCGAGGCCCTCGAGCGTTGGGAGAACGAGGCCAGGTTCCAACTGATGACCGACGAGTTACCGTATCTGCGCTCCCTGATCGAGGCGGCTGAGCCAATCACGGACGAGAGTAAGATCCTGCGCATCGGAGAGCTGATCGACGCGCGCTTTGGCGAGCGCTCGGTCCTGTTGTTCACCGAATACAAGGCGACCCAGGCCCTGGTGGTCTCGACCCTGATGGCACGTTTTGGCGAGAGTACGGTTGGCTTCATCAACGGTGACGATCGACTCGTCGGCGTCCGTCTGCCGTCCGGTCAGGAGCGGACGCTGAGCGGTAACCGTGAGACGACCGCTGAGGCATTCAATCAGGGGCGTATCCGCTTCCTGGTCTCCACTGAGGCCGGCGGCGAGGGCATTGATCTCCAGGCGCGCTGCCATACGCTGATCCATGTTGACCTGCCGTGGAATCCGATGCGCCTGCATCAGCGGGTCGGACGGCTCAATCGCTATGGACAGACCCGACCGGTCGAAGTCGTCACGGTGCGCAATCCCAGCACAGTGGAGTCCCGGATTTGGGGCAAGCTCGAGCAGAAGCTCAGACACATCATGGAGGCCCTGGGTCATGCGATGGATGAGCCGGAAGACCTGATGCAGATGGTGCTCGGGATGGCCGGTCCCGGCTTTTTCAACGAATTGTTCGGCGAGGGACAAGGCGTGCGCCCCGAGCGGCTGGACGATTGGTTCGATGCCAAGACCCGGAGCCTCGGCGGCCGAGCGGCCATCTCCACCGTGTTGGACCTGGTGGGCCATTGCCAGAGTTTCGACCTCTCCCAACTCGCCGACGTGCCGCGCAAAGACCTACCGGATTTGATCCCCTTTTTCCATGGGATGCTGGTTCGTAATCGGCGCCGCCCTGAACGCGAGGATGGCATCTTCAGCTTCAAGACCCCGGAGGTCTGGCTGACCTCACCGGGTATCCGGTCGCGCTACGAGGGGCTGATCTTCCACCGAAATCCGAAAGACAACGAGGAGGCGAAAAAGATCGTTGGCGTAGGGCACCAGTTGTTCGATCAGGCGCTGACCCAGGCGTGCGAATGGGAGGGGGCGCTGGCACAGGTGAAGGGGCTTTCTCACCCATTGGCGGTATTCCGGTTCATGGATGCGGTCACGAGCCAGAGCGGGCAGGTGCGACAGGTCGTTGCCGGCGTCACTGCCAATGACGTCGGTGAGATGGTTCTGGTCCGTGACGAGGACGTGTTGGAGATCCTCAACCAGCGCAGGATGACGGCAACGGAGCCGGACACGGGCTCCGCCTGCCGGTCTTCGGAAGTGCTGACTGGCTGGCTCGACGAAGCCCGCCGACATGCCCTCGCGAGCGTCGAAACCCTGCGACTACCGTTTCGCAAGCCATTGATGAGCGATTTGACCCTGTTCTGGCCGGAGAGCGCTGACAGCAAGTAAACGGCTGACGGCTGACGTGCGTTGCGTGAGAAATACCCGAATCCGGGTCCAAACCGCTGCTCGGCTCAACCAAACTCCGCCTTCGGCTCCCGCTCCAGCAGCGCCGCCGTCGCCGCCAGCGGCGGCACCCCCTTGTAGAGCACCTGGTAGACCTGTTCGCTGATCGGCATCTCGACCCCGAGCCGGTGGGCGAGGGTGCGCACGGCCGCGGCCGTGATCACGCCCTCGACCTCCTGTCCGATGGCGGCCCGCGCCTCGGCGACGCTGGCGCCCCGCGCCAGCCCGTAGGTCGGGTCCGTCGGGACCTGCCGTCCGCACCGAAGGTGCCGCGCGTCGTAACCCGGCATGGCAATCTGGCCGTCGGGTTACGCTCCGCTAACCCGACCTACGCGGCGCGGGCAACGGAAGACGGCCGCAACAGAGATTCCGGACGAAAATCCGCTCCCAAATGCAGATCGGCCGGCGTGATATCCAGCGCGGCACACTGGGACAAGAGCGTTGACAGTGCCTCGTAGTAGCCCATCAGACGCCCTTCGTCATAGGCGGACGACGCATCCAAAGCCCCGGCCGCGTCTTTCAGAGACTGGGCGGTCTCCTCCAGGACCAGCAGTGCGTCTTGCTGTTTGCTCGTAGCCGTTCAGAGACCCCTTGACCGCTGCCTCCAGCCCGATCAGTATGTTCCCCCTACGCTGCCCG
>NZ_CAIKKU010000574.1 GCF_903828115.1 uncultured Thiodictyon sp. | reverse complement strand
TCAACCCACACCGGCGGGGTGATCTGCGAGATCGCGCCGCACTGGGGTGCGGCGCTCCCAGGCCGGGCCGGACTGCAAGTGAGGCTTAACGTAATGGCAGTGGGGCTCCGCGACTGCGATCAGTACCCCGCCTTTGGTCTCTCCCTGCCTCCCCCCCGGCATAAGGATGCCGATGGGGTCGCGGCCGTGCCGGTCGGGTCGGTACCCCAGGATCGAGTACCTCACCGCCATGGAGAGATCGCGTGCCCGCCCACCGCCTCGTCCTCGCCTGCCTGCCCGTGCTCCTGCTGGACCCCGGTCAGTGTCTGGCCGCAAACCCCTTTCCGGCGCTCGACGACGACTTCGCGGCGGTCTGCCGGAGCGCCTTCGAGCGGTCGCACCAGCCGGACACCCCGCCCGGGTCGGTGCCCCTGCCGCTGTTCGACCCGCCGCAGACCGGGGCCAAGGAGGACCCGGGCCTGGTCTTCGAGGAATACAACCGCATCGAGCCCTGCCACTTCGTCTATCAGGACCGCTTCCTGTGGGCCAAGGCGCGCCCGCGCGGCAATGTGCACCGGGAACCGATCGATCTGCGGTTCGCCACCGGGATGGCGCGCCCCTACAGCGCCGGGGCCTATCGACTGTCCGACTTCGACTATGGCTCACCGGACATCGAGCCGCCGCTGCCGCCCCGGATTCCCGCGGCGGCGCGGTTCATTACCGCCGTGAACCTGGGCGCGCGGCGGGGCGCCGCCCCCACCTGGCCGCAGTTCGCCTACCTCGGGGGCAGCGGCTATGTCCGCCTCACCGGGCTCGACACCGGTTTCGGCACCAGTCTGCGCCTCAGCGCCTACAACGTCGGCGAGGTCGAGGCCAAGCCGCGGCTCACGGAGCTTTATCTGCGACCGCTGCCCTACCATCGCTTCGCCGCGCTGGGGGTCATCGAGAGCGCACCCTTCACCGCCTGCATGCAGACGGTGATGAGCGCGGATCTGAGCACACGGATGCAGACGACGCTGCGGTTCTATCCGCGCGCGGGCTATGTGGGACCAGTGGGAGCACTGGTCAGTCCGATCGCCATGAGCAGCATGTTCTGGAAGGGGGAGGCACAGACCCCGGCCGATCCCGGGGACGAGGCCCACGACGCCGACACCATGACAGTGTGCGGTCAGGCCGCCGCCCCGCTCCAGGGGCTGGTCTCCGCCGTCGGCGCGCGGCCGGTCTTTCACGACTTCGGCCCCGCCCCCTGTTTCGGGCTGATGCAACTGGATCGCACGCCCTCCCACTACCAGACCTATGACGCGGCCGACTACGCCCGGCGGGTGAGCCTCTGGGTCGGCGACCTGCAATCGGACCTCGCCTTTTCGGTGAAATTGATGACCTATGGGAGCAACTACGAGGGGGAGGACAATGTCGTCGCCTATGCTGAGTTCCTGGACGAGTTGCCGGTCCCGCTCGCCGCTGACGACGCCGCCACCTTCAGCTATACCGTCACCGCCTCGGCCCTGCCGCCGCCCCAGCCGGGTCCGCGGTTCGGGCTCGGCGGCGCCGTGCCGGGCGCGATCACCGGCGCCGCCGTCGCCCCGGGCGGGGAGACGCTGGCCGTGGGCGCCCCGGTCATTCTGGGCCGACCGGGGTCGGCGTATCTCTTCAGCCGCACGCCCGATGGACTGGTCGCCGAGCGGCGACTGACCCCGGATGACGGTGTGCCCGGGGACCATTTCGGGTCTGCCATGGCCATGTCCGGAGATACGCTCGCGATCTGCGCCCCCGCCAATGGCGCTGTCTATGTGTTCGTGCGGCGGGGGCAGGATTGGGTGCAGCAGGCCCGCATCACCATCCCCATGACCTACAGCTTCTGGACGCCGGGCTATCCGGTCGCCATCGCCGGCGATACGCTGGTGGTGGGGCTGCCGGGCGATGACGACCGGGCGGGTGGGCGCGCGACCGATTATGGTGCGGTCCTGGTCTATCGGCGCCAGGGCGAGGACTGGACCCGGGAGGCGCTCCTGCGCGCGCCCGACCGGGAGCCCTGGGACCACTTCGGCGAAGCACTCGCCATCGACGGCGACACCCTGGCCGTCGGCGCCCCGGGTGACGACTACCCCGGGGCCTGGGAGCAAGGCTCGGTCTATCTGTTCCGGCGCGACGGCGGCGACTGGACCCAGACCGCCAAGCTCACCGAGCCGGGCGGCTGGAAGGACTACGGGGCCGCGGTCGCACTCTCGTGCCCCCGCCTGCTGGTAGGGGTGCCGCGCGCCCACGGCCAGGGCTGGCGCACCGCCGCGGGGGCCGTCTGCGCCTATGCCCAGGGCGCAGATGGCTGGTCGCGGCAGCAGTGCCTGTGGCCCGCCGACCGGCGCAACGGGGACCAGTTCGGGGCGGCGGTGAGCCTCGCCGGCCGGGAGGCCCTGATCGGCGCCCCCCAGGCGCGGCAGGGACGGGGTGTCGCCTATGTCTACCGGTACGCGCGCGGGACCTGGACCCAGGGGGCCGAACTGACGGGGGACCCGGGGTTCGGCGGGCAGTTCGGGGCCGTGCTCGCCACCGACGGCGACACCGCGCTGATCGGCGCGCCGCCGGCCGCGGGTCAAGAGGCTACGGCGCCGGGCGCGGTCTATGCTTTTCCCCTCGGCGGTCCCTAGCAGCCAGCCGGACTTCGCCCGCGCGGCCGACGCTCCGGGGCGATCCGGGTCGGCAAGGGTTCCTGGACCGAGATCGCGCCGGACTTCAAACCTCTTGGTCCGGTTCACTGGATCCGTGTGTGGATGGTGTTAAAACGTGCATGTTGTGGGGAGTGATACAACGACGAACGCCGCGGGCGGGCAGAATTATCGGCGTAGGCCATTGACGGCACATCCATCCGGCGCATATTCTGCTGCTCACTGCGCGTTTGCCCGGCGCCGCCGTCCCCGCCCTTTAACGCTACCGCGAGAGGCCGATTATGGACTGGACCATCAAATTCAAATGGCAATACGATTACGCCAGAACCCAGTTTAAAGACCCGAAGCTGTTTGATGCAAGCTGGCAAGATACCGTAAAGGCGTTGTACAAGCTCATGTCCACCAAAGGCTTCGACGCTGGCCGGGCGGACATCCTGACCCAGTTCAGGCGTCAGTTGGATGAGGGTACGACGCCCGGGATGCACCTGCATCTCTCAGCCGACAAAAGCATCCTCCAGGCGGTCAACGCGTGGACCGACAAGCCTATAGCCGCCGTGGCCGTCGACCAGAAAATGCGGGCCTCGGCGTTGAAGTTCCTGATGCACATCTACCTGTTGCACACCAGCGGTGCCCGCCACGTCTGGATACACTCCCTGCCCAAGGCGTTTTTGCACTGGCCGTCGGTCCACCTCAATTCTTGGGCATCGACCGGGGCCGAAGTCAAGAAACTGCTAAAATCCAAGAGCGAACAGTTTTCGGAGTCGCGCAAGAAGCACTTGGCTGAATCGGCGCAGTACTCATTGGCCTGGTGCCACAAGGCCAACATGGTGCTGGCCGCAGCGGGCAGCAAGAGCGACAAGGGCAAGGCGGCCGCCTTGACGATCGTCAAGCGCTGGTTCTGCGACCCCGGAACCACCGACGCACAATTGACCAAGTTCATCAACAAACTGGCAAAGGGCTTTAAGGACATTACCGGGACCTTGAACAAGGGCAGCCTGATCCTCACCGACTGGGTGCCGTTGCGCAACGCCTCTACCGACGAGGAGGCAGGCTTTCTGAACTCGGAGGCGTTCACGTTCGGCAGCCATGGCGAAGGGCTGGATGTCGTTTACATCGAACGATCCTTCTTCGTCAACCATGCCGGCAACGTGCTGCGCGGCCGTAAGAACTGGACCAGGGTGCTGGTGCATGAATTGACCCACTTGGTGTGCGGCACCGAGGACGTTAAGAACGGCCAGACCCGCTACGCATGGTATGGCATCGGGCCCCATGCGGGCTTCCCCGGCTCCGACGCGGTCAAGAACGCGGACAGTTGGGCGTTTTTCTGCGCCGACTGCGCCGGAGTCCTGACCGACGCGGAGCGCAAGTCCGCCCTGAAAATCATATGAACAGACCGTCAGTCTGTCTTGCCGTCGCAGGCCTGTTGGCCTCGGTCGCAGGCGCGGCGCCGCCGCCCCCTCAACTCGGCCGCCCAGCGGCCACTGCCACGGAGAACCCTGCCATGAACCCAGCACCGCAAGCCAGTCGACCTGCCCCGCCGGCCGTCGCCCCGGTCGAGCACGACGGGGTGCGGTACCAGCAGGACCTGGACAGCTACCGCCACGGCGGCGACCAGCCGGGCGGCTATTTGGTGGCGATCGACAGCAAGACCGGAGAGCGGATGTGGATGTTGAAGGTCTACGAGCTGAACAGCCATCCCGCACCCGGCTTGGAACACCCCGGACTGTATTTCAAGACCCTGCGCTTGGCGCCGGGGGGCGGCGCCCTGGAAATCGAAAACGAAGGCGGCGGTCGCTACCTCGTGGATCTCGCCAGCCGCACCGCCACGAAGGTGCCCGCGCCCCGCAAGGCCAAGCGACTGCCCCCGATTCAGATTCCCCAATAGATCGGGCCGCCGAGTGCTTTCACGTTGTAGGGTCCTCGACAGCGCCTTTGGATGCGGGTCGGACGGGGCGTCCGATTGCGGCCAGCGGTGCTGCCCTGATGGAGATCGGTAACCCAAATCGATGCAATTTCGACCTCGCCGGGGTACGGACCCTCGACCCCCGGGGTTGGGCTCTTTGCGCACCCGCCGCGCATTGGCTCCCGGGCGCGCGTGGCGCTGCTTCCCCCGGGTGCGTGCATTGCGCACCATGACCCCGCAACCCATAGACTTCCCCGCCCCCGCTCCAGCATACTCCCCACCCGAGGCTTGCCGTCGTCCGCCCCGGCGTCCGCGGTCCGCCCGCCTACCCCTGAGGCAGCCGTCTCAGGTCATCCGGCCCTGGAGTGAAGCGCTTTGAGCATCGACTGGAACACCTATCCCTGTCAGGACCTGTACGACGAGCTGGTGGCCGCCCCCGGCCAGGGCCGCAACGCCTTCGCCGGGCTGCTCGATGACCTCAAGGACCTGGGGCCGGACGAGCTGGTGGCCCGCCAGGCGGCGGCCGAGGTGGCGATCAAGGAGATGGGCATCACCTTCACCGTCTACTCGGAGGAGGGGGGCGCGATCGACCGCGCCTGGCCCTTCGACATCATCCCGCGGATCATCCCCAAGTCCGAGTGGGACCGGGTGGAGGCGGGTTTGAAGCAGCGGGTGCAGGCGCTCAACCTCTTCATCGACGATCTCTACCACGATCAGCGCGTCATCAAGGAGGGGGTCTTTCCCGCCGAGGTGCTGGCCAAGTCCGTGAACTTCCGGCCCCAGTGCGTGGGGGTCAACCCGCCGCTGGGCATCTGGGCGCACATCTGCGGCTCGGACCTGGTGCGCGACGCGGACGGGACCATCTATGTCCTGGAGGACAACCTGCGCGTCCCCTCGGGGGTCTCCTACATGCTGGAGAACCGCCTGGTGACCAAGCGGGTCTTCCCGGAGCTCTTCGAGCACTATGCCCCGCTGCCGGTGGACGACTACCCGTCCCAGCTCTTCGACACCCTGGCGGCACTCTCGCCGCGCCCCGCGGACTATCCGCAGGTCGCGGTGCTGACCCCGGGCATCTACAACTCCGCCTATTTCGAGCACGCCTACCTGGCCCAGCAGATGGGCTGCGAACTGGTGGAGGGGCGGGACCTCTTTGTCGACAAGGACGACTGCGTCTACATGCGCACGGTCGATGGGGCCAAGCGGGTGGACGTGATCTACCGGCGGGTCGACGACCTGTTCCTGGACCCGGAGGCCTTCCGAGCCGATTCGACCCTGGGCGTGCCGGGCCTGATGCGCGCCTGGACCGCCGGCACCGTGGCCCTGGCCAATGCCCCCGGGGCCGGCGTGGCGGACGACAAGGTGGTCTACGCCTTCGTGCCCGAGATCATCAAGTTCTACCTGGACGCCGAGGCCATACTCCCCAATGTGCCGACCTATCGCTGCATGGACGCACCATCCCTGGCCTATACCCTGGAGCACATGGAACGGCTGGTGGTGAAGCCGGCCAACGAGTCCGGCGGCTACGGGATGCTGGTCGGTCCCGCCTCCACCGCGGCCGAGCGTGCGCAGTTCGCGCGGCTGATCCAGCAGGACCCGCGCAACTATATCTCCCAGCCGGCGCTCAAGCTCTCCACGGTGCCGACCATCGTCGGGCGCAACCTGGAGCCCCGGCATGTGGACCTGCGCCCCTTCATCCTGTCGGCCGACCGCCAACAGGTGACCATGGGCGGACTCACCCGGGTGGCGCTGCGCAAGGGCTCCCTGGTGGTGAATTCATCCCAGGGGGGGGGGAGTAAGGACACCTGGATCGTGCCGGATTAGTCACGAGTCGAGAACAAGTTAGGCACAATCGTTGTCGTTGTCGTAATCGTAATCGTAATCGGAAAACCGATGAAACTCGGCGTGCGAGAGAATCCGGGGCGCTACGATAACCTCGATTACGACAACGACAACGACAACGACGCGACAAGCCCTAGGTGCGAGACCTAACGGAGCCTTGCCCTGGGCTGGTATGTTCGACCCCGTTGGGGTCGATGCGCAGAACAGGGTGGAATCGGGTGCTCGCCGCCGGCTTGCAGATACCGGTGGCGGCGCAGGTTTCTGCCCGGCTTTTCAGTCGCCTTGGGCCAAGGCATCGGTGCGCCGGCCCAATTGTTTGCCAAAGAGGACACTTGCGGATGCTGTCGCGCGTCGCTGAGAACATTTACTGGTTGGGCCGCCATGTGGAGCGGGCGGAGAATGCCGCCCGGGTCGTCGCCGTCAACGCCAACCTGCTCTTGGACCTGCCGCGGGGCATCGCCCCCGGCTGGGCGCCCCTGGTCTATATCAGCGGGGCCAATGCCCAGTTCGAGGCCGACTACCCGGACTATGGCGAGGCCAGCGTCGTGCACTTCCTGCTGGGGGACACCAAGAACACCGGGTCCATCCTCTCGGCCCTGGCGGCGGCGCGCGAGGGGTGTCGCACCATCCGCGACTTCGTTCCGCGGGAGGCTTGGGAGGTACTCAACGAGTTGTATCTCTACGGTCGCGACGAACTTGAGCGCGGCATGACGAAGGGCGGACGCCACGCCTATCTCAAGGCGATCATCCTGGGCGCCCAGGGAATCAACGGCCTGCTCTCCGGCACCATGATCCACGACCAGGGCTATGAGTTCCTGCACCTGGGGCGCTTCCTGGAACGCGCCGACATGACCACCCGCATCGTCGATGTGCGCTCCGCCAACCTGCTGCCCCACACGACCACCGAACTGCAACCCTTCGAGACCATCCAGTGGGTCAGCGTGCTGAAATCGCTCAGCGCCTATCAGGCCTACCGGCGCAGCGAGCAGGTGCGGGTGCAGCGCGAGCGGGTGCTGCGCTTCCTGTTCCAGCACCGGGACTTCCCGCGCGCCGTGCGCCACTGTATCGAGGTCACCCGCCAAAGCCTGGAGAAGCTGCCGCGCAACGAGGCGGCGCTGCGGGTCTCCGGCCGGCTGCGGCGCAATCTGGAGGCGGCCGAGCCCTGGCGGCTCGACCAGCAGCAACTCCACACCTATGTCGATGAGCTGCAACTGGCCATCGCCGACCTGCACACGGAGATCGCCAAGACCTGGTTCCCGCCGCCGCTGGTCCTGGAGGCAGCGGCCTGAGGCGGGTGCGGAAGAGTATTGTCCGCAAATGAACGCCAATGAACGCAAATAAGACAAGCTGATGCTGATCGAGCTGCGGGTCGAAAACCATCGCTCCATCCGCGACGAGCAGGCACTCACCATGCAGGCCGCGGACGATGGGGACTTGACCGATCCGCGCCCACGGCAGGTTCCGGGCTTTGCCGGACGACTGCTTCCGGCGGCTGCGCTCTATGGGGCGAACGCCAGCGGCAAGAGTAACGTTCTCTCTGCGCTAGGGTTTATGCGCGATGCCGTCCTTCGGTCCTTTGGTGCCTGGCCACCGGAAGACGCGGTGCCGCGCGATCCCTTCGCCTGGGGCGTCAAGTCCGAGGAACCTTCGCTCTTTGAGGTTACGGTATTAGTCAAGGGCGTGCGTTACCAATACGGCTTTGTGGCCAACGACGACTACTTTATCGAAGAATGGCTATACGCTTGGCCGAATTCGCGCAAACAGGTCTGGTTCGAGCGAGACGGGGACCGGTTCAAATTCGGCAAGCGCCTGGATGGGGAAAACCTGCTGGTCGCGGGAATTACTCGACCGAACGCACTTTTCCTTTCCGCAGTCCTTCGGGTCCGGCACCAACAGCTCGCTCCGCTTTACGGCTGGTTTAGGGACCTGCGTATGGTAAATGTCGGGAGGGTGGGCCACGCCACCCCGCTCGACATGGAGTCCGAGCACCGAATGCGGCAGACTCAGCAGGCGTGGCATACACGTATGACACAGCGGTCCTTGCGCAGCGAAGAAGGCGCAATTGATCAACGCTTGGCGAGCTTTGTGGATCTGCTGCGCGCCGCCGACGTGGGTATCGTGGACCTGACGATAAAAGACGAGGGCCCCGCTTTTCTTAATAGCGATGGGCTGGGCGAACGGCGGCTTCGCGCCTTGTTGCGCCATCACAGCGATACGCAGGAGGACGCATGGCTTCGCCTGGAGCAAGAGTCGCAGGGTACGCGCACCCTGTACTGGATAGGCCATGTGCTACTGGATGTCATCGAAAATGGAGGTCTGCTACTCGTTGATGAGATGGATGCGAGCTTGCACCCCGTGCTAGCCCTTAAGATCGTTACGCAATTCAACGATCCGAAAATCAATCGGCACAACGCGCAGATTCTGTTTACAACCCACGACACCCACCTGCTCGGCACCATGCTCGGCGAGCCGCCGCTGCGACGCGATCAGGTGTGGCTCACTGAGAAGGACCCGGATGGCGCCACCTGCCTCTATCCGCTCACCGATTACAAGCCGCAGCCTGATGAGAACGTCGAACGCGGTTACCTCCAGGGTCGTTATGGGGCCATCCCGTTTCTCGGCGACCTGGTCAGCGTCGGGAAGCCAGCGGATGGGGAATGACCGCCGCAACCGGAAACGCCGCCCCGCCCGTGGTGCGCCGAACAGGACGGTGAAACGGCGTCTCCTGATCGTTTGCGAAGGCGAGGTGACGGAGCCCGAGTATTTCCGGGGATTCGAGCGGTGGGCACGCAACAACACCGTGCAGATCGATATCCCGGTCAAGCGCAGTCAGGGACTGGCGCTGGTCGAGCGGGCAACGCGACTGAAGGACGCCGCCGAATCCGCGGCAAGGCGTGAGGCTGATGCCTTCCTTGGCTATGACGAGGTCTGGTGCGCGTTCGACGTGGACGAGAACGATAACCGGAACCTCAACGAGGCCCGCCAACTCGCCGGCGCCAACGGCATCGCTCTGGCCGTCTCCAACCCCTGTTTTGAGCTAAGGAGAGGCCGGCCGCAACCCCAGCACCGGCGTCTACCGCCTCACCGATTCCATAGCGCGGAACGATTCGGCTGCTGCGACGGCATCGTGCTGACTGACTCTCGCTAACCCATGCTCGGCTATCGCCACGCCTTCCACGCCGGTAATTTCGCGGACGTGTTCAAGCACGCCCTCCTGGTGCAGATCTGCCTTGCGCTGCGACTCAAGGACAAGCCCTTTTGTGTGATCGATACCCACGCGGGGGCGGGGCTCTATGACCTGGAGTCGGACAGTGCGCTCAAGAACCGGGAGTTCGACGGCGGTATCGGCCGGCTCTGGGAGGCCCCGGCGGGACCGGAGTTGGGTGCCTACCTGGACCTGGTGCGGGCCCTGAACCCGGACGGGCGCCTGCGCTGGTACCCGGGCTCGCCGCACCTGGCGCGCGCCCTGTTGCGGCCGGGCGACGGGCTCATTCTGTGCGAGCGGCACCCGGCGGACCACCTGGACCTGCGTGCGGAGTTTACTGGCGACCCCCAGGCGGCGGTCCATTTCCGGGATGGTTATGAGGCGCCAACGGCCCTGATGCCGCCGCCCCAGCGGCGCGGTCTGGTGCTCATGGACCCGTCCTTCGAGATGCCGGGCGAGTATGCGCGCCTGACCGCGGCGCTCAAGACCATACAGCGGCGCTGGGCGGGCGCGGTGGTCGCCATCTGGTACCCGATCATCGAGCGCGAACCCAGTCTGGGATTTCTCAACCGCCTGCAGGGTCTCGGCATCCCGGCCATTCTCTGTGCAGAGCTGGGCGTGCTGCCCTACCGGGGTCCCATGGGCCTGCACGGGTCCGGGATGGTGATCGTCAATCCCCCCTGGGGGCTGGAGGCGGTCCTGGCGCGGCTGCTGCCCGGGCTGCTCGACCGGCTGCGGGTCGCGGGATCCGGCGAGACCCGGCTTACCTGGTTGGTTCCGGCGCCTTGACCCTCGATTCGGCAGGGCGCTCGGTCCGCACAGCGGACCCTGCGCGGCCCCTGGGGTCCTTAGGTTTCAGCCGCGGTCCCGCAGGACCTTTATCCTAATTTGCGTTCATTTGCCGGCAAATAGTTTTTTTGGGGTCAAGGATCCGACACCCCAGCCCGCGCCGCCGCGACCCGCAATACCGACTCCGCCGCCAGCCGCCCGGTCTGGGCGCCGCCGTTCATGTAGCCGAAGTAGGCGTCGCTCAGGTGCTCGCCGGCGAATACCAGGTTGTCGAAGCGCACCTCCCGGCGCGCGCCGGGCTCCGTGGGCTCGGTCCAGCGCAAGGCCCCGAAGGTGCTCAACTGGCCGGGCTGGTAACTGGTGTAGGACCCTAACGAATAGGGGTTGCGGGTCCAGGCGCTGCGCATATAGCGACCGGTGGCGGCCGCCCGGACCCCCGGCAGGCAGGTTTCCAGCCGCTCGGTGAAGGCGCGGCCCTTGCCCGGGGCGTCGTTGCCCTGCGCCGCCAGGGCGGCGGTCTCATCGGCGCCCAGGAAGTAGGTCAAGGCGCCGTCCGGGCGCGTCAGTTGGGCCTGGCTCGCGTCCCACACCTCGGCAAACCCCAGGTCGGTCCAGGCCTGACCGACGAAGCCGTCGGGCCGCTGCCAGACACGCTGGGAGAAGGCGCCCGTCACCTTCTCATTGCGGCCCAGCCCCAGTTCGGCGATAGCGCGCCGCAGCAGCGCCGGCAGCGGCGCCTCGATCCTGACCGAGCGCAGGACGGTGAAGGGGATGGCGATGACCGCCTGGTCGACCTCGACCTCGCGGCCGTCCTGGAAGCCCAGGCGCACCGGTTCGCCCGGTCCGGCGCGCACGGAAACCAGTGGGTGGCCGGTGTGGACCCGCTCACCCAGGGCCGCCCACAGGGCCGCGATGAGCCGTCCGTTGCCGCCTTGAATGCAGTAGGCCTCGTCGCTCTGGCTCAGGATCTCGACCGACTCGCCATCCACCGCCGACAGGTTGGAGAGCAATTGGACAGCCGAGGCCAGCCGCGGCTCAAGGCCGAACTCGGTCCGGATCGACGCCTCGATCAGGGTCCGCACCCAGGGTTGGGGGATCAGGTCGGCGTGGCGGTCCAGGTAGGCGGTGACCGAGAGCTGGTCAACGGCGGGGAGCTGGGTCCCTGGATCGGCCTCCAGCAGGGCGGCGTCGACCCCGATCCGGCCAGCCAGTGGCCCCAGCAGACGCGCCAGTTCGGCCTCCGTGCGCCGCGCCCCGTCGAACAGATAGGCGGTGTTGGGGAAGCGGCGGCTGGCCGGGCACTCCGCCCGGTTGAAGATCCGTAGATCGAACTCGCGGGCCAGCGTCAGCATGTCCGTGTGGTCGGAGTTGATGAATTCGCCCCCCAGTTCGGTCACGAGGCCGTCGCCGAGCGCCCCGGTGCGGGTCAGGATGCGCCCGCCCAGGCGGCCGCTCGCCTCGTACAGGACCACGTCCACCCCGGCCTGCTGGAGGCGGTAGGCGGCGTGCAGACCGCAGATCCCGCCGCCCACCACGGCGACCCTGTGGGCCGGCCCCGGCGGCGGGGTCTGGGGCGCGAGGTCCGCGGCGGCCATGGACAGGCCCGGGGCCAGGGTGGGGGCGAGCGCGGACCCCGCGAGGACCGCGGTGCGGCCAAGGAACTGACGGCGGCTCCACCCCGCCGCCCCCGGTCGAGCGGCCCCGGGCGCGGCCGGCCCGGCTGCCGCGGAATGTTCCCGGCGCGCCGCGGACAGGGCGCGCAGCAGGGTGCGGTAGAGGGGGGTATGGGCCATAGTCAGGATTCCTGGGGTGCGTTGGTCCCCGGCCGCGGCCGATCGATGCGGTTGGGTTATTGCCCCGCGATGGTCATCTCATCGATCAGCCAGGACCCGGTACGGGTGCTGCCCGGGAAGTCGCAGTCGTTGCCCACCGCCACCAGGCCCGCGTACATCGACTTGAGATTGCCGGCGATGGTGATCTCCTCCACCGGGTAGGCGATCTCACCGTTTTCCACCCAGAACCCGGCCGCGCCGCGGGAATAGTCACCGGTGACCGCGTTGACCCCGTGGCCCATCAACTCGGTGACGAAGAGCCCGGTGCCCATGAGTGCGAGCAGGCCCGCCCGGTCGCGCTCGCCCATGGCGACGACCAGATTGCGCACGCCGCCCCCATTGCCGGTGGTGGGGAGCTTGAGCCGACAGCCGGAATAGGCATCCAGGACATAGGTGCGCAGCACCCCCTCGCTCACCAGGTCCTTGGCCCAGGTGGCCACGCCGTCGCTGTCGAAGGGGGCGCTGGAGAGGCCCCGGGGCAGGTGGGGCTCCTCGTGGATGCGCATGAACTCCGGGAAGAGCCGCTCCCCCAAGTGGTCGAGCAGGAAGCTCGCGCGCCGATACAGGCTGCCGCCGGAGATGGCCGAGACCAGGCTGCGTACCAGCCCGGTGGCTACCTCCGCCCGGAACAGCACCGGGGCCTTGCAGGTGCCCAGTTGGCGGCCCCCCAGGCGGGCGACCGTGCGCTGCGCGGCGCGCTCCCCGACCAGGCGGGCGGGCTCCAGGTCGGCCGCGGCACGGGCGCTGGTCCACCAGTAGTCGCGCTGCATGGTGTCGCCCTCCTCACCGATGACGGCGCAGGAGAGACCGTGGCGGGTGCTCGGATAGCCGCCGACGAAGCCGTGGCTGTTGCCGTAGACCTGGAGGCCGGAATGGGCGCTGAGCGAGGCCCCCTCGGAGTTGACGATGCGCGGGTCGAAGGCGCGGGCGGCGTCTTCGCACTCGGCGGCGATGGCAATCGCCTCCTCGACCCCGATCGGCCAGGGGTGGTAGAGGTCGAGATCCAGCATCCCATGGGCCATCAGCGCGGCGTCCGCCAGGTGGGCGCAGGGGTCCTCTTGGGTATGCACCGCGATGGCGCAGGCGGCCTTGACCGCCGCGCGCAAGGAGTCGGGGCTGAGATCCGTGGTGCTGGAGGAGCCGCGGCGGTTCCCGAAATAGACGGTGATGCCGAGCCCGTTGTCACGGGTGTGCTCGACAGTCTCCACCTCGCCCAGGCGCACCCCGACCTCCAGCCCGGCACTGCTGCCGACCGAGGCCTCGGCGGCGCTCGCCCCGAGTCGCTTGGCCTCCGCCAGGAGGTGCTCGATGGTCTGTTCCAACCGCGCCAGGCGTTCGGCGGTGTCCTCGGTCGAGGTAATGCTCATAGGGGTCCTGCAAACTCTGAATGAAGCGGGCTCGATTGGCTTTTTCCGGGTCACTCGGAGCCGGTACCGCCGACGGTGAGGCTGTCGATGCGCAGCGTCGGCTGACCCACGCCCACCGGCACGCTCTGGCCCTCCTTGCCGCAGGTGCCCACGCCGGTGTCGAGCGCCAGGTCGTTGCCGATCATGCTGACGCGGGTCAGCACGTCCGGCCCGTTGCCGATCAGGGTGGCACCCTTGACCGGCCGCCCGATCTTGCCGTCCTCGATCAGATAGGCCTCGCTGGTGGAGAAGACGAACTTGCCCGAGGTGATGTCCACCTGACCGCCGCCGAAGTTTACCGCATAGAGTCCGCGCGGCACCGAGGCGATGATCTCCCGCGGGTCCCGGGTGCCGGCCAGCATATAGGTGTTGGTCATGCGCGGCATGGGCAGATGGGCGTAGGACTCGCGCCGGCCATTGCCGGTCGACTTGACCCCCATCAGCCGGGCATTGAGCTTGTCCTGCATGTAGCCGCGCAGGATACCGTCCTCGATCAGCACCGTGGACTGGGTCGTCGTGCCCTCGTCGTCCATGTTGAGCGAGCCGCGCCGCCCGGGCAGGGTGCCGTCGTCCACCACCGTGACCCCGGGGGCGGCCACCCGCTCGCCCACGCGCCCGGCGAAGGCGGAGGTCCCCTTGCGGTTGAAGTCCCCCTCCAGGCCGTGACCGATCGCCTCGTGCAGCAGCACCCCCGGCCAGCCGGGGCCCAGGACGACGGTCATGCTCCCCGCCGGGGCGGGTTCCGCCTCCAGGTTGGTGAGCGCCAGGCGCACCGCCTCCCGCGCGAACTCCATGGCACGGTCCTCGACCAGGAACCAGCCCAAATCCGTGCGCGCCCCGCCGCCGCTCCCGCCCTGTTCGCGGCGGCCCTGGTCCTCGGCGATCACGCTGACATTGAGCCGCACCAGGGGGCGCACGTCCGCCGCCAGGGTCCCGTCGTCGCCCAGCACCAGCACCGTGTCCTGCACGGCGACGACACTCGCGCTGACCTCCTTGATCCGCGGGTCCTGGCGCCTGGCCTCCGCGTCCACGCGGCGCAGCAGGTCCACCTTGTCCTCGTCGGGCAGGCTCTCCAGGGGGTCGATGGGCTCATAGAGTCGGCGTTGGGCTTGGACATGGCCGATCCGCACGCGCTTTTCACTGCCGGCCCGGGCGATGGCGCGCGCCGCCTCGGCCGCCTGGGCCAGGGCCGGGTACTCCAGTTCATCGGAGTAGGCGAAGCCGGTCTTCTCGCCGCTGACGGCGCGAATCCCCACCCCCTGCTCGATGCTGAAATTGCCGTCCTTGATGATGCCGTCCTCCAGCACCCAGGATTGCAGCCGGCTCTTCTGGAAATAGATGTCCGCGGCGTCCAGGTGCGAGCCCGCGAGCAGGCCGAGCAGCCGGTCCAGGTGGTGATCGTCGAGCCCGGCCGGTACCAGGATGCTGTTGCGGGCGATGGCGATGGGATCATTCATAGCGGGGAGTCGACTCACTGTCTGGCGGGGCCGCGCGTCGCAGCGAGCCGCCGCGCGGTGCGCGGGCAGGCGTCGAGGGTCGCAACCGGCGATGGGTCATGTGCGAGGATTAACGGAATTTTACAGGAAAAACCGGAAGACTGGACGTTCATTGCGCTCGCAAGCCAACCGGAAATTCCCGTGTCATTGCCTCACTGCTACCCCTTTCGTGCGGGCTCAAGGCCCGCATTTCAAACGCCGATGCTCGAGCGCCGGGAAATTGCGGCGGACCGCGCCCTGAAATTCCCGGTCCAGTTCGCTCGCGGCGAAGCCGCTGCCGCACGGGCGCTGGGCCAGGACCTGACCCCAGGGGTCCACCACCATGCTGTGCCCGAAGGTCTCCCGGGCGTTGGGATGCACCCCGCCCTGGGCCGCGGCCACCACAAAGGCCAGGTTCTCGATCGCCCGCGCGCGCACCAGGGTCTCCCAGTGGGCCTTGCCGGTGGTCGCGGTGAAGGCCGCCGGGAGGGCCAGCACCTCAAGACCGCGTTCCTGCATCCGCCGGAACAGCTCCGGGAAGCGCAGGTCGTAGCAGACGGCGATGCCGAGTCGACCCCAGGGGCTGTCGATGACGACCACCGCCTCGCCCGGCTCGATGGCGGCGGACTCCTGATAGTGCTCGTCCGCCCCGGGCACATGGACATCGAAGAGGTGGATCTTGTCATAACGGGCGACGCGCCGTCCCCGGTCATCAAAGACCAGACAGGCCGCGCGCACCCGCCCGGGGTCCGTCGCCGCCAGCGGGATGGTCCCGCCGACCAGCCAGACCCGCGCCTGCGCCGCCACCCGGGCCAGGAAGGACTGGAGCGGCCCCGCGCCGTCGGCCTCGCGCAGGGCGAGCTGCTCGTCCGCGCCCTTGCTCATCAGGGCGAAGTTCTCCGGCAGGACCACCAGCCCAGCCCCGTCCGCCGCCGCCGCCCGGATCAGGCGCTCGGCCTCGGCCAGGTTGGCGGCCACGCCGGTGCCGCTGGTCATCTGGATCGCCGCCACCTTGGGCCTGTTCATCGTTGTGCTTTTCCCCCACTGATTCGGGTGCGGCCTCGATCGTCGTCCCGCCCCAAGGTGCGCGCGGCGCACCCTACGCCGATCACCGGTCGCGGCCGGAACGACAATCAAGGCCCCCGGCGCGCCCGGGCTGTCGCTGGTCGATAAACCATAGCATTCCCGCGGCCGTCGTGACAGAGGCTCCTCACCCGCATGGACATTAAGGGCCTGCACATGACGCCACTGCCTGCGGCGCCCGGCGGCAGCGGCCTGACGGTCCGGCGCCGTGAAAGTCGCGCAGCGACGCTGTGGGAGCGGCTTCAGCCGCGACGGGCCGCGTTGGGAACGCGGCGTCGGAGTTCACCACTGAAGTTTCCTGCTTTCAATTACGCCACAAGCTTCATAACCGCCGCGATCAGCGGATTTTGTGTCGGTTTGCCAGGATCCGCGCAAGCGATACCGAAACCCTCGCCGCCGAGGTCTTGGGCGAGCCGCCGCCGCAGGTCGG
>NZ_CAIKKU010000573.1 GCF_903828115.1 uncultured Thiodictyon sp. | reverse complement strand
TGAAAGTCCTCTCGACCGCTAGCTCGATGGCCAGCGTGCGGGGCGGCGTAGTCAGGGCTTCCAGCCCTGACTGTTCCAGCCCCGACACCGTCAGGCCAGGATGGCCTGACTACGCACTTTCACGGTAAAGCCTCGACCTCCAGTGGCCGGAACGGCGATCAAGGCTGCCCGGCCGTCATCGATTACGCTGTCCTCAGGATGATGGCCAAGCCATCAAAGCTCTTTTCCTCTTTGCGTTCATTTGCGTTTATTTGCGGACCTATACGCTTTCTTGTTTCAACGTAGGTAGTTACAGGTCTAAGCGGGAGCCTGAGGCCCCGACCCCGCAGCGGCCGTCGCCGCGCTCTCAGGCAGGCGCCGCGGCCCGTCCCGGTCCACCAAGGCGGCGAGGAGGTCCTGCAGGTGCCCGTAACCGGGAATCAGGAGCCGCGCGGGCGCAATCTCGGCCAGGGGCACCAGGACGAAGGAGCGCTTGGCCATCTCGGGGTGGGGGACGATCAGCCCCGGTAACTGAAGCTGCAACTCGTCGAAGACCAACAGGTCCAGATCCAGGGTCCGGGGTCCCCAGCGGGTCCCGTCGCGCACCCGGCCGTGGTCGCGCTCGAGCCCCTGCAAGGCCGCGAGCAGTTCGAGCGGTGTCAGGGTGGTGGCGAGGGACACCACGGCATTGACGAACTCCGGCTGCGCCGCCGGACCCAGGGGGGCAGTGGCATAGAGTGAGGAACGAAAACACAGGGTGCAGCCGGGGAGCGCGGCGAGTTCGTCCATGGCACGGCGGACCTGGGCACGCGGGTCGGCCAGGTTGCTGCCGAGCCCGATATAGGCCATGACCGATGCCGGTTGCTCAGGCGCCGTCATCGAACACCTCGGTGGCACTGACACCGCTCAGGTCACCGGCGTCCGACCCTGACCCGGCACCGGGCCCGCGTCGCCGTCGCCGGGGACGCCGCCGCTTGGTCCCGCCCTCGGCCATGGTCGTGCGCTGGGTCCCGTCGGCCTCCTGGAAACGGGTCCACCAGTCGGCCAGATCCTGGTCCGCCTCGCCCGCCTCGGCCCGCAGTACCAGGAAGTCATAGGCGGCGCGAAACCGCGGGTGGCCGATCAGGCGTGCCGGGCGCTTGCCGTCGCACTGGAGCAGGCGCGGCTGGAGCGCCCAGATCTCGCGCATCGGCAGTGAGTAGCGCTTGGGGATGCAGACCAGGGGCTGCTCGCGCGCACAGACCTCGCTGGCGGCCTGTTCCATTGCGTCCGCCTCCTCGACCCCCTTGGCCAGGAGTTGCTCGTAGCGTCGGCGCACCGGTTCCCACAGCAGGACCGCATACAGGAAGAAGGGCGCGACCGGCTTGTCCCCCAGGATGCGCTGGTCGGTGTTGGCCAGTCCGCGGCTCACGAAGGTGATGGGAAAGGACTGCTCCTCCTGCGCCAGACAGGCCTCGGTGTCGGGGAACAGGTGACCGAAGAGCCCGTAATGGCGCAGCTTCTCGAAGGTGTCGAGCCCATAGCCCGCGTGGAACATCTTGATCAACTCGTCGAAGAGGCGGGCGGCGGCGATGTCGCCGAGCAGCGCGCCCAGCGCGAACAGGGGCCGCTCGGTCCGCGGCTCCACCCGGAAGCCGAGCTTGCAGGCGAAGCGTATCGCCCGCAGCATCCGCACCGGGTCTTCACGATAGCGCTGCTCGGGGTCGCCGATCAGGCGCAGTTGCCCGGTGCGGATATCGTCGAGCCCGCCGGTGTAGTCGATCAGGGAGAAATTGCTGATGTCGTAGTAGAGCGCGTTGATCGTGAAGTCCCGGCGCAGGGCATCCTCGGCGATGCTGCCGTAGGAGTTGTCGCGCACGATCATGCCGTTCTCGACGTGGCGGTCCGCGTCGTCGTCGTCCGCCCCGGTCCCGCGGAAGGTGGCAACCTCGATGATCTCGCGGCCGAAGTGGACATGGGCCAGGCGAAAGCGTCGGCCGATCAGGCGGCAGTTGCGGAACACCCCGCGCACCTGTTCCGGCGTGGCATCGGTGGCGACGTCGAAGTCCTTGGGCTCGTGGCCGAGCAGCAGGTCGCGCACCCCGCCCCCGACCAGATGGGCCGCGAAGCCCTCCTGTTTCAGCTTGTAGAGGACCTTGAGGGCGTACTCGCTGATGTTGGCGCGAGAGATACTGTGCTCGGCGCGGGGCACGATCAAGGGGACCGGCGCGCTGCGCGGTGCCTCGGGGTGGGTTGCCTGCATCACGTGACCGGGAGGTTCCTTGAGGGCTTGGGCCGCCCCTTGAGGCGGCCGGGGATCGTAATAGTGTAACCGCCGCTTGTCGTGCGGCGAAGTCTCCGTATAATACGCCCTTCCTTGACGCCCGTACCGCTCCCTTCGTCTAGTGGTCTAGGACACCGGCCTCTCACGTCGGTAACAGGGGTTCAAAACCCCTAGGGAGCGCCAATTAGATCAGTCGGTTAGCTCGGGATTTCCCGGCTGCCGCGCCAACCGTCCGAAGCTTTTCCGACTATCGGGACCGGCTCGGGCGGTTTTTTTATGCCTGCGTACCCTGGATCAGGGCTGCGGGGCGCACGCCGCAAGATGCGCAATTTCTTTCAAGGTCCGACCGACGGTGCGTCGCAAACGCTGCCCGCGCGGCGTGCGGGCAGCCGAGGAATCGCGATCACAAGCCACGTTCCCCGCGTGGCCCGTCGCGGCTGAAGCCGCTCCCACCGTGTCGTTGCGCGACGTCTACGCTAGGGCCGCGCCCTCCCGTGTGGGACGCCTGGGTGGCGGCCGGGTCGGAGGCACCGGCACGCCTGACGACCGGCGATCTGGTCGGTCCTCAATAGTTGTTGTAGTTGCGGTTGTTGTAATTACGGTTGTTGTTGTACCGGTTGCGATCGTTGTTGCGCTGGTTCTGGTCGTAGATCGCGCCGCCGACGGCGCCGACACCGGCGCCGATCGCGGCACCCTTGCCCGCGTTGCCGCTCAGGGAGCCGATCGCGGCCCCGGAGGCGGCGCCGATGGCCGCGCCGGTGCCGACGCGCTGCCCGGTGGTGCTGCAAGCCGACAGGGCGGCCAGGGAGATGACGAGTACCGAGGTGGTAATGGTGAGGCGTTTCATTGCAGGGTCTCAGAGGGTTGGGTTACAGGGTGTCGCGGCGCCCGGGGCCCTTCTTCAGTCGCGGCCGCTGCGGTCGTCAGCGTGGGCCCTCCGTGGGCTTGAACTCGCCGACCGGTCCTGCGGTCGGCGTCGCCGGTGTGGGCGGCGGGGGCTGGTCGGTCGGGTTTGTCGGTCCTGGCGGCGGCTGGTCGGTCGGGCTCGTCGGCCCGGGTGGCGGGACGGCGTCGGTCGGGGTCGTTGGTGCGGGTCGCAAGGGCTCAACGATCAGTTCGACCCGCCGATTGCGCTCCGGCCGTGCCGGCTTGCGCTTGCCCACGGCGGCGGCCAGGGGTGCCTCACCACCGCGGCCGATGGCGGTGATCCGCTCGCCGACGACGCCTTTGGTCATCAGGTAGGCCCTGACGGCCTCCGCGGCCCGCTGTGACTGCTGCAGGTTGGAGGGTGCGTTGCCGGTGTTGTCCGTGTGGACCAGGACCTGGAGTTGGGTCTGGGGGTTGTCGTTGAGTATGCGGGCGATGACGTCGAGCAGGCGCCGGGACTTCGGCGGGACCTTGTCACCTTTGCCGTCGAAGGGGATACGCTGGCCCAGGTTGATCTCGACATGGGTGCCCTTGTTGACGGGCGCCAGGCGCAGGTCGTCCAGGGCCAGGGCGACCAGGGCGACCGGCTCGGTCACATACTCTTTGATTTGCTGTTGCCGCAGGGTGCGCAGGCTGATGCCCAGCACGCCCGGCCCGTGCTCGAAGACGGTCGGGGGGGCGGCCGCAGCGGGCTGGCCCGCGGCCGCTGCGGGCAGCGCGGACGCAACCGGCGCGGGGTTGGCGGCGCGGCCGACGCTCGGGCGCCGCGCCCGGCGTTTGGCGGCTTCGGTCGTCGTGGTCTTGGCGGGCTCCGCGGGCGCTTTGGACTTGCCGTTCTCGGACTTGGTCTTGGATTTCGCCTTCGACTTGGCGGTCTCGGTCTTATTCTTGGCCGCGTCCGCCTTTGGCTTCGACTTGGCGGCCGCGGCCTTGGGCTTGGACTTGGCGGGGGTCGTCCCCGCCGCCGGCTGGCCGGCGGCCGGCTCTGCGGCAACGGCCGGGGACGGCCCCGCCGCGAGCACCGCCAGGAGCAGGGCGGCGCAGCCGACGCCCAGCGTCGTGAGGCCGCGCGGGTGCTTGGGTGGGGTAGCCAGGGGCCACCGGGCGTGCAGCAGCGGGTGCGCATTCACGAATCCGTATCCTCTTTGCTTCTTGGTTGCCGGGCGGGCCGTTCTCGCGGTTGCCGTTGGCGCGGTAACATACCCGCTTTCCAGCGCGAATGCTGACATCCATTCGCCGACCATGGCCGCCGTATGTCGCTAGAGCCAGCCTTGCCCGTTCCCCCCAGTTCAAATGCCGATCCGCTGCCCTCCGACCAAGACCTCGATCGCTGCCTGATCGCCGACCGCCCGACCCTGCGGGCGCGTCGGCAGGGCTTGCGGCGCCGGGCGCGCGAGGGGCAGCCGCCCGTGGCGGGCCCGGCCCGGCTCTGGCAGGCGGTGCGCGCCTCCCAGTCGCTTGCGGAGCGTCGCGGCGCCTTGGTGCCGGTCATCGCCTATCCTCCGGAACTGCCGGTGAGCGAGCGGCGCGCCGAGATCGCCGAGTTGATCCAGGCCCATCAGGTGCTGGTGCTCTGCGGTGAGACCGGTTCCGGCAAATCGACCCAGTTGCCCAAGCTCTGTCTGGAACTGGGGCGCGGTGTCTTCGGGCGCATCGGCCACACCCAGCCGCGGCGCATCGCCGCCCGCAGCCTGGCCAGCCGCGTCGCCCAGGAGTTGGGCGCGGAGCTGGGCGGTCTGGTCGGATACAAGGTGCGCTTCCACGACCGGGTAAGCCCCCAGACCTGCATCAAGCTCATGACCGACGGCATGTTGCTCGCCGAGGTCCAGCACGACCGGGACCTGCGCGAATACGACACCCTGATCATCGACGAGGCCCACGAGCGCAGCCTCAATATCGACTTTCTGCTGGGCTATCTCAAGGGCCTGCTGCCGCGCCGCCCGGAATTGAAGCTCATCGTCACCTCCGCCACCATCGATCCCGAACGCTTCGCGCGGCACTTTGCCGGGCCAGACGGCACCCCGGCGCCCATCATCGAGGTCTCCGGCCGCACCTACCCGGTGGAGGTTCGTTACCGCCCGCCCGCGGACGACGAGAGTGCCGGCGAGCGCGACGACGCCATGCAGCAGGCGATCTCGGACGCCGTGGCCGAACTGGCGCGGGAGGGTAGGGGGGACGTGTTGGTCTTCCTGTCCGGCGAACGCGAGATCCGCGAGACCGCCGAGACCCTGCGCAAGCAGCACCCGCCATCGACCGAGGTCCTGCCGCTCTTCGCCCGCCAAGGCTACGAGGAGCAGGCGCGGGTCTTCAAGCCCCACGGCACCCGGCGGGTGGTGCTGGCCACCAACGTGGCCGAGACCTCGCTCACGGTCCCCGGCATCCACTATGTGGTGGACCCGGGGTTTGCCCGCATCAGCCGCTACAGCCACCGCGCCCGGGTCCAGCGCCTGCCGGTGGAGCGCATCTCCCAGGCCTCGGCCAACCAGCGCCAGGGGCGCTGCGGGCGGGTCGCCGCCGGTGTCTGCATCCGCCTCTACACGCCGGACAACTTCGCGGCCCGTGCCGCCTACACCGAGCCCGAGATCCAGCGCACCAATCTGGCCGCCGTCATCCTGCAGATGAAGCTCCTGGGCTTCGGCGGCATCGAGTCATTCCCCTTCCTGGACCCGCCGGACGGGCGCCTCATCGCCGACGGCTATCGCACCCTGGAGGAACTCTGCGCCATCGACCCGCGCGGCGAACTGACTCCGCTCGGACTGGAACTCGCGCGCCTGCCGGTCGACCCGCGCATCGGGCGCCTGCTGCTCGCCGCCGCCGACCACCACTGCCTGGCCGAGATCCTGGTCATCGCGAGCGCGCTCAGCATCCAGGACCCGCGCGAGCGTCCGCTCGACCGGCAGCAGGCGGCGGACCAGATCCATGCCACCTTCAACCACCCGGACTCGGACTTTCTCACCCTGCTGAACCTCTGGCGCTTCGTCGAGAAGGAGCGCAAGGCCCTGTCCAAGAACCAGTTCCGCAAGCTCTGCCAGCAGCATTTCCTGAACTGGAACCGCGTCCTGGAGTGGCACGACATCCACGCCCAGTTGCACGAGCAGATGCACGAGATCCAGGCGTTGAAGCAGTCCCGTGGGGCGGGGAGGCCAGTGCCCGAGCGGCGCGGCAACCCCGTAGGGTCCGCTGTGCGGACCGGCGATCTCACTGCACCTGCGGTGGTCCGCCCATCCTCCCCCGTGACCGCGGGGGCCGACGGCCGGGCAATCGAGGCCCCCGGCACCCCCGAGGAGATCCACCGCGCGCTCCTGACCGGCCTGCTCGCCAACATCGGCTTCAAGGACGACAACCGCGAATACCAGGGCGCCCGCAACAGCCGCTTCCTCATCCACCCCGGCAGCGGCCTGCACAAGGAGGGCCCCAAGTGGATCGTCGCCGCCGAGCGCATCGAGACCACCCGCCACTACGGGCGCATCGTCGCCCGCGTCCAGCCCGCCTGGATCGAGGCGGCCGGCGCCCACCTGTTGCAGCGCACCTACGCCGAGCCTCACTGGCAGGCGGATTCCGGCCAGGTCGCCGCCCACGAGAAGGTGACGCTGTTCGGCGTCACCCTGGTGCCGCACCGCCGCGTCAACTACGGCCCCATCAACCCCGCCGAGGCGCGCGAGATCTTCATCCGCTTCGCACTCGCCGGGGGCGACTTCGAGACCCGCGCCCCCTTCTGGCGTCACAACCGGGAACTGATCGAGTACGTCGAGCATCTGGAGGCCAAGTCGCGCCGCCGTGACATCCTGGTTGACGAGGAGGCCATCGTCGCCTTCTACGACCAGCGTGTCCCCCCCGGCATCTACTCCACCGCCCAGTTCGAGAAATGGCTGCGCGAGGCGACCCGCCGGGACCCCAAGGTGCTGCACCTGCGCATGGCCGACCTCATGCGCCACGACGCCGCGGCCGTCACCGCCGAGGCCTTCCCGGACGGCCTGCAGGTCGGCGCCACCCGCCTGCCGCTCGAATACCACTTCGACCCCGGCACGACCGCCGACGGCCTGACCCTGGTGGTCCCGCTCCCGCTCATCAATCAGGTCTCCGGCGAGCGTCTGGAGTGGCTGGTGCCGGGGCTCCTGACCGAGCGGATCACCGAACTGCTGCGCGGCCTGCCCAAGGCCATCCGCAAGAACCTGGTGCCGATCCCGGACACCGCCGCGCGCCTGGCCGCCTATCTCAAGCCCAGCGAGCGGCCCCTGGTCCAGGCCTTGGGCGAGGCGATCCGCGAACTGACCGGCGTGGCGGTCCCGGAAGGCGCCTGGGACCCGGGCGCCATCTCCGAACACCTGCGGCTCAAGGTCCGGCTGGTCGACGACACGGGCCGGGAGATCGCCACCGGCGCCGACCCGGCCGAACTCAAACGCGAGCACGGCGGCCAGGGCCAACAGAGCTTCGCCCAGATCCCGGCGAGCGGCCTGGAGCGTGAGGGCCTGACCCGCTGGACCTTCGGCGACCTGCCCGAGCAGGTGGATCTCACCCGCGCCGGCATCCGCCTGCGCGGCTTCCCCGCCCTGGTGGACACCGGCGAGGCCGTCGCCATCCGCGTGCTCGACTCCGCCGAGGGCGCCGGGCAGGCTATGCGCGCGGGCCTGCGCCGACTCTTCATGCTCCACCTGGCCGCCGAGTTGCGCCCCCTGAAGAAGGGCCTTCCCGGCCTCGTCCGCATGTCACTGCAATACGCCAAGGCCCCCACCTGGGAGCGCCGCACCCCAGTGCGGCCAGTCCCCGCCGAGCCGCAGAAGCCCGCGCAAGGTCAACTCAGCACCGCCAAGCCGCCTCCGCCCCCCGACCTGGCCGACGAACTCCTCGCCCTGATCCTGGACCTGACCTTCCTCGAAGGCCTGGACCCCCTCCGCACCCAGGCCGCCTTCGAGGCGCGGCTGAGCAGCCGCAAGCCCAGCCTGGCCAAAACCGCCCAGGAGGTCTGCACCCTGGCCGCCGCCATCCTGGACGCCTACCAGGCCCTGCGCCAACGCCTCGCCGCCATCACCCAGATCAACTGGCAGCCCTCCGTCGACGACCTGCGCGCCCAACTCGACCGCCTGGTCTTCCGCGGCTTCCTGCAGGCCATCCCCTACGTGCATCTGAAGGACTACCCGCGTTATCTGAAGGCCGCCGACCAGCGCTGCGAGCGCCTCCTGCACGCCGCCGCCCGCGACCAGCAGCGCCTGGCGGAACTGGCCCCCATCGAGGCCCGCTGGCGCGAGCGCACCACCGCCGCCGAGCGTGCCGGCCGCGAAGACCCGCGGCTGGATGAGATCCGCTGGATGCTGGAAGAACTGCGGGTCTCACTCTTCGCCCAGTCGCTCGGGACCGCCTATCCGGTCTCGGTCAAGCGTGTCGAGGCCCGGTGGCGGGAGTTGGGGTTGTAGGAGCTTTACCTTCTCTGGTGACACCGCTCCAGCGGTGTCACCCAGGTGTCGGCCGCTGTGCGGCCCGAGGCGGCCGGCACCTCCCCGCGGGGCTGGCCAGCGCCCGTAAGCGCAGCACCCACCGAGTGCGGTGCCGGTGAGCCCGGCGCGGAAGGCCGCGGGCCTTTGCTACACTCACACCTTCAAGCTGTCGACCGGAGTCCGCCGATGCCTGCCATCACCTACACCGAGGCGCGCAAACACCTGGGCGAGACGATCGACGGGGTCGTCGACGACCACCAGCCGGTCGTCATCACGCGCGCCAACGGCAAGAACGCCGTCTTGATCTCCCAAGAAGACTTCGACGCCTGGCAGGAGACCGCCTACCTGCTGCGCTCGCCGGCGAATGCGTCCGACCTGCGGCAGGCGATGGCCGAACTCGGCGAGCGCCGCGGCCTCGTCCAGCATGACCTGATCGAAGAATGATCTGCCACTGAAGTCAGGTGCCTCGGCCTTGGTCCACTACCGCCTCTGCGGTCCAGGCTACTGGGTCAGGACGCCCGCCGAACCTCCAGCACGTCGGGCGTCTGCGTAAGCTTGGCGAGTATCAGGTCCAGGTGGGCCTTGTCGCGTACCTCCACCGTGAAGCGCATGGCGGCCGTGTCGGTGGTGCGCTCGGAGTGTGAGTTGACGCCCAAAACGTCCACGTCGGCGTCGGCGAAGATGGATGAGATGTCCCGCAACAGGCCCTTGCGGTCGGCGGCGATGACCAGCAGGTCCACCGGGTAGGCGGCGTCGGCCGGCTGGTCGGCCCAGCGCACGCGCAGCAGCCGTGCCGCCTCCCCCTCCGGCAGGTGGCGGACATTGGAACAATCGCGCCGGTGCACGGTGATGCCGCGCCCGCGCGTGACGAAGCCGACGATGGCGTCATAGGGGACCGGCTTGCAGCAATGGGCGATCTGCGTCATCAGGTCGTCCACCCCTTCCACCACAACCTCCCCGGCGCCGGGCTTGGGTTTGCTGGGTGCCTTGGTGCGCGGTTCCGGCTCGCGCGCCTCCGCGCGCCCCTCGGGGTTGCGCGGCTCGCCCACTTGGCGCGCCACCACGCCGACCGACAGGTCCCCGCGGCCGATGGCGGCCAGCAGGTCCTCCCCGCGCTTGAAGTTGTAGCGGGGGGCGAGTTGCTCCAGTTGGGGCTTCTCACTGATGCCCAGGCGCACCAGTTCGCGGTCCAGGGCGGCGCGCCCGGCCTGCCAGTGCAGGTCGTGGTCCTGTTGTTTGAACCAGTGGCGGACCCGGTTGCGGGCGCGCGCGGTGATGAGATAGCCCTGGTGGGGGCTGAGCCAATCGCGGCTGGGGGCGGCGTTTTTCTGGGTCAGGATCTCGACCGTCTCGCCGCTGTTGAGCCGATAGCTCAGGGGGACGATGCGCCCGTTGACCCGGGCGCCCCGGCAGCGGTGGCCGACCTCCGAATGGACCTCATAGGCGAAGTCGAGCGGGGTCGCCCCCTTAGGCAGTTCGATGACCTTGGCGTGGGGGGTCAGGACATAGATCTGGACGGGCTCGAATTCGGCCTTGAAGCGCTCCAGGATGTCGGTGGCGTCCTCGCCCTCGCTCTTGAGCTCCAGGAAGCTGCGCATCCAGTTGATGCGACGCTGGAACTCGGCGTCCGGGCCCTTTCCTGCCTCCTTGTAGGCCCAGTGGGCGGCCACCCCCAGTTCGGCATGGCGGTGCATCCCATGGGTACGGATCTGGATCTCCAGCGGCTTGTCCCCGGGGCCGATGACCGCGGTGTGCAGGGATTGGTAGAGGTTGCCCTTGGGGCTCGCGATATAGTCGTCGAACTCCTTGGGGATGTGGCCCCAGAGTCCGTGGGCGAGCCCGAGCGCGGCGTAGCAGTCGGCCACCGAGTCGACCAGGACACGCACCGCGCGCAGATCGAAGATCTGGGACAGATCCACGCCCTTGCGCTGCATCTTGCGCCAGATGCTGTAGATGTGCTTGGCCCGGCCGGTGACCTCGGCCTTGATCCCGGCCGCGGCGAAGGTCCGCTGCAGGGTCGCGATAACCTCCTTGATGTAGCGCTGCCGCTCCTCGCGCCGCTCGTCGATCGCGCGGGCGACACGCTGGTAGGCCTGGGGCTCCAGGTAGCGCAGTGCCAGGTCTTCCAACTCCCACTTGACCTGCCACATGCCGAGCCGGTTGGCGAGCGGGGCATAGATGCGCTGGGTGTCGCGGCTGATCCGGGCGCGCCGCTCGGGCTCCAGATTTCTGATGGCGCGCATGAGGTGCAGGCGCTCGGCCAGCACCACCAGCACCACCCGCACGTCCTCGGCGATGCCGAGCAGGAGGCGGCGCAGGTTCTCCTCGTGCTGCTCCTGGTCCTTGGCGGCGATGATGGCCTCCACGTTGGCGATCTGGCCGATGCGCGCCAGGTCCCCGACCATGCGGGCGATGCCGGGTCCGAAGCGGTCCGCCAGTTGCGCCTCGGTCAGGTCGCCCAG
This sequence comes from uncultured Thiodictyon sp., assembly GCF_903828115.1. Taxonomy (GTDB): domain Bacteria; phylum Pseudomonadota; class Gammaproteobacteria; order Chromatiales; family Chromatiaceae; genus Thiodictyon. Next base: position 4,937 of record NZ_CAIKKU010000573.1, on the reverse strand, counting down.
GCCCAGACAGCCGTTGAGCAGGGCGGCGATCAGGGTCTCGTGGTCCATGCGCAATTGCGCCAGGATGTCCGCCGTGGACAGGACATGGCGCACATGGGTCTCGCCGGTCTCGATGCGGCGGTCGCCGCGGCAGCGGGTCAGCGCGGCGCAGGCCCCGGCGATCAGCTTGCGTTCCTCCAGGGCGTAGTTGGGTACCAGGTTGTCCAGCCAGTGCCGGATGGCGTCGTCGTCGCCGGTGTCCGGCTCGGGGAGGTTGTAGACGGGTTTTACCATATGAGCCAGCGGGTAGTTGAGTCGTTCGGCGATGCGCGGTCCCGGTGGCTGCCGCATCCGGGTCCGGCGGACTGGGGCCTGGCGCAGATTCACGCGTGGCGGATCGGTTTCAACGCCATAATAGCAGCCCAGTCCCGACGCGACCCGAGAAACCGCAACCGCCGTCGGCCGCGACGAATTCCAGGGTTGCCCCAGCGATCCGACCATTGCGCCGCGGTGTCGCTAAGGCGCAGGGGCGCCGTGGTTTGTCGTTCGGAGGCACCGCGGCGCTTATCAATATGATAAGCTGCCGTTGAATCAATGCCCATAGGTCACTTCCCTAGACACTGACAGGCCGGAGGATACGGTACGCATGAGAACCTCAGTCGTCATGACGATCGATGCCGAAGCCGATATCGCCGGCGGCATTGAAAGCTATTCGGATGGCTTTCGTCCAGTCATCGACCAACAAGTCGCCTGCAACATTGACGGACACAGCGAGGGACTGGGGTTTATCATCCGGACCTTGCGCGAGCGGGAGTTGCGTGCGACCTTTTTCGTGGAGGCCGCACAGGCTCACTACTTTGGTCCGTCCGCCATGGGACGCTACGTCGACCAGCTCCAGGAGGCGCGGCAGGACGTGCAGTTGCATATCCACCCTTGCTGGTTTTCCTATCGCAATGGCGTGCCTGATTTGCCACAGTTGCCAGGCGACTCCTGTGCGGCACTCTCGGAGCCGGTGTTGGAGGATTTTCTCGCCCATTGTATCGCCACCTTTCACGGCTGGACCGGGGGTCAACCCCTGGCCCTGCGTACCGGTAGCTTCCGCACCGGCCGCAACGTCTATCGGGTGATGAAGCGCTTGGGTATCCCACTTTCCTCCAATCTCTGCATCGGGCTGTGCGAGCCCGCGGAACCCGAATACCGACTGCCTGGCGGATGCCGTCTGATCGAGGGTGTCAAGGAATATCCCTTGACCTCCTTTCTGGACCGACGCGGACTGGGGCAAGCGCGATTCCGGCCCCTGCAAGTCAGGTCGTGCTCGAGCCTGGAAATGATCGCCATCCTCGATGGAGCCCAGGCCGCGGGCTACGAGACAGTGGTCATCCTGACCCATCCGTTCGAGTTCGTGAAGGCGGCCACCGAGAAGAACCGCAACGCCTGGACGCACGAGGTGTTGATTACCAATCGCACCGTGCGCTCGCGCCTGCGGCGCCTGTGCGATTACCTTGTCAAACATGAAGAGCGGTTCGAGGTATGCACCTTTGCCGACTTGGCGTCCCGCCCGCCGGCGTCGGTGCGCCCCGTTCGGCCGTTGCACGGATCGCCGGTTCTGTCATGGCTCCGGACCCTGGAAAACGGCTTCAGTGATCGTGTGAAATGGCTATGAACCGATCGGTGCACCGGGCTGCGCACCAGGTCATGGTGCTGGGCGTCGACTCTCCCATCGGCTTGGCGATGATACGTGAGCTCGGCAGGCACGGGGTGCTGGTGCATGGCATCGGCCGCTCCTCCCGGAGTCTGGGGCTGTATTCCCGCTATATCACTTCGCGGCACGTGCGTCAGGATGGTGACGAGGCCCTCCTGGCCCAGCTTCGGGGTATTGCCGAGGCGACCGGCTGCCACTGGCTGATGACCGTCTCTGAAGGTGATATCTGCTGGCTGCAACGGATGCGTGAGCGGCTTGCGCCGGTGGTGGTCGCCTTGGTGCCGGAGGCGCTTCCGATGGCGCGGGTGCTGGACAAGGCGACCACCATTGCGGCGGCACAGGGGCTGGGCATCGCTACCCCCGAGACTTGGTCGTGGCCGGATCTCGCCGCCATGGAGCGGGCTTTGCCGGGGCTGAGCTTTCCGTTGGTACTCAAATGGAGCCATCCGGCGCGCGTGCAGGTCAAACTCGATGAGATCGGCGTGGCATGTGAGAAATCGCTTTACGTTCATGATGCCGCGCAGCTGCGGGCCTATCTGGAACTGGTCAGTCCCGTGGGGGAGTTGCCGTTGGTCCAGCGATTCTATCCCGGTTACGGCCTCGGGCAGATGGCTTACATGGCTGGCGGCACGGCGCTCTTGCGTTTTCAGCATCGGCGGATCGCGGAATGGCCACCGGAGGGCGGGTTCTCCGCCGTCTGCGAGTCGGTGGGCTTGGACGCCCATCAGGACTTATTTGAGCATTCGCTCGAGCTGTTGCGCCGACTGGCATTTTCCGGGCCGGCGATGGTCGAGTATCGGTTCGATCCGCAGACCCGTCAGGCGGTGCTCATGGAAATCAATGGGCGCTTCTGGGGCAGTCTACCGCTCGCCTACCACGCGGGTGCCGACTTTGTCTGGACCGCCTATGCCGTGGGGGCGCTTGGCCGTACCGACACTGTCCAACCGGCTTATCGGGTCGGTATGCGGTGCCGTTACATTGTCCCGGAGCTGAAACGCCTGCTCCGGATTACTTTCAGTCCGGGGAAGATCCAGAATCGCGCCTTGACATTCAGTCCTGCGAAGGAGTGGCTTGACTTTCTGGCTGCCTATTTGGATCCGCGCACCCGGTACTTCGTGTTTGAGGTCGGCGATCCACTGCCCTTTTTCTCGGATCTCTGGTTCGCCCTTACCCGCCGCTGGGGGCGTTGAATGCCGTTGTGACCTGCTTGCCGCCAGGACTGCACGAGGCCGGACACACTGCGCTCGATGACGCGCAGGCAGGTGTCGAAATAGGCTGGGCTCAGGGTCATGGGGTCGTGAATATGCGGTCGCCGCGGCCTGCCCCAGAGTCCCAGCAAGGTGATCGGCGCCGGACAGTCGCCGAGTCGGCGTCGCAACTCCCGGGCCTGGCGTATCTCCATTACGACGTACAAGTCGGTTTTCCGGGGTGAGAAGTCCTCCCAGGCTGTTGCGCGATGTGCCGTCAGGTCGGCGCCGACCCGGGCCGCGGCAGCGATCGCATCCGCACAGGCGGCCTGCCCGGTCACTGTAGACAGTCCAAATGAGGCCGAGGGTACCCCCATCTCCCGGGCGAGTTGGTGTGCATAGGGGCTGCGACAGACATTGCCCGCACAGACCCAGACCAGACGCTCCACGCGCGCGAGATCAGGTTGGTCCAACGGGCGTAATCTGCCCGCTGCCAGTTCGCTCCAGGCGAGGCACAGGCGTATCAGTCCGCGCCAGGTGCCGAAGCGATCGTCCAGTCGGGTCAGGAGGGTGCGGTGTGCGGGCGGGGATCGGTGCATTATGGTGTCGCTGGTCTTTGCGTTAGCCGGAATGGAAAAAAGGGCCGGACCTGCGGCGCCCCGTCAGGGCGCCGGATGCGTCTCAATCCAGGCAATGACTGACCAGCCCGTCCGCCAGTTTGGGCTCGAACCAGGTGGACTTGGGCGGCATGACCTCGCCCAAGTCCGCGACCGCCATCAGTTCGTCCATCTGGGTAGGGTAGAGCGAGAAGGCAACCGCCCACTCGCCCGAGTCCACCCGGGCGCGCAGCGCCGCGAGCCCGCGGATGCCGCCGACGAAGTCGATGCGCTCGTCGCGTCGGGGGTCCGCGATGCCGAGCAGGGGGCCAATCACCTGGTCCTGGAGCAGACTGACATCCAGCCGCCGCACCGGGTCCGCGATGGGGCTGCGGGCGGGGTTCAGATCCAGCCGGAACCAGCGGCCGGCCAGGTACATGCCGAATTGGCCCGGCCCTTGGGGGGCGACGGGCTCCGGGGCCGGCGTGATGGTGAAGGCGGCGGCCAACTGCGCCAGGAACGCCTCCGGGGTCTGGCCCTGCAGGTCCCGCACCAGGCGGTTGTAGGGCAGGATCTGCATCTGATCGTGCGGGAACAGCACGGACAGAAACCAGTTGTAGGACTCGTCGCCGGTGTGACCGGGGTTGGCGGCGCGGCGTGCGGCGGCCACCCGGGAGGCGGCGGCCGAGCGGTGGTGACCATCGGCGATATAGAGCGCGTCCAGGGCGGCGAAGGTCGCGGTGAGCCCGTCGATGGTGGGCTGGTCGACGATGGCCCAGAGTTCGTGGCGCACCCCGTCCGGGGCCGTGAAATCGACCTCCGGGGCGGCGGCGCTCACGCGGGTCAAGACCTGGTCGATGCCCGGCGTGGCGCGGTAGACCAGGAACGCGGGGCCGGTCTGGGCATTGAGCACATCGATCTGGCGCACCCGGTCGTCCTCCTTGACCGGCCGGGTGAATTCGTGCTTCTTGATCCGCCCCGCGTCATAGGCAGCCACCGAGGCGGCCGCCACCAGTCCGGTTTGCACATGGCCGCCCATCGTCAGGCGATAGCAGTAGTAGCGCGCCGTCGGGTCGCGGACCAGCACGCCCTCGGTGTACAGCCGCTCCAGGTTCGCGCGTGCCTTGGCATAGACCGCCGGGGCATAGGGGTCGGTGTCCGGCGGCAGGTCCACCTCCGGGCGCGAGATGTGCAGAAAGCTCAGGGGCCGCCCCGCCACCATGGCGCGGGCCTCCTGGGCGTTCATCACGTCATAGGGCGGTGCCGCCACCGCGGCGGCACGGCCGGGGGCGGGGCACAGTCCGGCGAAGGGTTTGATCAATGGCATGACGAAACTCATATCGAAAGTACGTTGGTACGGAAAGAAAGTACGTTAGTAACGAGCCAAGAAGCTAAACACAATCGTTGTCGTTGTCGTTGTCGTTGTCGTTGTCGTTGTCGTAATCGTAATCGGAGAAGCGATGCACTTTGGGG
>NZ_CAIKKU010000572.1 GCF_903828115.1 uncultured Thiodictyon sp. | reverse complement strand
CGCTTCTCCGATTACGATTACGACAACGACAACGACAACGACAACGACAACGATTGTGTTGTGTTTAACTTGCTCCTGACTCGCAACGAAGCATCGGCAACTGACCCCGAAAGGTCTCCGGGTCTTCCAGGCAGCGCAGGTCGAGCCACAGGGCGCCGTCGGCCACCCGGCCGATGACCGGGATCGGCAGCGCGCGCAGGGCGGCCTCCAACTCCCGCAGTACGCCACCGCGGCGGCCCTGCGGCCGCACCACCAGGGCGTGGCTGGGCAGCAGGTCCACCGGCAGTGAGCCGCTGCCGATCTGGCTGTGGACCGGCGCGGTCGCGACCGTCACCACCCAACCGGCCAGGGCCGCGGTCAGGGCCGGGAGCAGAACGGCCGCCAGCGATTCGATATCCCCCACCGGGCGCGTGAGCAGCCGCAGCGTCGGCAGGCGCTGCGCCAGCCGCTCCGGGTCCTGATACAGACGCAGCACGGCCTCCAGGGCGGCCAGGGTGAGCTTGCCCAGGCGCAGGGCCCGTTTCAACGGGTTCTTTTTGATGCGGGCGATCAGGTCGGCGCGCCCGACCAGGATGCCGGCCTGGGGGCCGCCCAAGAGCTTGTCGCCGCTGAAGGTCACCAGGTCCGCGCCCCTGGCCAGGGTCTCCCGCGGGGTGGGCTCGTGCGGCAGGCCGTAGGCGGCCAGGTCCACCAGGGTCCCGCTGCCGAGATCCACGACGAAGGGCAGGCCGCGCGCATGGGCGAGCGCGGCCAAGTCCGGCTCCGGCACCGTGGCAGTGAAGCCCGTGATGGCATAGTTGCTGGTGTGGACCTTCATCAGCAGGCCGGTACGCGGACCCAGCGCCTCCGCAAAGTCCCGCGCATGGGTCCGGTTGGTGGTGCCGACCTCCTTGAGACGCGCGCCGGCACGGGACATGATATCGGGGATCCGGAAGGCCCCGCCGATCTCCACCAACTCGCCGCGGGAGACCAGGACCTCGCGGCGCAGGGCGAGCGTATTGAGCAGCAGGAAGACCGCGGCGGCATTGTTGTTCACCACGGTCGCCGCCTCGGCACCGGTCAGGTCCCGCAGCCAACCCTCCACCACCGAGTCCCGATCGCCCCGGGCACCGCCCTCCAGGTCGTATTCCAGGGCGCAGGGCTCGCGGGCGGCCAGCGTCAGGGCGGCTACTGCCTCCTCCGGCAGGGGCGCCCGTCCCAGGTTGGTGTGCAGGACGGTGCCGGTGAGGTTGAAGACCCGGCGCAGCCGCGGCGCCTGCGCCCGCGCCAGGCGCCCGGCGAGACGGGCGGCGAAGGGGGCCGGGGCGAAGGGATCGGCCAGCGGGTCCCCGCTCGGGACCGGGTCGGCGAGCCCGGGGCGCAGCTCGTCGATCAGCGCGCGCACCGCGGCCAGCACCGGTTGACGACCATATTCAAGCAGCAGCGGCGCCAGGGCCGGCCAACCGAGCACGCGATCGACCGACGGGGGCCGGCGGGCGGGGATGGGGCTAGGCACGGCAAGACCTTTGACTACAATCCCCGCGCGCACGCGGCTTGCGAGGTCGCTGGTCCGCACAGCGGACCCTACGGGCGCGGGGCCTCCCCGTAGGGTCCGCTGTGCGGACCGCTCGCCGCGGCCGGACACGATGGGCATGACGACCGACTGCAAACCTCACAGCACCGCCACCCTACCCTGAAGCATTAGAAAATTGAGCCCGGCCCGCTCGAAGCCCTCTTGCTCCACCAGCAGGTCCAGCGCGAGCGTGGCGAGGTCGTCCGCCCAGGGGTCCAGGTGCGGGTCACGCTCCAGTCGGCAGAGCTTGAGATAGCCCCGACACTCCGGGCAGGCCTCGGCCTGGACCGCGGCCTGGTGCCCCGACCCCTGATCCGCGTCCAGCCCCGTCAGGCCCAGATAGCGGATCCCGCGGCCGTTGTCGCACAGGCTGCACTTGGCCCGCACCAGATGCCATTCGGTGGCGCAAAGGCCGCAGTGGAGATAGCGCAGCCCATCCTCGGCCCCATTGATGCGCAGGACCGCGGCCACCGGCAGGGCCCCGCACACCGGGCAGAGCCCGGGTGGCGTCTCGCCCAGTCCAGGTGGGGCGAGGTCGCCCGGGTCGAGCCGCGCCGCAGCACCAGTCCAGCAGACCTGGAGCGCGGCGCCGATCAGGGGTGCGGCGGCTAGGTCCAGATCAGTCCCATCCAGCCCCAGTAGTGCGCGGGCCTGTGCCTCCAGCCAGGCGCCCGGGGCCTGGGCGAGCGGCGCCAAGGCCGAGGGATCAGGCGCCGCGGGCGCCAGCTCGGCCGCCAGTCGGCGCAGCAGGTCGTGCCAGCCGGGCCCCGGCCACCAGCCGGGGGCGGCCAGGGGCGGCATGGCCGCCTCCCGGCAGCGCGCGAGCAGGTCGGCGGACGGCAGCGGTTCGAGCGGCGAATCGTCCCACAACCGCTGTTGCGACTCCGCCAGGCGTGCCGCAAAGCGCAGCAGGGGCTCCAGGCCGTGACCGGGAGCCAGGGCGTGCAGGCGTTGGGCACGGGCGGCGAAGAGCCCAGGCGCGGGCAGCCGCCGAGTGGGGAAGACCCCGGCGGCGGGCTCGATCTGACCGGGTTGGAGGATGGCACTGGGCATGGTGGATCGGTTGCTCCCCGGGGTCCTGATGCGTTTCATGCAAAGTTCACGGATGACTCGTCGGCCTCGATCATGGTTCCGGCCACCGCGACGGGTCGGTCGGCCCCCAGGCCGACCGACTGGGAGCGCCGCACCCCAGTGCGGCCCGGCCCATCCGCGGCACACAACGCTGCGGACGCCTGAGAGATCGCGCCGCACTGGGGTGCGGCGCTCCCAGCCGGGTCCGCCGTGCGGACCCTACCCGCGCCGCTGCGGGCGCCCGGCCACGGCGAAGCATACCGGCTAACCCAACGCCTTGACAGCCACGCGGACATCTGGTCGACTTTGACCCACAGACAGCACCGCGCCCGTAGGGTGCGCCGTGCGCACCATGGCGCCAACCGAAACCCTGGCCGCGGCGATCAACCGCAGCCTCTCAAGGTGCGCACGGCGCACCCTACGCCAATGGTCCGAGCAATTGCGTCAGGTGATAGTAGTGTCATTTGACCTGCGCGCAAGCCCGATAGATTGGGACCGCAGCCTGACATCATGGCAACGATCGGCGCAGTGATGAAACAATGCAAGACGGCCCTTGCAAGCCATTACGGCTTGCGCTTCAAGGGCCTGATCCTGTATGGCTCTGTCGCGCGCAAACAGGCCGACCCAACGAGCGATATCGATTTGCTGGTCTTGTTGAGCCAACCCTTCGACTATTGTTCAGAACTGCGCGACATCATCGATCTGTTGTATCCTATCCAACTCGAGTCGGAGCAATTGATCTCCGCCAAGCCAGTACTCTTGGATGCATTTGAAAGCGGGAGCATTCAACTCTATCGCAATGCCAGAAGGGAAGGGGTCCTGGTGTGACGGATTCATACCAGCCGGAGATCGCAGCCAATCTTGAACGCGCCGCCCAATCCATCCAAGCAGCGAAGGACTTGACCGCTAGGATTACCACGACTTCGCGGCGTCTCGCGCCTATTATGCGGCCTTTTACGGCGCCACCGCCATCCTGCTGAACGAGGCGCTGGACTTCAGCAAGCACAGCGGCGTTATCGCATCGATTCATCAGCGTTTCGTCAAGACGGGGAAATTGAGCAGGGAATGCCGGAACTCCACGACTGGCAAGCGGTGCATGAAGGGCTGCGCGACATCGAGAAGCTCCGATAGTCGTGTTCCGCCAGTCTTCGGAGGCGCTTGGCCTCATCAATCCAGGGAGTCGTGCAGCACCCGCCCCTCCCGACAGGCGCGAAACAGGATGGTTCCCGGCACTTGACTGCGCTGCTCGAACTCGCTCAAGGTATAGATCAGAAGATCAACACCGACCCCGGGCGCCACCCGGCCCAAGGCATCCATCAGGCGCATATACTCCCCCGCCGGGTCCGCGACCTCACGCTCGATCACCATCAGGTCCAGATCAGACCCGGAGTCCGCGGTGCCGCGACCGTAGGAACCGAACAGGATCACCCGCAAGGGGGAAGAGGCGGCAACTGCAAGACGGTCGACGGCCGATTGGATGGCGTCTTTGCTAAGCATTGGGGGTACCTTCAAGGAGGCGGCCTTGAACGGCGTTCCAGCCGCAGCCATCCTGAGCGCAAAGCGCCTCACACATGCGTGGCACTACGCTCCATCCAGGCTACAATGAGCGCCCCAACTGAACATTTGCCCGGTCTCGGGGCGATTCCCGAGGGGATGTCGCGAGGACAGCCCCACCGTGCATCACCTCTTAGGACTGCGAGCTATCGCTAGGCGAAGTATCTCCGGGGGATGCCACTTGCGTCGCTGCACGCCCCGCGCGACAAGTTGTCGATACTCATCGGCGCTGGGCGCTTGCCTTATCTGGTGCCTGGTTGCATTACAGAACAAACATGCGGCGACGATGTTCGTCCGGGAAGAATCGCCACCGTCTTGTCGGGCTACCAGGTGCTCGCCGGTACATTGCAGGCGGACCGCGAGATCTTTGCCAATTCCGTGGCGGGCTGCAAACGCCCCGGGGTTTTCCAGCCACATCGGTGCGCCACAGTACCAACAGTGGCCGTGCTGGCGACGAAAAGCCGCAAGGCGGGGTTTAGAAAGGGAAGTTGTCATGAGCTTCGTGCCCATCAAGAGCCCACTAGCCGCAGGGTGGCGGCGTTGGGCGCCAGGGGAGGTGCTCACCCTGGCAGAGGCGCGCTGGTCGGTGTTGACTCAGCAGCCGGGTTCACGCGCCCGCCCTCCCGAACCCTCAACCAAGCCTGGGCTTGAGGACCTCGGCGAACGGGAGTCGTCGCGCAAAACAAGAAAACCACAACCCAAAGAGAAAGTCAAGCAGCCAAACGGCGAGATCGCGTCGTCGCACCGAACCGCGTTTGTGACACCGACGCCCCCCAACCTGTAACCAGTCGCTCCAGGCAGGGATGGACCCCGAAGGGGTTAGACATCCCAGCCCCGGGGCAAGGCCCCGGGCGGGCTGCACCTGAAGATCCAAGCCCTGCAAGGGCGTGACATAGACGGGAGCCCACAGATCGGTGGGAATGTCACGCCCTTTCAGGGCTGATTTCTTACTCTCACCTTAATCCCAGGGCGTTGCCCTGGGCTGGTATGTCACGCCCCTTCGGGGCTCTGGTGGCGGTCGGCACGCAGCCGAAACGTCTGATAAACCACTCCATGGGTATCCTGCGAGTCCATACCGGCTGAGCGGCTGCCATCCCTGGCCTGGATTCCGACTTCCTCTCGTTCCCACGCTCCAGCGTGGGAATGCCGCGCGGGTGCTCCGCGTCCCGTCTGGTTACTGGACGCGGAGCGCCCGCTCTTGCTCCCCTGTTTCCGCATTGGAGCCAGCATCGCTTGACTCAACGGCATTGGGTTCTAGCCTGGCGCCGTCACCCCTCCTTCGTCACCTCCTTATACCACCCGCGATGGTGCTGCTTGGCCCAGGCGCGGGTGACGGTGCCGTACCACATGGCGCGGATGGTGCCCTTGGTCCAGATGGCGGCGTAGACGTGGACCATGATCAGGCCGATCATCACCGCCGCGGTGGCCGAGTGGACCACGGCGGCCAGGCGGACCCACTCCACCGGGAAGTGGAACCAGGTCCGCCACAGCGCGACGCCCGACAGGATGAGCAGCAACATGCACCAGAACAGCAGCCAGAACAGGAGCTTCTGGCCGCCGTTGTATTTGCCCTGCTCGGGCATGTTGTGGTCGTCCCCGTCCACCATCTGGCGGACATTTCTCACCCATTGCCAGTCGGTCGCGGTCATGAGGTTGAGGCGGGTGAAGCGGATCAGCATGATGATATAGGCAACCGCCATCAGGACCCCCAGGTAGGGGTGCAGGATGCGCGTCCAGGTGCCGCCGCCGAACAGCATGGAGAAGGGCCAGAAGGCCGGGTGGAAGAGGGCGAGCCCCGACAGCCCCAGCAGGATGAAGCTGATCCCGACTATCCAATGGTTCAGTCGCTCGCCCGGCGTGTAGCGGACCAGATCGTTCAGATCGCGTTGCATTACTCGAACTCCTTCTCGGTCTCCTTGGAGACCTCATTGGGGCCTTTGGTGATGTAGTGGAAGAGGCCGGCCAGGCTGACCGCCGCGAAGGCGGCAATCGCCAAGGGCTTGGCGAGTCCCTTCCACACGCTGACCAGCGGGTCGATCTGCGGGTCCTTGGGCAGATCGGCATAGAGCTCCGGCCGATCCGCGTGCTGGAGTACATACATCACATGGGTCCCGCCCACCCCCGGCGGGTCATAGAGACCGGCGTTCGCGAAGCCCCGCTCCTTCAGGTCACGCACCCGGATGGCCGCCGACTCCACCATGTCGTCCTTGCCGCCGTAGGTGATGGCGCCGGTGGGACAGGTCTTGACGCAGGCCGGCTCCAGGCCCACTGCCACGCGGTCCGAGCACAGGGTGCACTTGTAGGCCTTGCCGTCCTTGGCGGCGAGCCGCGGGATGTTGAATGGACAGCCGGTGATGCAGTAGCCGCAGCCGATGCAGTGCTCCTGATTGAAGTCCACGATGCCATTGCCGAATTTGACGATGGCACCGGGGGCCGGGCAGGCCTTGAGGCAGCCCGGGTCCGCACAGTGCATACAGCCGTCCTTGCGGATCAGCCACTCCAGCCGGCCGTCCGGCTCCACCTCCGAGAAGCGCATGACGGTCCAGGACTGGTCGGTGAGATCCATGGGGTTGTCATAGACGCCGTGATTGAAGCCCACCTCATCGCGCAGGTCGTTCCACTCCATGCAGGCGACCTGACAGGCCTTGCAGCCGATACACTTGGAGATGTCGATGAGCTTGGCGACCTCGAACCCCTGGCGGGCCGAGGGAGAGGGCGTGGTGGTGGCGGAACGGGCCGCGATGTCGAGTGATTGCAGTGCCATGGTCGCCTCCTCACACCTTGGTCGGGAGCAGTTCGAGGTCCACCAGGAACGCCTTGAACTCCGGCGTCTGGGTGTTGGCGTCGCCCACGAAGGGGGTGAGCGTATTGGTGATATAACCATTCCTGGCCACGCCTTTGAAGCCCCAATGGATGGGGATGCCCACCGTATGGACCGGCTTACCCTCGATCATGAGGGTCTTCAGGCGCTTGGTCACCACCGCCACGGCGACGATGAAGCCCCGCTTGGAGCGTACCCGCACATGGTCCCCGGCCTTGATCCCCTTGGCCGCCGCCAGTTCCTCCCCGATCTCCACGAACTGCTCCGGCTGCACGATGGCATTGAGCTGCACATGCTTGGACCAGGTATGGAAGTGCTCGGTCAGGCGGTAGGTGGTTGCCACATAGGGGAATTGTTCGACGCTGCCGAGACTCTCCAGGTCCCCCTTGAAGATCCGCACCGCCGGATTGGCCCGCGCGAGCGGATTGTCCGGGTGCATCGGGTTGTTGGCGAGCGGCGACTCCATGGGCTCGTAGTGCTCCGGGAAGGGTCCCTCCGCCATCATGTCCCGGGCAAAGAAGCGGGCCACGCCCTCCGGGTTCATGATGAATGGCCCCATACCATCGACCGGTGCGCTGTCCGCCTTGAAGTCCGGGATATCGGAGCCGGTCCATTTGGCCGCCGCGGCGTCCCAGCCGATCAGCTTGCGGTTGGGGTCGTAGGGCCGACCGTCCGCGTCGCAGGAGGCGCGGTTATAGAGCACCCGCCGATTCGCCGGCCAGGCAAAGGCCCAGTTGAGGTTCTGGCCGATCCCATAGGGGTCCGCATTGTCCCGGCGGGCCATCAGATTGCCCTTCTCGGACCAGGCACCGGCAAAGATCCAACAGCCGCAGGCGGTGGAGCCGTCGTCGCGCAGTTCGGCGAAGCCATTCAACTGCTCGCCGGCCTTCACCAGGACCTTGGCGGGGTCCTTGGGGTCCGTCACGTCCTTGATGGCCCGGCCGGAGAACTCCCTCGCCAATTCCTCCGGTGAGGGATCGGCCGGCTGCTTGTGCCGCCAGGTGAGATTCAGGATCGGGTCCGGGAAGGCACCGCCGTCCTTCTTATACATCGCCTTGAGCTTCAGGAAGATGCCGGCGATGATCTCCTGGTCGTTGCGCGCCTCGCCGGGCGGCTCGGCGCCCTTCCAGTGCCATTGCAGCCAGCGCGACGAATTGACCAGTGAGCCATCCTCCTCCGCGAAGCAACTCGAGGGCAGGCGGAAGACCTCAGTCTCGATCTTCGTCGGGTCCACGTCGTTGTATTCGCCGTGGTCCTGCCAGAACTCAGAGGTCTCGGTGGCCAGCGGGTCGATCACGACCAGATATTTGAGCTTGGCGAGTGCCCCGGACAGCTTGATTTTGCAGGGGGCGGAGGCGAGCGGGTTGAAGCCCTGGCAGAAATACCCGTTCATCTTGCCGTTGCTCATGTCCTCGAACACCTGCAGGATGTCGTGGGTCTTGTCAAGCTTGGGCAGCCAGTCGTAACACCAGTTGTTGTCCGCGGTGGCGGCATCCCCATACCAGGCCTTCATGGTACTCACGAAGAACTTGGGATAGTTCTGCCAATAGCTCAACTGGCCCGGCCTCATGGGCTTGGGCGAGCGCTTGGTGAGATAGGCGGCAAAGTCCTGCTCCGCCTCACCGGGCAGGGTCATATAGCCGGGCAACAGGTTGGAGAGCAGCCCCAGGTCCGTCAGGCCCTGGATGTTGGAATGGCCGCGCAGGGCATTCATGCCGCCGCCCGCCACGCCGATGTTGCCGAGCAGCAGTTGCACCATGGCCCCGGTGCGGATCATCTGCGACCCCTTGGAGTGCTGGGTCCAGCCCAGTGCATACAGGATGGTCATGGTCCGATCGGCCGCCGCGGTCTCCGCGATCATCCCGGCCACCTTGAGGAAGGCGTCCCGGGGCGTGCCGCAGACCCGCTCCACCAGTTCCGGCGTATAGCGTGAGAAGTGAGTCTTCAGCAACTGGTAGACGCAGCGCGGGTGCTGCAGGGTGGCGTCGGTCAGCACAAAGCCGTCCGGGCCCATCTGGTAGCCCCAGGTGGACTTGTCGTACTTGTGCTTGGCGGCGTCGTAGCCCGAGTAGATGCCGTCGGTGAAGGTGAACTCGTCCTTCACCAGATAGCTCATGTCCGTATAATCCTGGACATACTGGTGATGGATCTTGTCCTCGGTCAACAGGTAATTGATCAGGCCGCCCAGGAAGGCGATGTCGGAGCCGGCGCGGATCGGGGCATAGTAGTCCGCCACCGCCGCGGAGCGGGTAAAGCGCGGATCGACGACGATGAGCCTCGCCTTGCGGTGGGCCTTGGCCTCGGTCACCCACTTGAAGCCGCAGGGATGGGCCTCGGCGGCATTGCCGCCCATAATGAGAACGAGATCGGCATTCTTGATGTCGACCCAGTGATTGGTCATGGCGCCACGGCCGAATGTCGGGGCAAGACTTGCCACCGTCGGGCCGTGTCAGACGCGCGCTTGATTATCGAATGAGAGCATCCCCAGACTACGCACGACCTTGTGGGTCAGATAGCCGGTTTCATTGCTGGAGGCGGAGGCGGCGAGGAAACCGGTGCTGTTCCAGCGGTTCACCGTCACGCCGTCCTTGTTCCTGGCCTCGAAGTTGGCGTCCCGATCCGCCTTCATGAGGGCGGCGATACGGGTGAAGGCGTCATCCCAGGCGATCGGCTGCCACTCGCGGCTGCCCGGCGCCCGGTACTCGGGCTGGGTGAGGCGCGTGTCGCTGTGGATAAAGTCCAGGAGACCCGCGCCCTTGGGGCAGAGGGTACCGCGGTTGACCGGGTGGTCCGGGTCGCCCTCGATATGGAAGATGCGCCCGTGGACGTTCTTGGCCCCGGCCCCCAGGCCGTACATCAGGATGCCGCAGCCGACCGAGCAGTAGGGGCAGGTGTTGCGGGTCTCGGTGGCCCGCGTCAGCTTGAAGGCGCGCATCTCCGCGAGCGCGGCGTCGGGCGCGAAGCCCAACAGGGTCAGGCTGGAACTGCCCACCCCCGCGGCGGAGACCTTCAGGAAGGTCCGACGTGTGACTTTCATCTTTTTCGGTTCCTCGTCTTGGTGGTGCTTGGGTCTGCCGCCTTGGGGGCGGGGGCCGGTCTGGGCGCGATAGCCTAGCCGGAGTGTAGATCATCCCGGGGCTTTGGGTACAGGTTCCAGCGGACGCGCTCGCCCGGAAACAGGACCTCCGAAGTCGGCCGGACCTTGGGGCGATCCGGGTGGTGGAGCGCCCTTGGAAAATTGCCGCACCTGGTGCCGGCAACCCTAAATCCGGCAATTGCTCTCGCAAAGACACAAAGAACACAAAGAAAAACAGATCATTGAAGGCGTTGAGCCGATCACCGCCCAGGTAACCGCCTCGACCGACGTATCGCTAACCCTGAAAGGGCGTGACAGAACGGCGGCGCCCCTGATGTCACGCCCTTTCAGGGCTAGGCTGCATTACACGGCATACCCAGGGCGTTGCCCTGGGCTGGTATGTCCGACCCCGTTGGGGTCGAGATGCAGGACAAGTCCGCGCCTAAAGTGCCGATGAGATCCGCGCCATCCGCCTGCGCAGCAAGGCAAGCCTTGCGGTCTTCGCGGCCTATCTCAACACCAGCGCAGCGACCATCCAGAAATGGGAACAGGGCCGAAAGCACCCGCACGGGCCTTCGCTGAAGCTGCTTGATCTGGTGGACCGCAAGGGGTTGGCGGCGCTCGGGTGACGCTATGATGATCCTGCAATTCAGTCAGCTGGCCAGAGCCTTCTCCGCGCGCTTGCGAAAGACCCGCATCTCCTTGGCGGCCTGGAGATCGCCCTTGCGCTCGGCGGTGGCGATGCCCTGATCGAAGGCGGCGAGGGCCGGCGCGTATTCGCCGACGGCCTCGAGCGCCTTGCCGTAGAGCTTCCAGGCGGCGGAATAGTCCGGGTCCAGCTGCACCGCCGCGGCCAGGTGCTCCGCGGCCGGGGTGGGCTCCCCGGCCTTCAGGTACTCGTTGCCCAGGCCATAACGCAGCAGGGCGGAGTCCTGGCCGCGGGCGAGCATGGATTGGAGGTTGTCGATGATAGACATGGGTTCCTCAGACTCGGATGAAGGCGGCGTGACACCGCTCAAGAAACTGGGCACGTTAAAGTGGCCGGGATCATGGTAAGTTGCGAGTCAAGATAGTGAACCGTTCCTAAAGGCCGCCGATCCTCAGGTTGGAATGGAGGGGTCTGAACGGTTACAACTGCCCGAGGGTAACCCGGTCCAGACCCGCCAAATCGTGCCGGGTCTGCGGATCGCGCAGGCCATGATCCCTGAATAATCCACGCACCGCCGCCCCCTGGTCAAACCCATGCTCGACCGCCAGCAACCCCCCGGGGCGCAGGCAGCGCACGGCCTCGGCCGCAATCCGGCGAATGGCCGCGAGCCCGTCGGGTCCGGGGGTGAGTGCCGCGCGCGGCTCGTGGGGCAGATCGCCCTGGTCGAGGTGGGGGTCTGCCGCGGCGACATAGGGTGGATTGGCGAGGATCAAATCCAGGGAGCACGAGGCGATCGGGCTGAGCCAGTCCGCGCGCAGTGGCCCGACGTTGGCGAGGCCAAGGTCCCGGAAGTTGGCGCGGGCGACCGCGAGCGCGCCGGCCGAGCGGTCGGTGGCGATGACCTGCCAGGCGGGGCGCTCGCTCGCAACAGCGGCGGCGATGGCGCCGCTGCCGGTGCCCAGATCCGCGACGCGGCGTGGGCGGTCCGGGTCCGGCAGTTCCAAGGCGATCTCGACCAGGAGTTCGGTCTCGGGGCGGGGTATCAGGGTGTCCGGAGTGACCTTGAGATCCAGGGTCCAGAACGCCTGCCGACCGCGGATATAGGCGATGGGCTCCCCGGCCAGGCGGCGGGCGAGCAGGGCATCGAAGCGCGCGGCGGCCACGGGCTCAAGGTGCGCCTCGGGCCAGGCGATGAGCCGGGAGCGCGACCAGCAGGTGGCTTGCGTGAGCAGCAGTTCGGCCTCCAGTCGGGGGGCAGACTGGGGAAGGTTGGCGAGGGCGTCAGCGGCATCACGGAGGGTCTGGTCGACGCGCTGGCCTTGAGTATCCGCGAGGGTATCTGTATTCATGAGATAAGGCGACAAGGCCGCGTCGGCAGTCTGACGGTCAGGTTACGCTTCGCTCACCTGACCTACAACGCCTGCAACGCTGTGAGCCAGTCGTTTCATCGAAGATGAATAGGAGATCGGGTCCAACATTTGCCGCGGCGGGGGCGCTTCTTAACCAGGATAACGAGAATCGGCGGCATCGGCGGGTTCTTGGCGAACTTGATCAAATCGTGGTGCTCTCACCAAGGACCACGACAGTCAAGGCCTCGATGAGATAGATCAGGGCGCAGGCATCGAGAAAGACGATCACGCGGTCCCGTTCCAGGCCGCACGCTCGGCCGCAAGGTCGGCATCGATCGTCGGCTGGTCGCGCGTGGCGTGGCTCGGTCGGTCGAGCCAGTCCCAGGCGCTCGGACCTGCGGTCAGGCGCTCATAGTCAACGGCGGACAGGATCACATAGCACGGTCGTTCGTTTTCAATGACCTGGACCGGCCCGGCATGAAGTAGGTCGTCCACGGCGGCCATGCCGCGGCGCTCGATTTCCTGGGCGGGGATGCTGTTCATACTCACCTGATGGATCGCGGCGGCACCGTCACGGATAGCGGCCAAGTGGAGCATATCAGACCACCTTGACTCTGGCGAGCCGCTCCCCCGCGCACCGTTCATCGTCCGGGGTGGCTGGTCTGGCTGTCGGGTTACGCTTCGCCAACCCGACCTACAACGCCGAGCTTGCGCACAAGTCATGTGGTCGAGGGCCGCAGCAGCGATGAGCGACGCCTGCCCGCCGCCATGGTCCGCGGTGCCTTGTCCCGTGCCGCGACCCTGCGGTATCGTGCGCGCCTACCCCCGACGTTCCGACTGGCGGAGGCCCCACGCGATGAACCCCCTCTCCCTCTACGACCCCGACGACCCCTATCCGGAGAGCGACGGCAAGCCCATGGCGGAGAGCACGGAGCAATACGAGTGGCTGGTCAAGATCAAGGAGAACCTGGAGTGTCTGTTTGCCGGGGACCCCCAGGTCTTCGTCGCCGGCGACCTGTTCTGGTATCCGGTGCGCGACCGCAGCGTCGCCGACGCCATGGCCCCGGACGTGATGGTCGCCTTCGGCCGGCCCAAGGGTGTGCGCCGTTGCTACAAACAATGGGAGGAGGCCGACATCGCCCCCCAGGTGGTGTTCGAGATCCGCTCGCCGTCGAACGGTCCCAAGGACATGGCCGAGAAGCTCGCCTACTATGACCGCTTCGGGGTGGAGGAGTATTACGTCTACGACCCGCCGCGCAACCACCTGGAGGTGTGGCTGCGTCAGGACGGGCGGCTCAAGCGGATGTCGCACCTGAAGGGCTGGACCAGCCCGCGGCTCGGTATCCGCTTTGCCCTGGGCGGCAAGACGCTCGCGATCTTCGACCCCCATGGCCAGCCATTCCTGACCTCGGTGGAGCGCGCCGAGCGGCTGCGGCGCGAGCAGGCGCGCGCCGAGGATGGGCACCGGCGGGCCGAGGAGGCGCACCGGCGGGCGGAGCTTGAGGCCGCGCGTGCCCACGAGGAACGCACCCGCGCCGACCGCGTGGAAGTCCTGGCGGCCGCGGCGATCACCCGTGCCGAGCATGAGGCGGCCCAGGCGGCGCGGCAGACGGCCAGGGCCGAGCGGGAGGGCCTGCGTGCCGACGAAGAACACCAGCGGGCGGAACTCGCCACGGCCCAGGCGGCCGCGGCCGGCGCCCGTGCGGAACAAGAGCGGGCGCGGGCAGAGAGACTGGCCGAGCGGCTGCGCGAACTGGGGGTCGAGCCCTGAGAGCGGGCGGCCGGGCCGGTTCGGCGCTTGATGCTGGTAGGTCTGGGTTCGTGGTACTCGGGGGCATCGGCAAGTGCTTTCATCATCTCGGAGCGTCACTGCTATTAAGTTAAGGCGCACTCACCGACCGCGTCGCCTCCGCCTGGAGTCCAAGGCTTCAGCCTTGGCG
>NZ_CAIKKU010000571.1 GCF_903828115.1 uncultured Thiodictyon sp. | reverse complement strand
GTACCCCGGATTTTCTCGCACCTCAAATTGGATCGCCTGTCCGACTAAGACTACGATTACGACAACGACAACGACAACGACAACGACAACGATGGTGCTTGTGTTTAACTTGTTCTTGACTCGTTACCTATCCCCTATCGCAGGCCGCCCGCTCAGATATCACGCAACAACTCATTGATCCCGACCTTGCCCCGGGTCTTCTCATCCACCTGCTTGATGATCACGGCGCAGTAGAGGCTGTGGCTGCCGTCCTTGGCCGGCAGGTTGCCGGGGACCACCACGGCGCCGGGCGGGACCCGTCCGTAGAGGATCTCGCCGGTCTCGCGGTTATAGATCTTGGTACTCTGGCCGATGAAGACGCCCATGGAGAGTACGGCCCCGGCGCCGACGATGACGCCCTCCACCACCTCGGAGCGGGCACCGATGAAGCAGTTGTCTTCAATGATGGTGGGCGCGGCCTGGACCGGTTCCAGCACGCCGCCGATGCCCACCCCGCCCGAGAGGTGCACGTTCTTGCCGATCTGGGCGCAGGAACCGACCGTCGCCCAGGTGTCGACCATGGTGCCGGAGTCCACATAGGCCCCGATATTCACATAGGACGGCATCAGCACGCAGGAGGGGGCAATGTAGGCGCCGCGCCGGGCCGCGGCCGGCGGCACCACACGCACCCCGGAGTCGCGAAATTCACGCGAGTTGGTGTCGGCGAACTTGGACGGGACCTTGTCGTAATAATTGGTGAAGCCGCCCTTCATGAAGCTGTTGTCCTCAATGCGGAAGGACAGGAGCACGGCCATCTTGATCCAGTCGTTCACCACCCAGTCCCCGTCGCGCTTTTCCGCCACCCGCAGTTCACCGCGGTCCAGACGCTCGATTACCTCCAGGACGGCGTCATGGACGTGGGTCTGGACATTACGGGGGTTGATCTCGGCACGGCGCGCGAAGGCCTCGACGATGATGGCTTGGGTGTCGCTCATGGATGGCTCCGGTTGGACAATGGGAGTTGAAGGGTTGGGACGTCATTTTACAAGAAGCTATCAGCTATCAGCTATCAGCTATCAGCCGTCAGTCGTCAGTCGTCGCCGAGCCAGCCGAACACCTACACTGATAGCTGACGGCTGATCGCTTCCCAACTACAGCCGCTCGACAAAGCCGCGGATCCGCCACGCCGCCTCGATGCACTCATCGAGCGGCGGCACCAGGGCGAGGCGCACCCGGTCGGCGCCCGGGTTGTAGCCATCCACGGTACGCGACAGGAAGCTCCCCGGCAGCAGGGTCACCGCCTCTTCGGCAAAGAGGCGGCGGACGAACTCAGTGTCCGGGATCGGCGTGTGCGGCCACAGATAGAAACCGGCCGGCGGGGCCGTGACCGGCAGCACCGGGTCCAGAATCCGGACCACCGCAGCGAACTTCTCGCGATACAGGGCGCGGTTGGCGCGCACATGGGCCTCGTCCGACCAGGCGGCGGCGCTCGCGCTCTGGGTCGGCAGCGGCATGGCGCAGCCGTGATAGGTGCGATACTGGAAGAAGCGCTCGATCAGGTCCGCGTCCCCGGCGACGAACCCGGAGCGCAGGCCGGGCGCATTGGAGCGCTTGGACAGACTGTGGAAGCAGATGCAGTGCTTCAAGGCGTGGTTGCCCATGGCCGCGGCCGCCTGGAGCAGCCCCGGGGGCGGGGCGGACTCGTCCAGATAGAGCTCCGCGTAGCACTCGTCGGCGGCGATCACAAAGTCGTGGGTCTGCGCCAGCTCGATCAGTCGGGTCAGGGTCGGAAGATCGAGCAGGGCCCCGCTTGGGTTGCCCGGCGAGCAAATATAGAGCAACTGGCAGCGTCCCCAGGTGGCCGCGTCCACCGCGGCGAAGTCCGGGATGAAGCCGTGCTCCGGCCGGCAGGGCAGGAAGTGCGGCTGGGCCCCGGCGAGCAGGGCCGCGCCCTCGTAGATCTGATAGAAGGGATTCGGCATCAATACCAGGGGCGAGCGGCCGGGGTCCACTACCGCCTGGGCCAGCGCGAACAGGGCCTCGCGGGTCCCGTTGACCGGGAGAATGTGGCGCTCCGGGTCCAGGAGCCCCGCGGGCAGCGCGAAGCGTGCGGTCAGCCAGCGGGCGATGGCCTCGCGCAGCGCCGGCTGCCCGCGGGTCGTCGGGTACACGCACAGACCGTGCAGGTGGGCGATCAGGGCCTCGGTGATCAGTGCCGGGGTCGGGTGCCGCGGCTCACCAATATAGAGCGCGAGCGGCGCCCGGTCGGACGGCGGCGTGAGACCGGCCTTGAGTTGATTGAGCTTCTCGAACGGGTAGGGCTGCAGCAGCCCGAGGGCAGGGTTCATGGGGCCTAAGTGCCTGCAGGTTCGCGGCGGCGCGCGCCGACGCGGCAACGGTGGGCGAAAAGCCGCTAGTATAGGCCAAGGCCCCGGGCCGCTCCACGCCGCGTGCGGCCGAGGGTGTGATCAGAACTGATGTATTAACGCAAATTCTGTATGGTAGGCATCGCGTGCCAGCCAAGCTGCGACGACCGCCGGAGCCGGGCACGCGATGCGTACCCTACAGCGACAGCGCCTGGACGTTCTCCCGGACCGGGCGTCGTTGTCGTTGTCGTTGTCGTAATCGTGGTC
>NZ_CAIKKU010000570.1 GCF_903828115.1 uncultured Thiodictyon sp. | reverse complement strand
CGGCGGGGCGCGTCGCGGACCAGGATAAGGCCCGGGGTCCCGCTGGGGATCACCTTTTGCTTTCTGTTCGCCGCGCCGATGATCCACGAGATCGCGCTCGCCCTGCTGCTGGGCCTCTTCGGCTGGAAGGTGGCGACGCTCTATCTGGGGATGGGGCTCCTGATCGCGATCGTGGCCGGGCTCATCATCGGCCAGCTCAAGATGGAGCGTTATCTGGAGGACTGGGTGCGTGCTATCCACCAGGGTGTGGCGGTGGCCCCCAGCGGCACCGGCGATACCTGGGTCGAGCGCTTCGAGGCCGGGGGCCGACATGTGCGCGAGATCGTCGGCAAGGTCTGGCCCTATGTGCTGGTGGGCATCGGTCTCGGCGCGGCCATCCACGGCTTCGTGCCGCAGGACTTCATGGCGAGCTTCATGGGCCGCGATGTCTGGTGGGCGGTCCCGGCGGCGGTGGTCCTCGGGGTGCCCATGTACACCAACGCCGCCGGCATCCTGCCGATCGTCGAGGCCCTGATCGGCAAGGGGGCGGCGCTCCGCACCACGCTCGCCTTCATGATGAGCGTCATTGCGCACTCGGCGCCGGAGATGTTGATCCTGCGCAAGGTGCTCAAGTGGCCGCTGATCGCTACCTTTATCGGGGTGGTGGCGACCGGCATCCTGCTCGTCGGTTATGTCTTCAATCTCGTTTTGTGAGCGGTGCTCGCGGACCAGGGCGATAGGGTCAAGGCCGGTCAACTCCTTGCCCGGCTCGACTCTGGGCCGATCAATCGCTCGGGCTCTCAAAAGCCGAATCTGATCCCGTTCCTCACCGCGCTTGAAAACGTCCAGGTGGCGCTGGAGATCAACGACACCCCGGCCAGCAAGGCCCGCGAGCGCGCGCTCGAACTGCTGGATTACCTCATGAAGTTTTCCCAGCGACCGCCCTCTGTACGATGCCGCACGGAGTGCGCCCGCGCTTGTGCTTAGAGTGTCGTGGCAGTGCTGCAAGACTGCTCCTTCGCCGTGCCGCCGCCAGCCACCTTGGCGGCGCACGGTCGTCATGACTGACCATGGCGCGACCATGGCAAGACCCCGGAGTTAGACGATGACACACCCTATCCGTACCCTTTCACTCGGCGCGACCCTGGTCATCGCGTGTGCCGCCTGGTCCGGGGGCGGGGCGGCGCAGCCCGTGCCGCCGCCGGGCCCCATGAGCTTCTCCGCGATGGACAAGAACGGCGACGGCGCCGTGACCGCGCCGGAGTTCGCCACCGCCCACGGCGAGCAGATGGCGGCCCGCGCGGCCCAAGGCGCCCCGATGCGCGGCGCGGCCAAGGCCCCGGGCTTCGCCGACTTCGACCAGAATGGTGACGGCAAGATGACCCCGGCCGAGTTCGATGCCGGGCGCCAGACACGGATGCTGGGCCGCCCGGGGATGGGTATGGGGTCCGGCATGGGCGCTGGTCCTGGTCCTGGTCCTGGTCCGGGTAACGGCCCCGGCCCGGGTAACTAGGTCGCCAATCCGGTGCTCTGATGACCGACTCGACGAATGACACCACGCAAGGGCTGACGGCCGCCGCCGCCGCCGACCGCCTCACCGCGGACGGCCCCAATGCCCTGCCCGGGGGCCAGCGGCGCAGCCTGTTGACCATCGTCTGGGAGACGGCGCGGGAGCCGATGTTTCTGCTGCTGCTCACCGCCGGCACCCTGTATCTGATCTTCGGCGAATTGCAGGAGGGGCTGATCCTGTTCGGCTTTGTCCTGGTCACGCTCAGCCTCACCCTGTACCAGGAGGGGAAGACCGAACGGGCGATCGAGGCTTTGCGCGATCTCACCAGCCCGCGCGCCCTGGTGCTGCGCGATGGCGCAGCGCAACGTATTGCGGGGCGCGAGGTGGTCCGCGACGATCTGGTGATGCTCGCCGAGGGCGACCGGGTGCCGGCCGACGCGGTGCTGGTCGCGGGCAGCGGGCTGCAGGTGGACGAGTCCCTGCTCACCGGCGAGGCGGTGCCGGTGACCAAGGTCATCGCCACCGGAGAGACCCCGGCTGCCCGGCCCGGCGGCGACGACACGCCCTTCGTCTATTCCGGGACCCTGGTCGTGGCGGGGCAGGGCACGGCACGGGTCACGGCCACCGGCCCCCGCAGCGAGATCGGCCGCATCGGCACCGCCCTGGGAACGCTGAAGGCGGAGCGCTCGCCGCTGCAGAAGCAAACGGCTCGCCTGATCACCACACTCGCGCTGCTGGCGCTCGGCATGAGTCTACTATTGATCCTGGTCCACGGCCTGATGCGCGGGGACTGGTTACAGGCGGTGTTGGCCGGCATTGCCCTGGCCATGGCCATGCTGCCGGAAGAATATCCGGTGGTGCTGACGGTGTTTCCGGCCCTGGGCGCCTGGCGGCTCTCCAAAGAAAAGGTGCTGACGCGGCGTGTCAATGCGATCGAGACCCTGGGCGCCACCTCGGTGTTGTGCGTGGACAAGACCGGCACCCTCACCGAGAACCGGATGACGGTGGCCCGGCTCCTGGTCGGGGCGGATGCCTTTACGGTGGACGAGGCCGCGCCAAACACGCCGCCCGACGCGCTGCCCGAGGTGTTTCATCCGCTGGTGGAGTTTTCGATCCTCGCCAGCGCCATCGACCCCTTCGACCCGATGGAGCAGGCCTTCCAGCGCCTGGGCCAGCGCTTTCTCGCCAATACCGAACATCTGCATCGTGACTGGACCCTGGTCCAGGAATATGGCCTGACGCCCGAGCTGCGCGCCATGTCGCAGATCTGGAAGGCCGTGGATGGCGCGGCCCACGTGGTCGCTGCCAAGGGCGCGCCGGAGGCGATCATCGACCTGTGCCATCTCGACCCGGATGCCAAGGCGCGGATCGCGGCCGACGTGGAGACCCTGGCCGCCGAGGGCCTGCGCGTGCTCGCGGTGGCCCAGGCGCAGTTTGTCGGCGCGGACTGGCCAGCGCTCGAGCACGGCTTCGACTTCACCTTCATTGGCCTGCTGGGCCTCTCCGACCCCCTGCGCGCGGAGATCCCCGCGGCCGTCGCCGAATGCCGCGCGGCCGGCATCCGGGTGGTGATGATCACCGGCGACTACCCCGCCACCGCCCGCACCATCGCCCGCCAGGCCGGACTGGCGGCGGATGATGTCCTTGCGGGCGACGACCTCACGGCGTTGAGTGACGCGCAGTTGCAGGCACGCATGAAGACGGTGAGTGTCTGCGCCCGGATTGCGCCCGAACAGAAACTGCGCATCGTCCAGGCGCTCAAGGCCGACGGTGAAATCACCGCCATGACCGGCGATGGCGTCAATGACGCCCCGGCGCTCAAGGCCGCCCACGTCGGCATCGCCATGGGCGGACGCGGCACCGACGTGGCCCGCGAGGCCGCCTCGCTGGTGCTGCTGGACGACAACTTTGCCTCCATCGTGCGCGCGGTGCGCCTGGGTCGGCGCATCTTCGACAACATGCGCAAGTCCATGTCCTACATCCTGGCGGTCCATGTGCCGATCGCCGGCATGGCCCTGTTCCCGGTCCTGCTGGGCTATCCGGCCATGCTGTTTCCGATGCACATTGCCTTTCTCGAACTGATCATCGACCCGGCCTGCTCGCTGGCCTTCGAGAACGAACCCGAAGAGCCGGACAGCATGCAGCGCCCACCCCGCGATCCCGAGGCGCAACTCTTTGGCGGCGCGACGCTGCTGCTGGCGCTGTTGCAGGGCGCGGGGGTGCTGGCAGTGGTGATGGGCGCCTATGCATGGGCGCACCTGCAACTGAGCGAGCCGGCGGCGCGCGCCTTCGCCTTCACGACACTCGTGATCGCCAATCTGGCGCTGATCTTCTCCCACCGGTCGCGCGCACGCTCCTTGCTCGCCTCGCTGCTGGCACCCAATGCCACCCTCTGGATCGTGACCGGGTTGGCGCTGGGGTTGCTGGCCTTGGCGCTCTACCTGCCGGGTCTGTCCGGCGTCTTTCGCTTTGCGCCCATGCCGCCGGTTGAACTCGCGATGGCTGTCGGGTTGGGACTGGCCAGCGTGCTCTGGTTCCAGTTGCTCAAGCTCGGCCCGCTCACCCCGCGCCTGGTGTGGGGCATTGTGGCCTTCGCCGGCGCGGCGGCGGTGGTCGCGAGCCTCGCCCTGACCCCCTGGCTCAACCTGCAGCCCTGTCAACTGTGCATCTTCCAGCGCCTGCTGTTCATGGTCATCGCCGTGTTGGCTCTCATCGCGGCCGTCCCGGCCAACGTGCGAGGGCGCTGGCTCCCGGCCGTCCTGACCCTGGGGGTGGCGGCCCTGGGTCTGGCGGTCACCAGCTACCAGAGCTGGCTCCAGTTCCAGCCCGGGAACACCCTCTCCTGCAGCGCCGGCCAACTCTCCCGAATCGAGGACCTGGTGGAATGGCTCGGCCAGCAGGTCCCGACCCTGTTCCTCGCCGGCGGTTTCTGCGACGAAACGCAATGGGTCGTCCTCGGCCTGTCGCTGGCCAATTGGGCAATGGTCGCCTTCGCGGCTGGCCTTACGGTTGGCGGCTGGGCACTGGTGCATGAGTACCGGGCGCAGCGATCATCCAGCGTCGGACCCCGCGACCGTCGGATCGCTGAGCGCCGCACCCATGACCGCCGGGCCTCTACCTGATAGATGCTGCCGCCCGCCTCGATGCTCGCCATAACCGGCGGCGCCGTGCGCGGGCTCTATACCAACCACCGATCACCCTGCCGGTCTCCCTCGGCTTCGTGCCGCTCGCCTTCGCCCTGGAGCTGGGCGGGAAGCTGCTGCGCCCATCCGCTCGACTGATTATCGTTCTTGCACGCTTCTTGGCGCCATCTACAATGATTCAAATGTCGTCTTGTAGGTCGGGTTAGGCGCGCCCAGATGGGATCGCGTCGGAGCGTGGTACCCGCGCGCCGTAACCCGACAGGCGCCGTCGTTGTCGGGTTATGGCGCGCGATAAGCATCTAATTTAAAAAGCGAAACTGTGCCGCGCGCGCAACCCGACCTAATCGCAGGCCCAGCCCCGAGCTTCGGCAGGCACCGGCGACGGCGGTCGCCTACCGCTATACTGCGCTCGCGCGCCGCGCAACGCCGGGCCGCCAGGCACCGGGAATCGACCGCCGCTCGGAGTCGTCCCATGAAAACCGACCGCGAGATCTATACCCTGCTCGGTGCCGACGCCGAGACCCTGGCGATCCTCACCGACGGCATCCGGGTGCGCGGGCCCTATCGTTTCGAGGCGCTGGAGGTCAAAGGTCTCGACCGGCGCACCGACGGCGTCCTGCTGCCGGAGACGCCAGGGGAACCGATGTGGGTGATTGAGTTTCAGGCGCAGGCCGATCCCGCGATCTATCATCGGACGGTGGTGGAGTTGGGACTGGTCGGTGAGCGCCATCTGGGGCGGGTCGTACGCGGGCTGATCCTGTTCGCCACCCCGGCGCTCGATCCCCGGACCGAGCCCTGGTACGGTGCTTCCCAGCAGCCGGACCCGCCGTTGCGCGTGGTCTACCTGAAACCGATCCTTGCGGACCTGGAGCGGCGCGAGCCCAGGCACCCGCTGCTGGCGGTGTTTCTACCCTATCGGGTCGCCGATCGGGAGCGTCTGCGCCGGGAGGGACCGCAAGCCCTCGAGCGGATCGCCACCGCGGCGCTGCCGCAACCCGTGCGCGAGCGTCTCACCGACGTCTTCTTTTCCTGGCTGACGGTCCGCTTCAGCCACATGAGCTATCGGGAGATATTGACCATGTTCGGTATCCAGACACCGTTCGAGCAGACCCGTGCCTACAAGGAGCTGGTGGCTATCGGCCACGAGAAAGGGCTCGAAGAGGGCCGCGAGGAGGGCCTCGAGAAGGGCCTCGAGAAGGGCCGCGAGGAGGGTCGGCAGGAGGAAGCCGCCGCCTTGCTGTTACGCCAAGCCAGACATCGCTTCGGTCCGCTGCCACCGGAGCTCGAGGTCCGCCTCGATCGGCTGCCACTCGCGCGCCTCGAAGCCCTGTCCGAGGCCATCTTCGACCTGGACAGCCAGTCGGACCTGCGGGACTGGCTGGGCCGGCCCTGAGCCTTGTCGGTCGGCGTGGGAGCGGCCTGCGGCCGCGGCCGGACGGCGCCTGCAGGCCGGGTGTTCCCCTGAAGGCCATTTTTTCTCTCTCAGGCTGCATCCTTTTGGCCGCGTCTTCGTCTACCTGCGAGCAACGCATTTCCAAACGGAGCAACCCATGAAAAACGTCAAAATCCTCGGCCCCGGCTGCCGCAACTGCCAGACCACGCTGACCCTGGTCGGTGAGGTCGCCCGCGCCAGGGGTGTCGAGATCCAGTTGGAAAAGGTGGATCAGATCGCGGAGATCGCGCGCTACGGAATCATGTCCACCCCCGGCGTGGTGATCGATGAGCAGGTCGTCCACGCCGGGGGCATACCGGATCGCAGGAAGGTGGAAAGCTGGTTCGGCCCGGCCGCCTGAGCGCGGCGGTTCACGCCCTGCCGGTTACCGTGAAGGCCGCGCAGCGGCGCTGTGGGAGCGGCTTCAGCCGCGACGGGGCCTCGCAAGCGCCCGCCACGTCGCAGGTTACCGCGGCCTCGCAGCGCCGCCGCCAGCCGCCCCCAGGCAAGCCTTGCATCGCGCCTGAAGCCGCTCCCACAGCGTCGGTGCAGGAGATCCACACGGTGCTGGAGGAGCACAGGCCTTCGCCGAGGCCGAGTCCGTGATGGCGGAGCGCACCCCGCACCGGCCGACGCTCGTGGGTCTGCCCGGCTACGACTGCGCCCAACTCCCTGGAGTCCGCGGTGTGCCTGGCCACCCCGTCCGGCATGAGGACTTCTCTCGCCGAGTGCGCCTTGCTGGCCGGGCAACTGGATTTGGACCGGGCGCCGGCCGGGACCGAAGCCGGCCCCGCCGCGGCGCCCGGCACGCCGGACGCCATCCCCCGGGCCGCCGCCCACTGGACCCAGGCCGACTGTCTGATCCGCGAGACCGGCTACGGCCGTCGCGAGGCCGAGTTGCACCTGCTGGAGGCGCGCCTGCAGCACCACCAGGCCCGCCCCGCGCAGGCCCGCGCCGCCCTGGCCCGCGCCGAGTCGGCCCTGCGCGCACGCGGCCAGTGGGGCCGGTGGCCGGCGCTCCTCCAGGCCGCCGCCGAGCTTGGGCTGCCCGCCCCGGACATGGACCCTTGAGGCCGTTCGCTGTCGGGTTACGGTGCGCGCGGGCACCGCGCCCCGACGCGACACCATCAGGGCGCGCCTAACCCGACCTACGCCACTGCGGCGCGACGGACTCTTCGCCTGATCGCACTTGCACCGGAAAGGTCCCGCGTTTTCCTCCAAGAGCCGTATGCAAGGGGTTGCTGCCGATCGATGGATAGCGGGTGCGGGGAAACCGAACTGCATCGTTCACCGTTGCTGCGGCAATGAAAGGATCACATACTTGGCGTCGCGCCCGCAGGTGCTCGCTCCGACATTGTTGTTCTTGCCGCCATCGACGACGACGATTGCCTGATGCTTGAAGATCGCCAGGCCCTCCGATGAGGGAGGCAGGTCGCGATGGATGACCTCGGGGACTATGGTCGTTCCGGCATTCAGTGCATCCGGCAAGAACCGCCTGAGTTCAAACGGTTGCTGTGCGCCATCCGCCTGATCCTCCGGCGGGCCGGCGATGACCCAGACCCAGCCATCCGCATAGGCCAGATCGCGAACCCCGCGCCCGTCCATGTCGAGCACCGCGACCCGGTCGAAACTATAGGCATCGAGCCCTTTCATATGCATTAACACGGCAAGATCTTTTCTATTCTTGTCGGTTGGATGCACCGGGAGCAACGGTGAGCGAACGCCGATCCAGAGATTCGCCGTGTCGGTCTCGGAGACATTGACTGCACCCTCCGCATTGTAGGCGTGAACACCATTGCATTGGGTCTTGCCACTGCCCTTTGGGAGCACTTCCGCAGCCCGCTCGGCCTGGGTGATCGCCGCACAGACGGACTTGATCAGCGGCTCATCGGGGGTGGGTGAGCCGAATAGGCCGGAGCAGTCGATCCCCTTCGACTGCGTTACCGTCACCGCGACTGGCGCGGCGGTCAGCGAATCAATGACACCGAATCGCCGCCGGTTCTTCTTCGCCTCGCAGTCCGCGTTTCGCCCGTGCGACGCGAACACGCCGACGCCTCCGTTGGCCAGCGACGCCAGGGCCTCGATGTCCGATAACTCGTCAGCCGGGTTGAGCGCCAGCGGCCGCTGGCTGGTGGAATCGATACCGGAATCAGTCAAGTCAAACAGGAACAGCGACTGGCGTACTTCATTGTCGCCGACCAACAGGCAGCGGCCGGACTTGTCCGGGCAGTCAATGATCATCGCGGCGGAAGCCTCACACAACGGCTGATGACCCAAGGTCTGCGCCGCCAA
The DNA here is from genome assembly GCF_903828115.1 of uncultured Thiodictyon sp. Lineage (GTDB taxonomy): Bacteria > Pseudomonadota > Gammaproteobacteria > Chromatiales > Chromatiaceae > Thiodictyon. Next base: position 7,645 of record NZ_CAIKKU010000570.1, on the reverse strand, counting down.
CGTTTGCGCGACCGCGGGCGGGTTCACGCCTGCCGCCAGAATGAGCGATAACGTGCTGAGCCGCCATGTTATCGCCGCCGAACTGCAGAATGAATGCATTTGATTTCTCCAGCAATGAGGGACCACGACGGGCCCAAGTCGACGCCTGATCGCAGCGCATCGCAACGTGCATACGGCTTTCATCCCGGCTCTAGGGTGGTCGGCCCACTACTCCCGATCATTGGCAGTCCCCATACCGCAGGTGTTTGAGGTTGTGGGCCTTGGGATCGACCACGAACAGGTCGCCGAAGTCCGGGCCTTTGCTTGGAATCGCCCCCGGCGTTACGCCGATCTCCGCCATGACCTTAAGGAGATTGGTCGTATGTCCGACGACGACGACCGCCGATCCTGGGTTGGCGCCCGTTTTGCATATCGCGCGCACCAGTTTGTCGACGTCGTTCTGGCCCAATACCACGGGCTTGACACCAGTGTCAGCGGCCAGGCTCATTGCGGTTTGCTGGGTGCGCCGTTGGTCGCTGACGAAAATCGCGTCGACCTTCACCCCCGCAAGGGCAGCCGGCAAGCCCCCCGCGCGTTGCCATCCCGCCGGACTCAATGGTGGGTCAGTGGCGCTGTCCGTCTTCTCGGCGTGGCGCAGCAGGTATACCGTAGCCGGCCAGTTTGTACAAGTCGCGGCGACCGCACCGTCGGCGGCGCAGCAGGTGATGATGGCAGCGCAGATCATGCGAGAGATTGGCATCGCGACACTCCAAATAGGTCTGTCTGGCCGTCAGGGGCCACAGTTCCAGCTCAAGCGGACCTGTCCCAGGTCATCCAGGCTGTAGATGGCCTGGCTAAGTGCCTCATAGTCCTGGATGGTGACGATCACTTCCAGATGACCATCCCCGTTCAGATCGAGGGTTGAAAAGACGCGGTAACGCCGGGGAGCGCACTCGGCCGTGCAGTCGTGCGGGTAGAGATCGGCCAATAGCGGACGCGTCACCACGCGATCCTGCTCCCACAGCCTCAGCAGCAGCACCGAATAGTCTCCGGCACGGGTCGAGGTGATGCTGCCGCGTTGACGCTCTGCGGCGAGAATCACCTCGTCGCGGCCGTCGCCGTCCAGGTCGACCCGCAGCGCCTGTGCGAGTTGCGGCGCCGGGTCAGTGAGGTCCCGGGTTGCGAGCCAATCCGAGACCACCGCCCGGTAGGTTGCGTTGTCGAGACCGAGACGGGTCGCCGCGCGTGGCGCGGCATCCCAGTCCGCCGCCAGGTAGGTGCCCGGGGCCGGCCCCGGCGACGCGGCGACCGGCCGGTAGGTTGGGTTGGAGCAGGTCTCCGCGGTCGGCTGGGACCGCAAACGGGTCGTCGCTCCACGCACCCCTTCCCGGTCGTAGTGGATGAACTCGCGACCCTGCAGCGCCTGCGGATCGATCCCGGCGGGCGCAACCCAGCGGCCTTGCCGCGCCGCCCCGTACAATTGGCCGGTCGCGGCGTCGATGATCGCTCCCGGCGTCCAAGGCTGCTGCGAAGCACGGCTGCTGCAGGCAGTGGCGCCGATCAGCGCCAGTGTGCCCAGGATCAGCCGACGGCGGTGGCGCGCGTCGGCTGCCGACATTGCCGCAGGGGTGACCATTCGCCGATCAGTCATGCTGAGGATGCGAGTACTGCCGCAATGTCGGGATGATCAGCGAAGTTCTCGATCGCACGCTCGATGGTTTTACGGGCCGGATGCTCGGGCAACTCATCCTCAAGCGTATCGTGGAGTGTGGCGAGCAATTGCAGCGGCGTCGGGGCGACCGCTCGCGCAAGAGCGGTCGGGGCCAGTGCCGCAAGACCCTCCGTGGCGGCTGCGTCGAGGAATGCCATCCAATGTTTCGCCAGCGCTTTGTCCACTTTGCTGTCGGTGTCCATTTCAGCCGCGGTCGCCAGGCCGAGCGCTGCAAATACAGCGTGCACCCCCTTGCGCGTCTCGTCGCTGAAAAGTCCATCGACCTTTACCGGTTGAGCAAAGAGCTTGCGCAGGGCCATCTGCAGGTACAGCACCCGTGAGCGACTGCCACTATCAAAGCCGGGGCTGGTGCCGGGATCCAGGTGCCAGTGGTCCTGATGCGCCGCATTGTACTCGAAGTTGAGGACCGTTCCGACGTGCTTGCGCAGGATCGCCTCGATGCCGAGGTACGCGCGTGAGTCCGAATGATATTGCTTCGCCAGTACCAAACGGCTACCCCACCAGATGCCATCCAGGTCGAATGCGAGACCCTGGCCGTGCTGCCCCGACTTGCAGACGAAGGCACCCGCGCTCAGGATGATATCCGCCTTGCCCAGCGGGCATTTTTTCCAAAGTTCGGTCATGGTCGCGTCGAGTTGATTCTCGAAGGATGATTCCACGGCAAAGCTGGCCGGTTTGCCCTTCGAGCCAAGCGGGAACAATGGAGGTTCACGGTCATAGTGCACCGGGACGCCGCCACCGAGGGTCTTGAACGTATTTGCGGGTCTTGAGCAGGCCATGGATCACCTCTAGCGATTGGTCATCGGAACGAGTCGGGCTGGGACACACGTCGGTGGCGACTCCAGCGCGGGACGGGGCTAACAGCATCAAACACAGCATCGTGCGGTCATTGGCCGAGCCTTCTTGCCAAATACCCTTAGCGCCGGTGGCAGTGGGGCGGCGGCCAACGCTGTGGATCGGGATCAGGACAGGAAGCCCACGCCGCGATCAGGTCACTGCCGGACCAACACGAATGCGCCCACCGTCCCGGTTGGGCCTCGCGGATCGAAGGCCGCGGCCCGGATGGCGCCGACGATCACCGGTTCGCTACCGCCCTTGCGCCAGTCCGGTGATAGCGTGCCCACCAGGTGGTACAGCAAGGGGACACTGCCCGCGGGCCCGGGGGCAGCGCCGGATCCCTCGATAGAGACCCCCGGGGCTTTGCCAAAGAGGTCCGGTGCCTCGCGCACGGTGATTGCCAGTTCAATGCCGTTGGGAAACGTCAGTTTACCCGTCAGCGTGTCGCCCCCCGCGGATGCCTCCAACTGGAGTGCGCCGGTGGCCCACAGCTCGGCCATGGACTGCTTGGCGGCACCCGGCGGCGTGGCGGGGATCAGGCTGTCCGGATCGAGCAGGAAGCTGGTATGGCGCCAGTTGCCCGCCAGGTCCGCGAGTGTCCATGATGAAGTTGCCATGACTGTACCCTTGAAGTTGAGCGAAAGAACAGGGAACCGGCCCTGAGCGGGCGGTCCCCCGGGAAATACCCCGAGCCCGAGGTTGGCATCCGTCGGAGACGACCACGGAATATCAGCGACCAACCAGGTTGGATCACTCGACGCGAACCGAGACCGAAGCCGGTTACGTCGCTGCCGACCAAGTCCGGTTAAAGGTTGAGCCAGACGCTGCGGATACCGGAGCCACCCAGATCGAGCAGCACCGCTTGCCGAGTCTGGGCCGCTCTCCCTTCTCAGCGAGGCCTTAAAGCGAGCAGACGCACGAGCGGCGATGCGCAGCAACGCGAGTCTCATAACCCTGCCACCGAGGTGCAATTACTGACGTCCGGTCAGACCTCGAAGCCGTTAAGCACCCCGGAGGTGTCGAGCGCTGCGATCTCGGCCTTGATCGTCGCGCAGCGCCCTTTATAGGTGGCGCAGCCGATCTGGGACAGTTTGGTCAGGGGGCTTGGGCTCTTCATCGCCGCATTGATCGCCGTGAAGGTGCCGCGCCCCTGATACAGAATATCGACGATCCACAGGGCGATGTGCCAATCTTTGCCGTCGAACAGTGGGACCTTGGCCTTCGCGTGCCCGATCAGTTGCTTCACGCGCTCGACCAGGATCTCGACCTGTGCGTCGCGCGCCGCTGGTTCGTTCTTGGTCCAGAGCATCAGCCGTGCGGCAGCCGAGACCTCCGCATTGTCGATCTTGCTTGAATCAGGATTGAGATAGTCCATGAACTTGCGCAGTTGCTTCTCCTTCTTGCCGCTCGCCAATGTGACCGGAACCACTTGCTCCAGGTTCAGCTTTGCGCCAGCGGGTGTCGCCAAGGTGACTTTACCGCCGACGAGCGACAGCTCCGGAAAATAGTCTGGGGCACTCGGCAGTGCCAGGAGGCGACGAAACAGCAGGATCAGATTTGTCTCCGGCGTATGGGCGGCGAGCTGGGTTGCGCCGAAGGTGAAGGCGGCCCGGTCATAGCTGTTCAGACGGCCGAAATAGCCGGAACTCTCGGCCTTGATGGTCGGCCAGATGAAATGGGCGAAGTTCCCATGCCTGGGCACGTAGGCGGTCGGCGCATAGACGCCGATATGCTTGATGGCGGACAGGTTCTTTTGAAATAGGCCGATTCCGCTCTGAAAAGGAACCTCGCTGCCAACAAAGAGCGTGGTGCCGTTTGAAAACCGGGCGGAGTGCTTTTTACCACTCTGCAGGAAGCCGACAACCGTTAGACTGGGCATGGAGTACTCCCAAGCGATAGTGGATTTGTGGTGCGTCGGTTGGTAGAGAGCAGGAGAATATCAGGGCCTGACCCTGAGGCATCCCCTCTTGAAGGTCCGCCACGGCGACGCATCCATCCGGTTGGCTCACAGGGTCGTGAGACCTTTCCATGTGACCGGGTCCTGCTTCAACCGGCGAAACAGGCCGGCGAGTTTGCTGCCGGTCCCGTGACCCATTCCTTCCGGGATAGACCGCGTTGAGTTGCGCAGAAAGGAAATCATATTAGGCCGGCCCTTGTTGCTTCTTGATGATGCCGTTCGCGTCCGATTCCTTTTCCTTTTTGTCGGATCTTTGATCGGAAGCAACTCCCGCAATTTGCATATCGTCTTCAATCGCGATCTTTTGGCATTCGCGGAGAGCACGAAGAAGTTCACTTCTCTTTTCGTCCGTTTGAAAGAGATAGGCTTCCTTCGCCCCTTTTAATTCACTCCACGCCCGGACCAAATTCCGGTACTTTGCCTCAGGCCGGACGAAGCCGATGATGGCAAAGCACATCGCCGAAACAAGAGAAAACCATTGAGGCGCTGGGGCACCTAACAAGGTTGATGCTGCGAGTGTACTACAGATAACACCGATTACTCCGAGTGAGTAATGGGAATACATATAGAATTTCCACCACCGGGACCATTTGGTGATGCGAGACTCTACGATAGTTAAGAACGCTTCTTCACTGGTGCTTTGGTCTGAATTGGCAACTGATGTTTCTTGGCTGTCTTCGGCCATTACCTTTCCCCTTGATGCCTGAAGCCTGACTGTCTTCTGAGACAGAGGCTGAATTGGACGAACCAGGCTGAGTCTGGGTCCGCAGTTCTGAAACGATGCGGTTTCGTTTGACTGCAGTTACCGCCGCGGTCCGCACCTCGGACAAGGGCTCAGAGTCCGCTGGAGCCCGGCCCAATCTCGGCCCCGGTTCGATCAATCGGTCGGCTGATCCCTTGAGACAAGGTTAGGAGCCAGACGCAGGGTTGACTGTCCGGGTATCGACTTATCGCCTTGTAAGCGGAAATACGGACAAGCAGTGATCCTGCGGCCGTTCGCTGCCCTGGTCGCGAAGTGCCGCTTCGCGACTTGCGGCCGGCAGGTCTACGGGACCGCAAACCACACCTTGGCAAGGCTTCAACGCCCGCTCATGACGCGGGGACTTCGTGACCAAGCAACATCCCCGCCTGCACCGCATACCGCACCACGTCCGCCACGCAGTGCAGTCCCAGCTTCCTCATCAGCCGATTGCGATAGGTATCGACGGTGCGCGGGCTGATATCCAAGACGCGGGCGATCTCCTTGCTGCTGTGGCCCAGGGCGACCAGGCGGATGACCTCCCGTTCCCGGCTGGACAAGGTGAGGTGCTGCTGGCCGTTGCGCTGAAGGGCGCGCAGCTTGGCGCGGATGGAGGCGGTGACGAAGGTTCCGCCGGCGGCGATGGTGCGCACCGCCAGGACCAGTTCCTCGAAGGAGTTGTCCTTGAGCACATAGCCGGCCGCGCCCGCCTCCTGGGCCTCCAGCGCGGCGGCGGGGTCGTCGTGCATGGTGAGCAGCAGGCAGCGGGTGTCGAGCGCGGCGGCCTCGACCCGGCGGGCGACCTCGATGCCGGTGGCCTGGGGCATGGACAGGTCCAGGATGGCGAGGTCCGGCTGGTGGGTCGCGATGAGGTCCCAGGCAGCCGCGCCGTCGGCGGCCTGGGCGAGCACGGTGATGTCCGGCTCGGCCTGGAGCAGGGCCGCGAGCCCCTGGCGGACGATGGCGTGGTCGTCGGCGAGGATGACGTTTATGGACACAGGATGGGCTCCTCGGTCAGGGGGACGCAGATGCGCACGACGGTCCCCTTGCGCGGGGTGCTGCGCACGCACGCGCGCCCGCGAACGCCGGCGGCGCGCTCCTGGATCATGCACAACCCGAGCCCCGCGGGGTGCGCGCTGGTGTGGTGGGTGTCGAACCCGACCCCGTCGTCGCTGATGGTGAGGATCAGGCGGTCGTCCGTGCGTACCCGCAGGACCACGTCGATGCGGCCGGCAGCGGCGTGGCGCACGGCGTTCGACAGGGCCTCGCGGAAGGCGAGGAAGCACTGTTCCTTGACCTGCTCGTCCAGGGTCAAGAGACGGTCGACGGCGCAGACCTGGATACTGATGCCGGTGCGCTGGGCGGTTTCGCTGCATTGGTGGCGGATGGCATCGAGCAGCGACAGGCGCTCCAGGAACAGGGGCCGCAGCTCGCAACTGACGGCGCGCAGTCCCCGCAGCACCTCGCCGGCCTCATCGACCAGTCGATCCAGGAGCGCGACCGGCACCGTCTCCCCGCGCTCGGCCAGGGCCCGCGCCTGCTTGAGGCCGAGGTTGAGCGCCTGGACGGTCTGACCGACGCCGTCGTGCAGGGTTGCCGCCAGGCGTCCGCGGGCGTCGCGTTCGGCGTCGTTGCGCAGGCAGCGCACCTGTTGGGCCTGTGCGGCGCGGGTGCGTACCGTCTGGATACCGAAGGCGAGGTCGTCGGCCAACTCGGCGAGCAAGGCCACCTCGGGCGCATCGAAGGCGTCCGGCGAGTCCGCGAAGATGCTGAAGTTGCCGAAGGCCGCCCCGTCGGCCCGCAGGGGCAGTGCGATCATCGAGCGATAGCCTTGGCCCAAGGCCGCGTCGCCCCAGGGGGCGAGGGCGGATGGGGTGGACAGGTCGCGCAGGCAGACCGGTGTCCCGGCCTCGCAGGCGACGCGGCAGGCACTGCGGCGGTTGCCGGCGTTGGCGCAGGCCAGGACCGTGGCGGCGAAGGCCTCGTCGCCCTGGCCCGCATGGGCCACCAGGCGCAGCGGCGCCCGGCGGCTCGCCCCGGCGTAGCCGATCCACGCGAAGCCGTAGCCGCCCACCTCGACTAAGTTGGCGCAGAAGGCATTGAGGAGCGCGCGCTCGTCCAGGGCGCGGGCGAGGCTGCGGTTGCAGCGCGAGAGGACGGCGTGGGTGCGGCCCAGGCGGCGCAGTTCGTCCTCCGTCGAGCGACGCTGCGCGAGGGGCCGGTTGCGGCTACGCCGTCGTTCGGTATCGATCATGGCGGCAGACTGTTCCTAAAATTCTGAGCAAAGTTGCTCAGTGATGAAGTTAGGATTTATCCGCACTTGGTTGATAGGCGTTGCGGCCTGCAACTCAAGCCTCTTGACGCTCAGTTGCGCCGGAGAACGTGACAGCAGCACCCGTCG
>NZ_CAIKKU010000569.1 GCF_903828115.1 uncultured Thiodictyon sp. | reverse complement strand
CACCGGGGGTACCAATACCAGGCCCAGCCCGAGCACTGCAAACCTCGTCGGAGGCTGGAGACTGTTCACGTAGCGATGAGGCCAATTTACGGATCGGAGGCAAATCGGACTTGCGCTTGAACAGAGTATCTACGGGGGCTAAACCGCAGGGTCCGCCGTGCGGACCTAGCCCTGCGCCAATGGCGCAAACAGCGCTTGCAGGTCCGCCCCGCTGAAGCCCAAATCCGGCTCCCCCTCCGTCTCCTGATAGACCCCGGCGGCGAGTGCGCGTTTGCGCTCCTGCATGGAGAGGATGCGCTCCTCCACCGTCTGCTCGGTCACGAGCTTATAGACGAAGACCGGTTTGTCCTGGCCGATGCGATGCGCCCGGTCCGCGGCCTGCGTCTCGACCGCCGGGTTCCACCAGGGGTCATAGAGGATCACGGTGTCCGCCTCGGTGAGGTTGAGCCCCACGCCGCCGGCCTTGAGGCTGATCAGGAACAGGCTCACCGCGCCGGAGCGAAAGGCGTCGATCGCCTCGTCGCGCTTGCGGGTCTGGCCGGTGAGCTTGGCATAGGGGATGCCGCGGTCATCGAGTTCGGTCTCGATCAGGGCGAGCATACTGGTGAACTGGGAGAAGAGCAGGATGCGCCGGCCCTCTTCCAATTGCTCCGGCAGCAGATCCATCAGCAGTTCCAGCTTGGCGGACTCCTTGACCCGGGCGGCGGCCGGGATCCGCAGCAGGCGCGGGTCGCAACAGGTCTGGCGGAGCTTCAGCAGCGCGTCCAGGATGGTGATGTGACTGCGTGCCAGTCCCTGGGCGGCGATCGCCTCGCGCACCCGCTTCTCCATCGACAGGCGAATGCCCTCATAGAGTGCCGCCTGGGCCTCACCGAGCGTGACGCTCTTGATGATCTCGGTCTTGGGCGGCAATTCGGTCGCCACGTCCTGCTTGCGGCGCCGCAGCATGAAGGGGGCGATGCGCTGCGCCAGGCGGCCGTGGCGCCCATGGTCGTGATGCTGTTCGATGGGGGTACGCCAGAGCCGTTTGAAGCTGCCCTGATCGCCCAGGAAGCCGGGCATCAGAAAGTCGAACTGGGTCCACAACTCGCCCAAGTGGTTCTCCATGGGCGTGCCGGTGAGACAGAGGCGGTGATCGGCCTTGAGCGCGCGGACCACGGCGGCGGCCTGGGACTTGGGGTTCTTGACGGACTGCGCCTCATCGAGGATCAGGCTGTGGAAGGATTGTTCGGCCAGGCGCTCCTGGTCGCGCGACAGCAGGGGGTAGGTGGTCAGCACCAGGTCATGATCGGGCATCCGATCAAAGAGCGGGTGCCGGTCGGACCCGTGCAGGACCAGGGTGCGCAGGGCCGGGGTAAAGCGCGCCGCCTCGCGGCGCCAGTTGCCCATCAGGCTGGTGGGGGCGACCACCAGGGCGGGGCGGTCGAGCCGCCCGGCCTCCTTCTCTACCAACAAATGGGCCAGGGCCTGGACGGTCTTGCCGAGCCCCATGTCGTCGGCCAGGATGCCTGCCAGGTTCCAGGCGCGCAGGAACTGGAGCCAGTCGAGGCCGCGCCGCTGGTAGGGGCGCAGTTCCACCGTGAGCCCGGCCGGGGGCTCGACCGACTCGATGCCGGTGAAGTCCTTGAGGCGCCGGGCCAGTTCGCGCAGCCGCTCGGCCCCGCGGATGGCATAGCCCTGGGCCTCGAGTTCGGCCAGGGCCCCCGCGTCGAAGCGCGAGATCCGCAGTTGCCCGTCCGCCCCCGGCGCGGCGCGGTCGAAGAGGTCGCGCAGGATCGCGATGAAGGGTTTGAGACGGGCCGCCGGCAGATCGACATAGCGGTGGGCCGCCGCGGGGTCTGTCCCAGTCGGGTCGAGGGGCAGGCTGATGATCTGCGGCAATTCCGCGTCCAGACCCAACTCCAGCAGGGGGGCGATGATCGGCAGCAGCGGGATGCGCCGCCCGCCCAGATCGAGATCGAAGCGCAGGCCGAACCAGTCGTTGCCCCCGGACTCGGCCTCTTCCTCTACCTCCAGGTCCCAGTCCGCCGTCTCGAAGCGCAGGCGGAAGCTGTCGGCGATGTCCACCCGCCAGCCGGCCGCCTCCAGGGCCGGGAGGCCGTCGCGCAGCAGGGCCGACCAGTGGCCGGCGCGCTCGATGGGGTTGGTGGCGGCGGGGAGCAGTCGATGGCCGCCGGCGCGCGGCGGGGTGTTCACGGTCGGGGCGAAACCCAGCCCCGCCAGGGTGTCCAGGGCGCCGCGCTCCGCGTCCAGGTCGCGATGGATGCGCACGGTGCCGCCGTGGGTGGGCAGGACACTGTGGGTGAGCGCCGGCAGGCCGGGGACGCGATGGCCGGCGTAGTCGAAATCGAGGTTGAGCTGGTCGGTCGCGGCGCCCGCCAGGGTGTCGCAGGTCAGGGTCAGCCAGGGGGTGGCCGCCGCGGTGGTGACCTCGGTCACCGGCACCGGCACCGGGGTCGGCAGGGGCAACTGGGGGAACTCCAGCACCAGGGTGCGGGCGATGGCCTCCGCCTGGCTGGCGCGCAGGCGCGGGGCGGCGAGGACCTCGCGCAGTTGCGCGGCGCTGAGCCCCCGGGACTCCAGGGGGCCGACCAGGTGTCCGGCCAGGTCCAGATACAGCGGCGGCTCCAGGAGCAGCAGCCGGGCCGCCGGTACCACGCCGAGCGCCAGGGTCAGGAGCCCGTCGGCGCCCTCGTGCCAGTCCATCTGCAGGTCCCGCGGTGCGCCCAGGCCCAGGGGGGTCGCCTCCACCGCCTGCCAGTGGCAGCGGCCGGTCCCGATCATCCGCAGCAGGGCCAACTGGCCGTTCGGTCCGGTGAGCGGGACGCTGCTGATCCACTGACCGGCGGAGGCCGCGCGCAGCATCCCCAGGATGTCGTGGTCCGCCGCGACCAGATACTCGGGGGTGGAGTAGCCGTGCAACAGGTTGTACAGATTCGCCTGGCGCCCCTTAGAGAGCCCGCCGCGGCGCAGCGGCTTGGCCACCCGCAGTTCCACCGCGACCCCCTGGGCGTCGGTCGCGCCCGGCTGGAGCACATAGACCAGGCGCTCGGCGTCGGCGACCGCGGCCGGCTCCTGGCCGGCCGTCACCACCCTGGTCAGCCAGCGCTTGAGGAACTCGGTGGCGGCGCTGCCGTCCGTGGGTTGGAACTGGCGCTCGCGCTCCTCGTAGGCGAGACAGGCAGCGGCCACGTGCTTGCAGTTGTAGCCCACGGGGCAGCCGCAGGAGCCGGTGAGGTCGCGTTGGTCGGGGTTCGCGGGGATGAAGATCAACTGGCGATAGAAGCGCCCGCCGCTGCCGCGCACCCGCGCCTGGAGGCTGACGCCATCGGCGTCGCGCCGCTCCTCCGTGAGGTCGATCACCATCCCCTGCCGGAAATAGTGCAGGCCCCGGTTGAAGGAACTCAGGTCGATCGCGTGGCGGATGTCATCTCGGGTCAGGGGGCGGGGCATGGCGTAGCGCACAAGGCAGTCAAAGCGACCGGCCATTGTCGCCGGTTCTGGCGCCTTTGCCCATGGGACGAGAAAGATCGGCCTCTCGGTTGCGGGCGCCGGGGTCAGGCCGCTCGCGGCAAGCCGTCAGTGGCCGGCGGCCCCCCGTTTGACGATCTCCAGGTCGGCCCCGCGGGGCAGGTCGCGAATCCAGGGCGACGGCGAGCGCAACCCGGCGGGCAGTTTCGCCAGGGCTGCCTGGGCCTCCGCGCTGCTGGCGTGCAGGCTGTGGATCAGCACAAACCATGGGCGTCCGCGGCGGGTATCCGCAATCAGATAGACCGGGTCCGGCAGGTCCGGGCGGACCGCCAGTTCCAGGAGCTTGTCCCGGCTGTAGCCGCCCATGAGCTGGAGGGCGAAGGGGCGGTCCGTAATCGACGTCTTGGTGATGCGCGGGGGCGCCGGGGCGGCCGCGTCAGGGCCGCTCTCGGGGCGCGCGGCCGGCTCCGGTGCCGGCTCCGGCTCGGGGGTCGCCGGCTTGGGTCGCGCTCCGGTGTCCGGGGCCGTCACCGGGGGGCCGTCCAAGGTCGGACCCGGGCGGGACGGCATCGCGGTGACCAGTGACTGGAGGCCGCGCTGCAGGGCCTCCAACTCGCCGCTCTGGCGCCGCTGCTCGGCCGCCAGACGCTCCAGGCGTTCCGCCGGGACCGTCCCCTCAGCCCCCGGGCCTGGGTCCGGGGCCTTGCCCCCCCGGCGCGGCCGGCTGGAGAGCTCGCCCACGGTGGCGGCCAGGGTCGCCACCCGCTCTTGCAGTTCGGTCTCCTGTTGGGCGATGCCGGAGAGGCGCTGCACCTCCTGGTGCAGGCTCGCGAGTGCGGCGGCGGCCGCCGTGTGGCGCGCGTGGGCGTAGAGCGCGAATAGACCGACCCCGGCCAGGGCCAGGGCGAGCACCAGCAACCCGGCACGGTTGTGGCGGCGCCACCGGGCCTCGAACGCCTCGCGCTGGGTCTGCCACCCGCGCTGCAGTTGAGAACTGGTCAGGCGGCGGTCGTCATCCACATCGGCGATGCGCTCCACCATGGCCTTTTCCTGATCGCGCAAGCGCTCGCGCTGGGCCGCGACCTCGGCCGCCAGCGCCTCCAGGCGGGCTGACTGGTCGGCCAGGTGCCGATCCGCCCCCGGGTGGACGGGGCCTGGCTCCGCCCAGGCGGACTCCAGGGCCCGCAGCCGCTCTTCGGGTGACAAATCCGGTGCAAAGGGGTCGTCAAGGACTCCCGGTCCCAAGGTCTCGGCCATGGTGGTTCCCGCGCCGTTCGATGGAGGTAGCCCATGATCCAGGATTCGCCCCAGCGCCGCAAACACTCAAGAAGCCGGTCCTGTCAAGCGCGCGCCAGGCGCCGACCGATCAGATAGCTCAGGGTGGCCACGCTGCCGCACAGGGCCATGCCCCACAGGGTGTCGGCCAGCACGACCGTCAGCGGCCAGTTGGGCAGCGTGGCCAGGTTGGTCAGGTCATAGGTCGCATAGGTGAAAAGGCCGAACAGGAGTCCGTTCTGCGCCGCGCGCCGCCAGGACCCCTGGGCCAGGGCCGGCGCCACGGCAAAATAGATGATGCCGACCACGAACAGAAGATAGAAGATGATCGCGGCGGGCCAGTTCACCGTGGGGCTCAGGATGTAGCCCAGGTGCTGCTGGTAGAAGTCCCGGGAGATGAACCCGAGCCAGACCATGTCGATGGCCAGAAAGACCGGGACCGTCAGGAGGTAGAGTTTGAGGTAGGCGAAGGGGGGCATGACGTTTCCTCGTGGTCGGGGTGGCTTGTGTTGGGGCGTCACCGCGGGCTGTCGAGCCCGCGGTAGCCGGCGATGATGTCCCGGTCGCTGACCGGCTCGGTGAGCTTCTCACCGATGAAAAAGAACGAGGAGGCGGCGTCGTAGGCGCCCGCCTTGTCCTTGAGATACAGATCGAACCAGGGCAATGGAAACGCGGTGAGCCGGGCCAAGGCGCGCAGGTACTTGCGGGTGGTGGGTCGCTGCGAAAAGCTCAGGAGAAAATACTGCCAGGCCCATGCCAGGGCGGTGCCGGGACCGCACGAGAGCCCGCTTTCGATCTCACGGAAGTGATTCCAGAGCCGCCGATGCCCCAGGTCGGTGAAGCGGGTGAAGTCAAAGCGGCCCATGTGGACCTGCTGCATGAAGGGCGTCTCGGCCAACAGGAGCCCGCCCGGTTTGAGTACGCGCACGATCTCGGCCGCACAGCGCTGCGGGTCCGCAACGTGTTCCAGCACCGAGACGGCGACGACGGCGTCCATGGTCCCGTCCAGCAACGGCAGGTCATGGCAGTCCGCGATCAACTCCACCCCGGCACCGAGGTGCACATCGGTACAGATCAGGTTCGCGCTACCCTCACCAGTGAAGACCTGGTCACCGGCACCGATCACCAGCACCAGTTGGTCGGTGCCTTGAAAACGGGCGATGAAGCGCCTGGTGCCGCCGTAGCGGACCGAGCGGGTGTTGGAGGGGATGAATCGGCGCAGGCGACTGGGCCGCCTGGACCCTGCGCCGGGTCCGGACTCAACAAAGGTCGTGGCATGACCGGCCGTGAAGTCGGCGATGCAAAAGAGGCTGCGGCCCTCGTTGATGACCACGGGGACGCCGCGAACCAGAGGGAACTCGGCCGTGCACGCCGCGTTGGTACAGCGACACCCCGCCGCACCCCAGTTCAGCGGCGACTTGCAGATCGGACAGGCCAGGTAGCGATGCCAGGGGCGCTTGACCTGGCGTTCAGGGGGCGCACTCATGCGCGGTCTCCGTTGGGTGTGACGGGATAGGTGGTCGGCTCGCGCGCGACGGCCTGGGCGGGCGTTAGCGGTCCGGGTACACCGGCAGTCGCGGCGCGCGCGGTGACACCGCGCCGACCGGGCCCATGGTGTCGCCGGCGCGAGCATACCGCCCGCCGCTGCGGTAGACTAATGCGGCGCCCCGCTGAGCGATCCGCGGCCGCCGCCAGGGCTGCAATGCCGGGCGCATCAGCCCTCGTAGCTCAGTTGGATAGAGCGATCGCCTCCTAAGCGATAGGTCGTGGGTTCAAGTCCCGCCGAGGGCACCATTCAGCCCTTCAGATGCCGTCCAAGACGATCTTCAGGTCCTTAAGTCCTTGTTAATTATTTGTTGCTTCTCGGTCTTGGTCAACGCACGCCGCACCCGGCCAAGAGGTCGTCAGTATCGCATCGATAGCAGGGAAAAGCTCCCGGCGCTTTGCGTCTGCCCCAACGTGACCCTGAAATCGGGCGGTCACGGAATCCCCAACAGCTTGTGTGTCTGCAAGCTCAGGCGCCAGCGCGGATGGGCCTTGCAATAGGCGATGGCGCGCGCGGTATTGGCGGCCAGGTCCGGGCCGTCCAGGGGTTGGAGGAAGAAGTGCCGGAAGGCGAGACCGGTAAAGCGCTCCGGGGGGGCGTCCGGTTGCGGATAGACAAGCTTCAGTTCCTGGCCGGCCAGCAGCCGCAGCCCGGCGGCGGCCTTGGGGCTGACGCACACCCAGTCGATCCCGGGCGGGGCGGTGCGGGTGCCGTTGGTCTCCACCGCGATCTCGAAGCCCTGGGCGTGCAGGGCCGCGATCAGGGGTGGGTCCAGTTGCAGCAGCGGCTCCCCGCCGGTGCAGACCACATAGGGGATGGTACCGGGCGTGGCCGGTGCGGGCCAGGCGGCGCGGACCCGCGCCGCGAGTCGGGCGGCGTCCGGGTAGCGCCCGCCGCCGACCCCGTCGGTGCCCCGGAAGTCCGTGTCACAGAAGGTGCAGACCGCCCGGGAGCGGTCCTGCGCGCGTCCCGACCAGAGGTTGCAGCCCGCGAAGCGGCAGAACACGGCCGCCCGCCCGGTACGGGCGCCCTCGCCCTGGAGCGTGTAGAAGACCTCCTTGACCAGATAGGTCATGACGGCAGGGCCGGCCCCAGGTCGCCCCAGCACAGGCTGACGCCGCAGCCGGGGGTCTCGTACAGGTCGATGCGGTCGAGCGCGGGCAGCGCGGCGGCGCAGTGGCGCCGAATCCAGTGCACCAGACCGGCGCCATCGGCGGCCGCGAGCCCCGGCAGTTCATCGAGCCGGTGGTGGTCGAGCCGGTCATAGACCGGCTTGAACAGCGCCTTGACATCGCCGTAGTCCACCGTCCAGCCGAGCACCTGATCCAGCGGCGCGCTCAGATGCAGGCGCAGCAGATAGCTGTGCCCGTGCAGGCGCCGCCGCGGATCAGCCGCGGGGGCCGCGGTGAGGCGCAGGGCGGCCTCGAAGCGCTGCTCCTTCCAGATGCGGTAGTGGGCGCCGTCGTAGTGACAGCCCGCGGTGACCGTTTCGTAGACGCTGACCCAGGACAGGGCCGGCAGGGCGGGTTTGAGGCGCTGCCAGAGCCAGTGCGCGAGCAGTTCGCTGGTGGGGTTCGCCAGGCCCTCGAGGTCGTTTAAGCAACCCAGATGGAGTTCGGCCTGGAGCGGCGCCCAGACCGACCCGAGGTGGTCGAAGTCCAGCCCCATGTCCTGGCCGGCAAGGTCCTGATCGGCGTGCAGTATGACCTCGAACCCGTGGCCGTGCATGCGCCCGCAGGGGTGGCCGGCGGGGACCCGGGGCAGGCAGTGGGCCGCCTCGAAGCGGAAGCGCTGCCACAGGTGGGCGTGGTCCAGCGCGTCCAGGTCCGCGCCCTGGTCGCGGGTGCTGCGGATGCCGACGCTCGCGACCCCGGGCACCCCGAGCCGAGCGCGAATCCAGCGGGCCAGGTTCTCGTCGGTGGGGACGGCCAGGTGCTCGTTGAGGTCGCGGTAGTCGAGGTCGGCGACACAGGTTGCGAGCGCGTCACCCAGGGCCGCGGTCTCCCCCCCGGGGAAGGGCGCCCAGTGTGCGGGCAGCGCGGCCCGCACCCGGGCGCGGAAGCCGTGCCCGTGCAGGCGCCGCGCGCGGTGCCCCGCGGGGAGTATGGCGACCCGGCGGGCGGCCTCGAAGGGCGCGGCGGCGAGGTGGAAGACCCGGTCGTCCATCTCAGGCGTCCCCGAAGCGGGCCGCCAGCGGGTCCGCGATGCCCGCCTGGGCAAAGCCCTTGGCTCGCAGTTGGCAGGAGTCGCACTGGCCGCAGGGGCGCCCGTCCGCCCCCGGGTCATAGCAACTGCTGGTGAGCCCGTAATCCACCCCGAGCGCCAGGCCGCGCCGGATGATCTGGGCCTTGGTCAGGTCGATCAGCGGTGCGTGGATCTGGAGCCGCTGGCGCCCCTGCACCCCGGCCGCGGTCGCGAGGTTCGCCATCCGCTCGAAGGCCGCGATGTACTCGGGCCGACAGTCCGGGTAACCCGAATAGTCGAGCGCGTTGACCCCGATGAAGATGTCGCCCGCCCCCAGGACCTCCGCCCAGGCGAGCGCGAAGGACAGAAACACCGTATTGCGCGCCGGGACATAGGTGATGGGGATGCCCTCCCCCAGCGCCGCCGGGTCGCGCCCCTTGGGCACGGCGAGGTCCGCGGTCAGGGCCGAGCCGCCGAAACGGCGCAGGTCGATGTCGGCGATGACGTGTTCGGTCACGCCCAGCGCCGCCGCGACCCGCTGGGCGGACTCAAGCTCCACCAGGTGGCGCTGGCCGTACCGGAAGGACAGGGCGTAGGGGTTGAAGCCCTCGTCCTTGGCGATGGCGAGCACGGTGCTGGAGTCCAGGCCGCCGCTCAACAGGATGACTGCGTTTTTCATGGGTCGAGGTCAGGGATCGGGTCGGGGAAGGATAACCGGTAACCGAGGATGGTCACACCCCGCCGGGGTTGAGTGCAAGCGGCCAGGAGTCCAAGGCTTCAGCCTTGGCGGTCGCGAGCCATTTGCTTCGGTGTTTCCGCACGGGGGTCAGACATCCGTGCCGGATCAGCCGGCACAAGGCGGCGATGAACTGGTCCAAAATCGCCCGCTGGGCGGTCGAAGCGATAATCGTGGCCCGAGATCGACAAGGATGCGACGTGAGTTTACGCTTGGTCACAGATCGCCACATTTGTAAACTCACGGGGCTGTTCGCCATGATCGGACAACAACTGCTTCGAGCCCGCAAGTCCGCCCGTCTGTCGCTGCGCGAGTTCGCGCAACGCACCGGCGTGAGCCATACGGCCATCGACAAATACGAAAAGGGAGTGTTGACGCCATCCTCCCGCCAGTTGATCGATTTCGCCAAGGTGCTCGGGGTTCGCGGCGAGTTCTTTTTCCGCCCCATGAAAGTCGAGATCACGGGGGTTGAGTACCGCAAGAAGGCATCTATCGGTCAGTGCCTGCTCAATCGCGTTCATGGCGAAGTGCTGGACCAGGCCGAGCGTTGGCAGGAGCTATTGAGCCTCTATCCCGATTCACCGATCGAGCCTTTCTCGGTTCCAGCCAACCTGCTCGGCGAGATCCGCGAGGAAGGGCAGATCGAGCCATTCGCCGAGGGGCTTCGCGAGGCCTGGTCGCTCGGCCTGAACCCTATCCCGGCTCTCATCTATACCCTGGAGTCCAAGGGCATTCGAGTCATCGCAACCGGCGCCGTCGAGCAACGAGAGTTCGACAGTGTGGCGGGCAAAGTCGATGGCGTGCCGCTGATCGTCGTCGGGCGGGACTGGAACGGGGACCGGCAGCGCTTCACACTCGCCCATGAATTGGCGCATTTGCTGCTCGATGGGCGCGTCGCCCCGGAGTTGATTGAGACCCCTCGGGTGCCGCACAAGCGCGGCGATCTGCTGGAGCGTCTGTGCAATCGGTTTGCCCGTGCCTTCCTGATGCCGCGCCAAGCGGTCGTCGCGCATCTTGGTGCCCGCCGTCGACAACTGCTACCGAACGAATTGCTATTGCTCAAGCACAAATATGGGCTCAGCATGCAAGGCTGCCTGTTCCGAGCGCTCGATAGCCAGGTGATCGATGCCGCCAGTCACCAGCAACTATGTCGCCTGTTCAGCCAACGCGACTGGCGTCGGCAAGAGCCCGGTGTGTCTTATCCGCCTGAAGAGATTATCCTGTTCAAGCAACTGGTCTTCCGCGCATTAGGCGAAGAGTTGCTCGGCGAGTCGAAGGCCGCCGAGTTGTTGGGAATTCCGCTTGCGCGGTTTCATCGTGAACGCAAGCTGGAGGCGATGGGTGCGACGGCTCATTAGCGAGCGGATCGTGACCTCAATTTGTCCGGGGAAGCAGAATATGCGCGCCTCGGGGATGAACCCGGATTAGTTGTTTCCATGCGGCGAGCCAATGCTCGAAGCGCGTCTGAAACCCAGGCGATGTGTTGTGCTCAATCAACTGGTACCCCAAGCGATCCAACAAGTGTCTCTTGGCAGCACCGCCATCGAAACGCGGTTCAATCTGGTCGATGGAGCAATAATAATCTATGGTCATGCCGATCCCTGTGTTCAATGAAATCACGGCACTCGACTCAGCGACCTTCGGCATGGGAAGAAACGCGCAGAATTTTGACGGCGCGAACAGATCGGAGCGCGGGTCGTAAACGAAATAGGTCACGGTCCGCTTGCCCCAAGCATGTGCGCCGTCAACCGTCGCTACGCCCTGATTCCAGTTGATTACATTCAGTGATACCTCGAGTACATTCGAGGCAAAAAAGAGTCGGTGCGCTCGATCCGTAAAGACTGGCTCGGTAATGACGATGGCACGCTCTATCTCGGGGCCGATGTCGAGGTTCTGGTGTACCAGTTGAAGTTGGGGCAGATGGTTCAACTCCTTGATGTCTGAGCCCTTGATGCCGGGAAACAGTGGAATCTGAAAGGCTTGCATGCCGAGCCTGCGCATCAGGATGACCGCGGTTGCCCCCAGGTTCATGCGACCAGCGGCAACGTGACGGCTCACCATCGATACAAAGACATCCCCCAGCGGTTGCGGAGAAAAGAGGTGTCCGACTGCGAACTTCATGTGATTGGCGGCGGGGTCGGCGCGGCTGATCTCGAATTCAATCCAAATACGTCTGTCGAGCGCGGAATTTTCCAATAGCACATCCGCGCGGGGCGAGAATCCAAGCCTCCTTTCCAGTTCCTTCGATAATAACGGAACCTCATAGGAAGATTTCCAGCCGATTGGCGCCTTGGCGGCAAATGACTGCTGAAGGAACGATGTGAGAGTCATTGATCGCAGCAGAATCGGAACATCATGGTGCGAGCTTGCAGAAACCCGGCCTTGGCGATCTCAATTCTTGTTTGCCCTCGGAATTCGTCGTAGCGGCTGAAGCGCAACGGCATGCTGCCAGATTGGCTTGGGCCTTGGTAGCGTGCGCCTTCAGGGCGGTTTGCGCACGCTCGAGCAGTTCCAGCAGGTCGGTGTCCGGATGGATCAGGGTCGGCAGCAGGTCCGGGGTTTCGGCGAGCCGGGTGAGCAGGCGGGCGGCGATGTCGCCCTTGAGTGCCACCAGACCGCAGGAGAAGCGTCTGGCCTCGGGGTTGCCGAGGACGACGGTCGTGAGCCCCGCGAGTGGCGGCAGGTTGCGGCTGGCGGTGCTCCCGCACAAGGCGATGGTGGGCGAGGCGAGCCGCAGCCGGGAGTCGATCCCGCAGGCCGCCAGATAGTCGTCCCCCAGCAGCCACAGACAGAGGTCGTAGGGGTCCGCCATCAGGGCGCGGAAGGCGGCGGGGATGCCGAGCCGGTCGGCCCAGGCGCGCAGGTCAGCCTTGCCGCGACCGCTGAAGGTGCACTCATAGGGCGCGATCTTGCGCTCCCCGCGGATCAGTCCATAGCCGGCCGAGACGACCTGAAGGTGGGTCTCCAGTCTACCCGCCACGCCCTTGACCCCGCGCATCAGGCGAACATGCTGCTGACCCCGGTAGAGGTCGCGGGCGGGGGTGAGGCAGTCGGCGAGGGCGACTTCGCGCTCCTGCACATGAGCGGAGCCTTGGGCGAAGTCGTCGCCGGTCAGCCCTCGCGGATGCCCGACCGTCTTCTGGCCGGTGCAGGATGTCACGATCAGGATGCGCATCAGGTTTGGTTCTGCTGGTTGTCTTTCCACGCCGGGCCGTCCCTCGCAGTGTACTCGGGGCATCCGGATCACCGTCGGCACCATTACCGGCCTGCCGGCCGGCGGCGAGTCGATCGACAGCGTGCCGGGGCTGTATCCCGCCTGGAGCGGGAGGATATCTTGGCCGCCCTCGCCAATGCGACTTGGCGGGCGGGGTAACTCGCGAGTCTCGTCGCGGCTGACGCCGCTCCCACAACGTCGCTGCGCGACCTTCACGGCAAAGCCTTGGACTGCGGGTGTTGCGGCCGGCGGCGATCGGTCCGCTGCGCCGCCCCTCATGCGCACCGCTTGCCGAACCCGGCAACGCAGTGCTCGAGCCGATTGGCCGGCGTCTTCTGGATCTTGGCGAGCAGTCGGCAGGATACCGCCGCGAGGCCAAATCGCCGCATCAGCTCCCGCTCCAGATAGAGCATCAGATGCGCGGTCATCTCGGCGTCGGCCTGGGCGCGGTGATAGCGGCCGGTGACGGGCAGCTTGGCGAATTCGACGAGGGTGCCGAGCTTATGATTGGGCGCCTGCGGGAGGACGCGGCGGGCCACCAGCATCGAGCAGATGAAGTCTTGCCGCCGCGCGTGGCCGATCCGCGCCAGCTCCGCGTCCCAAAACTTGCTGTCGAAGGAGGCGTTATGGGCAATCAGTGGATAGTCACCGACAAAGTCCGCGACCTCGGCCATCACCTGCCGAGCGGGCGGCGCCTGGCGGACCATCGCGGTCGTGATGCCCGTGAAGCGCGTGATGAACGCGGGTATCGCTACGCCGGCGTTCATCAGGTTCTGGTACTGGCCGACGATCTGCCCGTCGCGCACCAGGATCGCGGCAATCTCGGTGGCGCGATCTCCGTAATGCGGGGACAGGCCGGTAGTCTCGAAATCGATGACGGCGATGGTTTCCACGTCGTTCCTCCGGGAAGCGATGGCGCGCGGTGGTGGAGTCCAGGCCGCCGGTCGACGCAACGACTGGGTTCTTCATGGGTCGATGTCAGGGCATGGGGTGTTCGCCGGGGATGGTTACACCCCGCCGGGGTCGAGTACAAGCGGCCAAGCGTCACCGGCCATATCCGAAAAACGTCGTACCACAAATTGATCGTGGTAAGTCGACCGGTCGCCGACGCCTTAGCGGGCGAAGACGCCGCGTCCGGCTGAAGCCTCGACCTCCGGTTTGTCGTATGGGTACGAAGTTATCCAGATCTCACCTAAGCATCCCATCCCCGGAACTCCGGTCCTGGACGCAACGCCCAACAACGCGCGCGCAGCGGTCCTAGACTCAGTGCGGGTTCGCTACAATCGAACCAGCGAGGTTCAGTGACCTGGAGGGTGTGCCGATGCAGTGTCCCAAGTGTGGTGCCGAACAGGCGGGCGACCATCCCATCTGTGCCCGGTGCGGTATCGTCTTCGCGAAGTATTTCAAATACCACCCCCGCACAGATGGGGATGATCCGCGGCCCCAGGCCCCGGCGGCGTCGGTGTCCCACGCGCGCCCGTGCGCCGGTGCGGCCCCGCGGCCGCGGGGCGCGGACTCGCTCTTGCTGTCGGCCGCGCCCGGTGGCGATTGGTTCGCCTTTAGCGGCCGTGCGGTCTTGTGGGCCCTGCTGCTGGCCTGGGGGCTGGTCCTGATGCTGGCCCCGGTGGAGGGCAACGCCGTCGGGGCGTCGTACCTGCGTCTTGTCAACCTGCCCTTCCACGAGTTCGGGCACATCCTGTTTCGCCGCTCATAAACGCCTGAGATAATCTGCACAATCTGCACTTATCTCTAGCGTATTCACGCCGTCAACGCCAGCGCGGCCGAAACCGTCTTACCTGACTCTTGCGTGCGTTTAACGTCCGGCTTGAGCGCGTCCAGACGAT
>NZ_CAIKKU010000568.1 GCF_903828115.1 uncultured Thiodictyon sp. | reverse complement strand
CGGGTCGCGTCCGTCGAAGTAGTGGTAGGGGCGTCCCTGGTGGATCTCCGGCGCCCGCGCGTCGGTATGCACCACCAGCGCGGGGACGGCATGGAGCGACGCGCCGTAGGCCAGCAGATGACTGAGCGTGCTCTTGCCGGTGCCGCCCTTGGTGCCGAAAAAGGCCACGACCTGCATCGTCGTCAGGCGCGCGCGCGCGCTTGGTCGATCAGTTCGCGGATGAGTTGCGAGGCGTCTTGCCGCTCCCCCGTCGCGAGCATCCGCTGCGCGACCTCGCGTAATAGCCACCGTCGCTGCTCAGGGGTGATGCGTACGCTCAAGGACGCCGTGCCCTGCGGCAGGGTGCGGGGGCGCCCCAATGCCAGGTCTGTGGCCACGGAAGCGGATGCCGCCGGCGCTGAGGTTCCAGCTGCTTGTGGTGACATCTGCTGCGTCAGTTCGCTCAGGTCAAAGCCGATTTCGGCGCGTTTTTTGGTCGGCATACACTCACTCCTTATTTTTGCATGACAAAAATAATAAGATCTAATCTTAACGTATTTTCAACGGCGATAAAGAAAAATCCATTCATTTGATCGACACAGGGTGCGTTAAGCCACTCCCGCGAAGCTCGCCAGCCGCTTCCTATCAGATCTGACGGAATCCGTTCAGCACAAGCGCCCACTTACTGCTCCCCGTAGGGATCACTGGCACCAAGGAACGACAGATACTAATATACGTTATACGCATAACGCTTTATGGAGACCAAAATGCATAAACGGATGACGATTACGCTCGATGAAGCGGTCTATGAGGGTCTGTACCGGCGCGTGGGCAAGCGGCGGATGAGCCAGTTCATCGAGGACTTGGTACGGCCGCATGTGCTGGATACCAGTCTGGATGACGGTTATCGAGCCATGGCGGCGGATGCGGTGCGCGAAGCGGAGGCGCAGGAATGGTGTAACGCACTTGCGCGAGACGTTGCCGATGAAGCGCGGTGAGGTGTGGTGGGTCGAATTCGACCCGTCGGTTGGCAGCGAGATCCGCAAAACGCGCCCAGGGGTGATCGTGAGCAACGATGCGGCGAATCGGCATCTGGCGCGGGTCGTTGTGGTCCCACTGACCAGTCAGACCGGACGCCAGTATCCCAGCGAAACCTTGGTGACCGTGGCGGGCCAGACCAGCAAAGCGATGGCCGATCAAATCATGGCGGCGGATAAGTCGCGGCTGAAGCGTCGGCTTGGCGTTTTATCCAAGACGGATCTGCTGGACGTTGAGGACGCGATCAAACTGCATCTTGGATTGCCGATGTGAAAGACGAAGGGATCGAACTTGTCTGGGGCTGCGGCCTTTGATGGACGCCTCACGGTCCGCTCCGAGGTATCAGGATGGCGCGGAGCATCCCGACCGCTCCCCCTGCTGAACCTCTTTGACGCCCTTGCCGACCGCTCCGGGGTATCAGGAAAAATAACCGTCGTTTGCGACGCGCAAAGTTATCCACAGGCGAAGGAGATCGCGCGCGCGTTTTTAGTTTTAAATGTAATAAAAGGAGTAAATCGCTATAAAGGGAGGAAATGACGAATTGAAGGGGAGGGAATGACGAAATTTTAGGAGTCGTAAAAACCTCTCTTAAATAGTATTTTAGGAGCACTTAAAACATTTACCTTAATAGCCGATGGACAAGCAACGAGTTTGCAAATCGAACGCGCTGATTGAAGCGTCCTACCGACTCACCATCGGCGAGCAACGTCTGATCCTGTCCTGCATCGCCCAGGTCAGGCCACAGGAACCACTAACCGACGAACACATGTACCGCGTCACCGTGCAGGACATCGCACAACTGACAGAATCCGGCACAACGACAACCGTTTACAGGGACGTGAAGGAAGCGGCTGGACGTTTTTTTGAGCGCCGCGTGATGATCTACGGCGAGCCGAATGGCAAGGGTAAAAGGCCAGTTTTGGTGACGCGCTGGGTACAGACTGTCGCCTATATTGAAGATGCCGGACGTGTTGAACTCCGATTCAGCAAAGACATCATCCCTTACCTGACGCAGTTAACAGAGCAATTCACGCAGTACGCGCTATCAGATGTCGCCAAAATGACATCAAGTTACGCTATCCGCTTGTACGAATTACTTGTCCAATGGCGTGGTGAGGGCAAGCGAGAAGTGGCGTTAGAATGGCTTAGGAACGCCCTACAGCTTGCGGGCAAGTACAGCAGCATCAAGGATTTCAAGAAGTGGGTGATCGCCCCAGCCGTCGCCCAGATCAACGCGCACTCGCCGCTCAACGTGAGTGTCACGCAACGCAAAGCCGGTCGCGTCGTCACGCATCTGGTGTTCGCCTTCACCGAGAAAGCCCCGGCGCCAGACAAGCCAACGCCCGCGCCCGTGATCTATGGCGTCCCGATGTCATTGATCGAGTCCGACGCCCGACCGGGGGAGACCTACTCGCAAGCGGCCGCAAGACTGGCGAAGTCCGTGGCTGATCGGGAGACGATCAATCAATCAATGCGAGAAAACCATGAACATCTCCTTTGCCGTCAACGACGAGATCCTGTTGTCGCTGAAAGAAAATGCCCAGGAGTTCACGCGGGATCTGCGGTTTCTGTCCGCCTTGATGTGGTATCGCAAACAGAAACTGTCCTTGGGCAAAGCGGCGGAGTTGGCCGGTTGCGACAAGCTGGAGTTCATCGAGCGTCTGAAGCTCGAACACGAAGTCGTCTTCGCGTATGACGATGAGCAGATGCGCGAGGTGTTTGCCGACGTGGCCAAATTGCCATGACGGTCGTGGTCAACACGACGCCGATCATTTCCCTCGCCGCGGTCGGACGTCTCGATCTCCTGGAACACCTGTTCGGGAAGATACTCATTGCCGAGGCGGTGTACCAGGAGATCAAGGCCAAGCCGGGGTATGGCTACGATCAGGTCGACAGCGCATTCATCGAGGTGCGATGCATTCAGGGGCACTTGTACAAGCAATTCCTGCTCACTCAGTTGGATTCGGGAGAGGCCGAGACGATCATTTTGGCGAAGGAAGTCGGCGCCGAGTTCGTGATCATCGACGAAAATCTCGGCTACCAAGTGGCGAAGAACGCCGGCTTGACCGCGATCCGCACCCTCTCGCTGCTGCTGCGGGCCAAGGAAAAGGGGTATATCAAGCACGTCAAGCCGGTGCTGGAGGAGATGGTCGCCAAGGGACGCTGGTACTCCGAAGCGGTGTGTCGCGCCTTTTTGACCCAGGCCGGTGAATAAT
>NZ_CAIKKU010000567.1 GCF_903828115.1 uncultured Thiodictyon sp. | reverse complement strand
CGGGCCTGATGGCGAAATAGACGCTGGCCGCATCGTCCTCATGACCACGCATAATCTCGGACGCGTCGGTGCCCGCTCCGACCGACCTCAGATAACCGCCCAGTTTACCCCCCGAAAAGGAAAAGCCCGCAAACACCTTGGTGTCCGGGACGGACTTATAGATCCGCTCCACACGCAACTGTTGATCCAGTGAGTAGATGTCCGAAAAATCGGCAAAGAGTTTCAGCACACTCGGCGAACGCTCGGCCTCAGGCAGGTCCGCCAACCGCGCCAGGCTCGCACGCGCGTCATCGAGTTGACCCTCCAGAAACACCTGGACCCGGGCGGCGTCGGCCAGACGCAGGTCCAGATAGTTCCGGTTCATCTCGGCCAGCGTGAACCAGACGGCCGCGACCAGGATGACGGATGTCAGGCCCAGCGCCGCAACCTCGAGCAGGAGGTTGTAGCGCCGGAAGGTGGTACGGCGCCGCTGACTCATGGGAGTTCTTGCTTGGGATCAGTCAGGAAGTAGAAGGTACCGGTGACATCCCCCGTCCGGTCGAAGGCGACCGGGCCCAGGCTGGTCTGATGCACCGGCACCGAGAGCAGGTAGCGCTTGACCTGCGCGGGATCGCTATAGCCTTGGGCGAAGGCCTCATCGAGCAGTTCCAGCGCCTGCCGCACCCCGATCGTCATGGCGTGGGCCTCATAGCCGAAACGGGCGCGGTAGCGCCGCAGATAGTCGTCGAGTGCGCTATCCTGGTGACGCGAAGGATAGGGGCTGGGGAGGATGATCCGGTCGATGGCGTCACCCGCGGTTTCCAGGATGGCCGGCGAGCGTGCCCAGGGGGTGAGCAGGATAGGGGCCTGCGGATGGAGATAGTGAAAGAGTTGCGCGATATTGCCGATGGGGGTCTGGAAGGTGCCGGCCAGGATGTAGAGCGCGTCGAAGGGCTCCGCCATGAGTGCCCGATACTCATCGGGTTTGAAATCAGACACCATCAGTGTGCGATGGACGATGCGCCACTGGCCCAGGGCCGCGAGTTCAGTGGCGAAGGCCGCAAACGCCGGGTCGGTGTAGGCGAGATTGCCGGCGTCCTGCAACACCAGGAGGCGGGTGCCCGGCCACCGGTTGACCTCGCGGGCGATGGCGCGCTGTTCCTGGTCGGCGTCGGGAATGATACGCAGGATGGCGTCGTCCTTACCGGTCAGGGCCGGGCTGGCCGAGGCCGTAGTGATCATGAGTGCCTGCGAATCCGCGAACAGGTGCATGCCGGCAACGGCACAGCGGGAAGGGTGGGTCGAGA
The DNA here is from genome assembly GCF_903828115.1 of uncultured Thiodictyon sp. Classification (GTDB taxonomy): domain Bacteria; phylum Pseudomonadota; class Gammaproteobacteria; order Chromatiales; family Chromatiaceae; genus Thiodictyon. The sequence goes on along the minus strand of NZ_CAIKKU010000567.1, from coordinate 15,634 downwards.
CGAAAAAGCGCACCCCGCGGCCGATGGCCTCGCGGATGACGGGAACCGAGCGTTCCGGCTGCCACTCGTCGTCCAGCGGCAGCACCCGGATGCGGCTTCCCGGATGCTCCTCCAGGAACAGATCGGCCGCGTTCATCTCGCTGGAACCAACCACCGCCGCGGAGGCCAGCCAGGCGACCACCCCCACCGCGACGGGCGGCGCCGGGCGCAACTGCCGCCACGCCATCAGGGCCGCGGCGACCATGAGCAGCAGCGCTGACCACAGAATGATCTTTTTCATCGCATTTGCCAATGATCCAGTGTCAATCAGGTTAATCCGGTCCAATTTGTTCCGCTTGCGCGCCAGCCGAATTAGTATCGGGAATTACGCTTCGCGGTACCAACATTACCCGCCTCCCGCCAAGGCCCCTGCAAAGGCCTCCAGGTCATACTCGTAGGCCCATTTCGCCAGCGCCGCGCAGAGTGCCGGATCGGTCTCCCGAAGCGCCTCCAGCAGTGCGGTGATGCGGCCGAAATCACCCAGTTCCGCCGCGTTCTTCAGGTCGGCTCGCCAGCCTTCGGGACAGGCGGTCAGGTGGGCCGCCAGTTCCTCGCCGGACAAGGCAGCCGCGGCCGGCGGCGTTTGTCCCGCCCGGACGAACCGCAGCCCTACCCGGCGCTCCAGGATGGCGAACAGTTCCTCGGCCCGGAACGGCTTGCCGGCAAAGTCATCGCAACCGCAGGCCAGAAAGTGGTCGCGGTTTTCATTGAAGGCGCTGGCGGTCAGCGCCACCACGACCGAGCGCACCGCATCGGGCCGGGCGGCCATGCGTGCCTTGATCTGTCGCGTCGCCGCTTCCCCCGACATGACCGGCATCCGCATGTCCATGAAGACGACCTGGGGCTGCCACGCCTCCCAAAGCGCCACCGCCTCGCGGCCGTCGGCCGCCTCGCGCAGCTCCAGCACCGGCGGTTGCGGATTGAGCATGTCCAGCAGGGCCCGCAGCGGCGCCCGATTGTCCGGCAGGTCATCGACGATGAGAACCCGACAGACCGGCTGGCCCGGCTCCAGGCCAAGCACGGGGAGTTCGGCCCGCTCGGCCCTGGGTTCGATGGCAGCGGTCGGCGCCAGTACCAGGGTGAAGGAGAAGCAACTCCCTTGGCCCGGCGTGCTGTCGGCGCGTAGTTCCCCCCCCATGAGCCGGACAAAGCGGCTGCTCAGGGCCAGGCCAAGGCCGGTTCCGCCCTGCACGTGTCGGCCGCTGGCGGTCTGGCCGAAGGGCTCGAAGAGCCGCGCCATCTCCGCCGGGGCTATCCCCATCCCCGTGTCGATGACGCTGAAGCGGATGAGGTCGTCCGCGACCGGCTCGACCCGGAGCGTCACCGCGCCTTCGGTGGTGAATTTGACTGCATTGCCGACCAGATTGATCAGGACTTGCCGCAGCTTCATCGCATCCCCGACGACCATCCGGGGGAGCACCGAGGACGCGACGGTCAGGGCCAGCCCCCGCTCATGGGCGCGCTGCCGGAAAAAGGACTCCGCCTCCGCCACGAGTGTGGTGAGGTCGAAGGGGGCCGCCTGGACGGTCATCCGGCCGGCCTCGATCTTGGCCATGTCGAGGATGTCGTTGATCAGGATCAGCAGGTGTTCGCCGCTGCGCTGGATCGTGGTCAGGCTGTCGCGCTGGGTGGCGTTCAGGGCCGGGTCACGGCCCAATACCTGCGCGAAGCCGAGAATGGAGTTCAACGGGGTGCGAATCTCATGGCTCATGTTGGCGAGGAATTCGCTCTTGGCACGATTGGCCGCCTCCGCCGCCTCCTTGGCCCGGGCCAATTGCTCCTCCGCCTGTTTGCGCTCGGTGATGTCCTGGCCTTGGGCGATGGTGGCGAGCGGGGTCTGCCCGTCCGCGGCAAAGAGCGTGGCCGAATTCCACAGCACGGTCCGCACGGACCCGTCACGGTGCTGGATCTTGATCTCCACGACCTCCCACCGCTGGCCGCTCAAGGTCTGGCGGATCAGCCCCATCGAGTGCTCGCACAGCGCCGGCGGAAAGAGGAGATCCAGCGATTTCCCCAGCACCTGCGCCTCGGTGTAACCGCTCAGGAACTCAAATGCCTGGTTGAAGCGCGTAATGCGGAATTGCGGATCCCAGACGATGATGGGCGCATTCGCATAGTTGATCAGGTTCTCCAGATAGGCATTGGTTTCGTGCAGTTCATCTTCCGCCCGCTTACGCTCCGTGATGTCCTGGCCCTGGGCGATGGTAGCGAGCGGGGTCTGCCCGTCCGGCGTAAACAGCGTGGCCGAATTCCACAGCACGGTCCGCTCGGACCCCTCGCAATGCTGAATCTTGATCTCCACGACCTCCCACCGCTGACCGCTCAAGGTCTCGCGAATCAGTGCCATCGAGCGCTCGCGCAACGCGGGTGGAAAGAGGGTTTCCAGCGATTGCCCGAGCACCTGCACCTCGGTGCGCCCGCTCAGGAACTCAAAGGCGTGATTGAAGCGGGTGATGCGAAATTGCGGGTCCCACACGATGATGGGGGCATTGGCATAGTTGATCAGGTTCTCCAGATAGGCATTGGTTTCGCGCAACGTCTGCTCGGCCCGCTGGCGCTCGCTCAGATTCATATTGGCACCGGTGACCCGCAACGGCCGACCGCCGTCGTCTCTGGTGATAAAGGCACGCGCAAGCACTGGTACATAGTGACCATCTTTGTGCAACAGACGAAGTTCCACCGCAAAAGTTCCCAGATGATTCCTCAGTGCGCCGTCCAAGACGCTGGTGACATGCGCAGCGTCATCGGGATGCATCCATAACCGCCAGAGATCGGCCTCCGGCCGCCGTTCGTCAGGCGCGTATCCCAATTGCTCCCACCATTGCGGAGAATAGTAGATGTCGTTGTTGATCAAGTCCCAGTCCCAGGGGGCATCGTGCGAACCCATAATGACCAATCTTAAGCGTTCCTCGCTCTCCTCCAGGGCGTCCAGTCTGGTTTGACCGTGACTTAAGGCCGCTTGCGCCTGATGGTTCTTGACGATGGTGCGCAACAGCGCCGCGCTGACGATTGAAAGCGCCAGGACCAACGCCGGGACGGGCCAGATGGTCGCGTGATGGTCGGCACCAAGCGCTTGCGGTTGATTGATAAAGGCAGGCTCGGCCGGCACCAGCCGCGCGTCGCGGCCGGCCTGAGCGCCAGCGCTCAGGGAAACGATCGAGCAGGTGAGGCTCATTGCCGCTAAACACCAGGTCGGCCAGGTTCCGCGTGGCGCGTTCATCATCGCTGTCGCTCTTCAATGCCGTCGGTCATGCGATACGCCCCCGGGTCAGCGCACTTGAGAACGCCTCCAGGTCGAAGTTGTAGGCCCACCGCGCGAGCACCGTGCGCAGCGCGGCATCGGTATCGGGGAGCTGGTCCAGCAGCACGGTGATCCGGGCGAAGTCGCCCAGTTGCACCGCGTCCGTAAGCTCCGTGCGCCATCCCTCGGGGCAGGCCGCCAGGCGGGCCGCCAGCGCTTCGGCAGATAGCGCGACCGCCGCGGTCGGCGCTTCCCCGGCCCGCACGAACCGCAGGCCCGCGCGACGCTCCAGGATGGCGAACAGTTCCTCGGCCCGGAACGGCTTGCAGGCGAAGTCGTCGCAGCCGCAGGCCAGGAAGCGGTCACGTTCCTCGTTGAAGGCGCTGGCGGTGAGCGCGACGATGACCGTTTGCACCGCCGCGGGCCGGGCCGCCATGAGCGACTTGATCTGCCGGGTCGCCTCCTCCCCCGAGAGCACCGGCATGCGCATGTCCATGAGGACCACCTGGGGCTGCCAGGACTCCCAGAGCGCCACCGCCTCCCGGCCGTCGGCCGCCTCCCGGACCTCCAGCACCGGCCGCGGCCCGTTGAGCGCGGCGAGCAGCGCCCGGAGCGGCTCCCGGTTGTCCTGCTGGTCGTCCACGATGAGGACCCGGCAGACCGGCTGGTCCGGCTCCAGGCCGACCACGGGGAGGTCGCTCGGGGTCGCGGCCGGGTCGTCGGTCACGCCCGCCGGGAGATCGATGGTGAAGGCGAAGCAACTCCCCCGACCCGGCGTGCTCGCCACCCCCAGTTCCCCCCCCATGAGCCGGACATACTGGGCACTCAGCGCCAGGCCGAGTCCGGTCCCGCCCGGCACCGTCCGCCCGCTGCTGGTCTGGGTGAAGGGCTCGAAGAGCCGCGGCAGCTCGTCCGGGGCTATCCCCATCCCCGTGTCCAGGACGCTGAAGCGGATCGCCGCACCGGCGGCCGTCTCGACCCGCAGGGTCAAGGCCCCGGCCGCGGTGAACTTGACGGCGTTGCCGACCAGGTTCATGAGGACCTGGCGCAGATGCAGCTTGTCCCCTGCCACCAGCCGGGGAACCGCCGCGCACGCAAGCGTCAGGACCAGCCCCCGATCGCGGGCGCGCGGCCGGAAGAAGGCCTCGGTCTCGGTCAGCAAGCGGTGCAGATCGAAGGGGGCCACCTGGCAGGTCATGCGTCCGGCCTCGATCTTGGCCAGGTCGAGGATGTCGTTGATAACGGTCAGGAGGTGCTCGCCGCTGCGCTGGATGGTGACCAGGCTGTCGTGCTGGGCGGCGTTCAGATCCGGGTCGCGTACCAGCACCTGGGCAAAGCCGAGGATGGCGTTCAGCGGGGTGCGGATCTCATGGCTCATGTTGGCCAGGAAGGACGACTTGGCCTGGTTGGCCGCCTCCGCCTGCTCCTTGGCGGCAATCAGGGCCGCTTGCCCCTGCTGTTGTTGGGTCAAGGCACGCGCCAAGGCGATATTGCCGTGGCTCAGGCGCGAGATCATCTGCGCGAACTGCATGAAGAAGTGCATCACCAGGGTCACCTTGTCGCGGCTCCAGCGCGGCACCTGGTCATAGGCGGCCAGATAGGCCGCTTCGTCGAACCCATAGCGGCGTGCCTGGGCGCGGAACCCCTCGCGGTCCGGCGGTTCGTCATCGAAGAAAAACTGACCGAGGAACAGATTGCCGAGGTGCTTGCCCTGGATCACGATCGGGGTCACCACATCGCGCATGCCGTTCGCGCAGCGGTGGGTGCGAAAGGTGCCCGGTGCCACGCCCTCCGAGAGGAGCGTGTCGCTTTCCAGACAGTTGCGGGCGGTGTCCGGATTTCCCCGGTGGAATTGCGTACAGATCGTCTGCCAGCCGGTGGCCACCAGCACCTTGCCCTTCAGATCGAGCAGGGCCACCGCGAGATTGGTGAGCCGGAAGAAATTTTCCATGAGGCTTTGGAGTTCACGACAATCGATGATGTCGGCCAGATCCAAGGTCTCCAGGTCCCCATCCGGGGACAGCAGGGCACTGAGCTTCGCGCGCACGCGCCCCTCGCTCTCGCCCAGTTCGCGGGTACGTTCGGCCAGGGCCCGATTCGCCCGACCGGCCTGCTCAAGGGCGGCGGTGACCCGCAGGTGGTTGCGCGACAGGGCGAACGCGATGAAGGCCAGGGCCAGGGTCAGGAGCGCGCCGGCGGCCATGACCGTGAGGCTCGTTTCCACGCCACGCTCAGCGCTCAGATAGGCCGGCAGCGGCGCGATCCGGACGGTCCAGGTGCTGCCCGCGACGGCGAGTCGGCGCTCGGTCTCCAGGGGCGCGGGCGCGGCGCCCGCTTCCCGGTTGAGCGTGTAGAGCACATCGGGGGTCTGGGATTGTGTGGCCTCGATCGAGATTGCGAGCCGCCTGGACAGCTCGGGATATTCCCCGCTCAGATACGCATCCACCAGGTCCTTGATCCGCAAAGCCGCATAGACCCAGCCGCGCAGGGCCGCCCGCCGCTGCGCGACGCTATCCAGGGGGAGACCGCTGCGATAGACCGGCACGAGCATGAGGACCCCGGCCTGGACGTCCCGCTCGGTCTCCTGTTTCAGCGTCACATGCTCGGACATGGCCGCCTGGTTTTCGTCGCGTGCCCGGGTCACGGCCGCGTAGCGCACCGGCTCCGTCAACAGGTCGAAGCCCAGTGCACGCCGGTTGCGCCAATCCAGGGGCTCCACATAGACCACCGGGGCGTAGGGATCGCGGTCGCCGGGCGGCCGGATCTCGTAGTCGGGAAGACCCTGGGCGCGGATGGCCGCGACGTGGTGGGCCTGCTCGCCCGCGGGTACCAGGGCGGCGTAGCCGATCCCCTGGATGCCGGGATAGAACTCGGCGAGGCGCAGCCCCTCGACATAGCGGCGGAACTGATCGCGGCTGACCTCGCCGGTGCTCGCAAAGAGCCCGGCGACCCCGCGCAGGATCTGGGCGTTGGCGAGCACCCGTTGCGCGAGACTGCTGACCACCTCGTTGACGCGCAGCTTGAATTCCGCCCGCTCCATCGCGCCTTCGCGCTGGCGCAACGCCGACCCCAGCCCCAAGGTCAGCAGGAGACCGCCGACCAGGATCAACCAGGGCATGACCTGAAAAATGCGTCGCGCAGGCGGCGAATTGATATCGTTGGTCGGCATTGACCACCTTCGTGTGGGGCGGGGGACGGGTCTGGAACCTGCCCCAAGGCCCCGCCAGGATAGGGCCGGAGTAGGGAGTCTGAACCCCGAGGATGCTATCGCTATATAATAGCGTTAAGATGACGCAACAGTGCGGGCATCGTTTTTGCTTTGGTGGGATTCATGATGAGACGACCAGGCTGCACGCCATGAACCAGGCTGGAACACGCACCCGGTGCCGGTCATGCGCATCCTGATCGTCGACGATATCCCGGACAATATCCGGGTACTGAGCCGGATGCTGGTCGATGACGGACACCAGGTCTCCGCCGCCACCAACGGCCGCGCGGCCCTGAAGCTCGCCGACTCCTGCGCCCCGGACCTGATCCTGCTCGACGTCATGATGCCGGAGATGGACGGCTACCAGGTGTGCGCGGCGCTCAAGGCCGACCCGCTGCTGCAAGCGATCCCGGTCATCTTCATCACCGCCCTGACCGACACCGAGGACGAGACCCGCGGCCTGGCGCTGGGTGCCGTGGACTACATCGCCAAGCCGTTCAAGGAGGCCATCGTGCGGCTGCGCGTGCGCACCCACCTGGAGCTCAAGCGTCAGCGTGACCTCCTCAGCCAACTGTCGCACCTCGACGGCCTGACCGGAATACCCAACCGCCGGGCGTTCGATGAGCGGTTGGATCGGGAGTGGCGACGGGCGCTCCGCGCCGGCGAACACCTGGCCGCGGCGATGGTCGATATCGACCACTTCAAGGAGTACAACGACGCCCACGGCCATCTGGCCGGGGATGACTGTCTGCGCCGCGTGGCCGAGGCCCTGGCGGCCGGGCTCGAGCGGGCGGGGGATTTCATTGCCCGCTACGGTGGGGAGGAATTTATCTGCCTGCTCAATGGGATCGACGACCAGGGGACCGCGGTGATGGCCGAACGGCTGCGCGTCGGCATCGAGTCGCTGCGGCTCCCCCACGGCGCCTCACCGGTGTCGCCCTGGGTCACCGTGAGCGTCGGTGCCGCGTGCCAGCGGCCGACACAGGAAACAGCGCCGTCCGAAGTCGTCGCGGCGGCCGATCTGCAGCTCTTCACGGCCAAGCGACTCGGGCGCAACCGGATCAGTGTGACCCTGTGATTCCGTAGCGTTGTCGCTGTCGTTGTCGCTGTCGTTGTCGTTGTCGTTGTCGTTGTCGAGGTTATCGTAGCGCCCCGGAATCTCTCGCACGCCGAATTTGATCGTTTCTCCGATTACGACAACGACAACGACAACGACAACGACAACGACAACGATTGTGTAGTGTTTAACTTGTTCTTGACTCGTTACTAATCCTCCGGACCCAGACTCCGCGGGTCCTGGTGAATGGTGATATCCGCCCCGGGGAACTCGACCCGCAGGGCGGCCTCCACCTGGTCGCAGATGCGGTGGGCGGCCAGCAGCGCCAGGTCGTCGTCCAACTCCAGGTGCAGTTGCATCACCGGGACATGTCCGGAACGACGGGTGCGCAGTCCATGCACGCCCAGGACCCCCGGCACCGCCGCCGCCACCGACTCGATCCTGGCCCGATCGTCCACGCTCAGTTCCCGATCCATCAGCAGGTCCACCGCCTCCCGGGCGATCTGAACGGCACTGTAGAGGATGAAGAGCGCAATCCCCAGCGCGAAGATAGGGTCCAGGCCCGGCCAGCCGAACATGGCGCAGACAAGCGCGATCAGGGTCGCCGAATTGGTGGCCAGATCCGTGGCGTAGTGCAGCGCGTCGGCACGGATCGCGGTCGATCCGGTCGCGCGGATGACATGCCGCTGAAAGCTCAACAGGAGCAGGGTCGCGGCCATGGCGAAGACCATGACCGCGACACCGACCCCCAGGTCTGCCAGGGGCTGGGGATGGATCAGCCGGTCCACTGCCTGCAGGGCCAGGAAGGCGGCGGAACCGGCAATGAAGGCGGCCTGGCCCAGGCCGGCGAGGGACTCGGCCTTGCCGTGCCCGAACCGGTGCTCGGCGTCCGCGGGCAGCAGTGACCAGCGCACCGCGAGCAGGTTGACCACCGAGGCCCCCACGTCCATCAGCGAGTCCACCAGGCTCGCCAGGACACTGACCGAACCCGTGATCAGCCAGGCGGCCAGTTTGACCAGGATCAACAGGGTTGCGGTCGCCACCGAGGCATAGGTGGCGAGGCGCAACAGGCGCGCCTTGTCATGGGTCATGGTCATACCGGGTAGGTCTCAAGAGCGGCGCGGATGCGCTCGGGGGCGAGCCCCAGGGCCCAGGCCGCGGCGACGGCGGCGAGCGCGTTGCCGACCGGGAGCACGGATTGACCAGCCGCGTCACAGGGCAGCCGCGCCAGGGGTAACAGGGCCTCTTCGCCGTCGCCGGTGACCAGACAGATGCCGCCGTCACGCTCCACCACCGCCCGGCCGCCCTGCGCCAGCGCGGCGCTGACCACGGGGTGCGCCGGGTCGCGGGAAAACCACAGCACGGCGCCGCGGCTGCGCTCGGCCATCCCCGCCACCAGGGGGTCCTCGGCGTTGAGCACGGCGCAGCCGTGGGCCGCCACCGCCTCCACCACACAGCGCTTGACCCGTACCAGGTCCTCCAGGGCCGCACTGTCGGGCAGTGCCTGCGTGTCTGCGTGAGCGAGCGCAGTCACTACGCCGACCAGGCACCGGTCGAAGCCCAGCCCCTCGCCGCGGATACCCTCAGCCCCGACCGCCAGCACCGCCGCCGTGAGGCGCGGATACAGCAACAGGTCATGGGCCGCCGCGGGGCCGGTGGCGTCGCGCGCCGCCAACCGGCGCTCGCCGAACTCAAGGCCCGCACTGGTCGCCAGCCCCACCAAGCCGTCCGGGGCACGCAAGAGCCAGGCAATGAGCCGGGCGGTGCCGTTCTTGCCGCTGACCCCGGTGACCGCCACCAGGGGGATGCGGCCGTCCTCCCCGGGCGGAAACAGCAGGTCGATGATCGCCTCGCCCACCGGGCGCGGCAAACCGGCGGAGGGCTCCAGGTGCATCCGCAGCCCCGGCCCCGCATTGACCTCCACGATCGCGCCGCCCTGTTCCTCCAAGGGACGGCCGATGTCCTGCGCCAGCACATCGACCCCGGCCAGATCGAGGCCGACCACGCGGGCCGCGTCCACCACGCGGGCGGCGACCTGCGGGTGCACCAGGTCGGTCACGTCGGTGGCGGTCCCGCCGGTGCTCAGATTGGCGTTGTGACGCAGGATGACCCGCACCCCGGCCGCGGGCACCGACTCGGGCGTCAGCCCCTGTTCGGCGAGGATCGCCAGCGCAATCGGGTCCAGTTCGATCAGGCTCAGCATCGTGGCGTGACCGGCGCTGCGGCGCGGGTCCCGGTTGACCTCAGCCACCAGTTGGCGGACGCTCGCCTGTCCGTCACCGCTCACCTGGGCCGGCTCGCGGCGCGCCGCCGCGACCACGCGCTCACCGACCACCAGCAGACGGAAGTCGGCACCGGGGACGTAGCGCTCGCACAGGACGTCCGGACCCTCCCGGCGGGCGGCGGCGAAGGCCTGCTCCACCTGCCCCGGCGTGCTCAGGTGGGCCGTCACACCGCGGCCATGGTTGCCGTAACGCGGCTTCACCACCACCGGCGCACCCAACTCCTGGGCGAAGCGCCAGGCCTCCTCCGCGCTCGCCACCGGCCGCCCCACCGGTACCGGCACCCCCGCGGCGGCCAGCAGGATGCGCGTCAGGTCCTTGTCCTGGGCGATCGACTCGGCGATGGCGCTGGTCCGATCGGTCTCCGCGGTCCAGACCCGGCGTTGGCGCCGGCCCCAGCCCAGTTGCAGCAGGTTCTCGCTACCCAGACGCCGTACCGGGATGCGCCGGGCGCGGGCGGCGGCGGCGATGGCATGGGTACTGGGGCCCAGGCGCACCTGGTGACAGAGCGCACGCAGCGGTTCCAATTCGTCCGCCGGGTCGAAGGGGCGGTCGTGGATGGCGGCGAGCAACAGGGTCCGGGCGGACTCCACCGCCGCGCGACCCAGGGCCTCCTCCTCGTATTCGATGGCGACCCGGTAGACCCCGGCCTCGTCGGTCTCCCGGGCCCGGCCGAAGCCCACCGGGGTACCGGCCAGGGTCTGCAGCTCCAGGGTGACGTGCTCCAGGCAGTGGGCCATATAGGTGCCCCGCTCCAGGCGCTGGAAGAAGCCGCCGCGCTCACCCGGGCTACAGTGGTGCTCGATCAGGGACGGCAGCCAGGACTTGAGACGCTCATTGAAGCCCGGGATCTCCTCCGAGGAGCGATCCTTGATCTCCCCCAGGTCCAGCAACAGTTCAAGCACCGGGCGGTGCGCCCAGATGTTGGGACCGCGCAGGACCCGCAGGCGTCGGATATCGAGCAATTAGACCCCCATGCGCCGGCGCATGGCACGGCTGGGCAGAAGAAACGTAAACCTCACGCCTGCATCACCGGGGCCGGTTGCTCCGGGGCCGCCGCGGCGCCCAGCGGCAGGTCATGCAACGACAGTTCGCGGAACGCCTGATCCGCGGCCAGGCGGGCGCGGACATAATCGACGGTCTCGTCGATCACGTCCGCCTGGACCAGGATCAGGTCCCCCGGCTGGGCCAGCCACAGGGCCGCCTCCACCGCGTGCCGCCAGCCGTGGATGGTCCGGACCTCCTGCACCCGCTCGCCGGCCGCCAGCCCCCGGGCGAACAGTGACATGATCTCCCCCGGCAGGCGCCCACGGGTGCAGTGGTCCTCGTAGAGGATGACCCGGTCGAAGGCCTGGCCCAGGATCTCCCCCTGCCGGATCAGGTCGACATCGCGCCGGTCCCCCGCGGCCGAATAGACCGCGAGGCGCCGCTGGTGGGGAAAGGACTCCAGGGCCGCGATCATCGCCAACAGGGCCGAGGGGTTGTGACCATAGTCGAAGACCACGGTGGCACCGTTGATGCTGAGCACGTTGAAGCGTCCGGGGCTGCGGTCCAGGTCGGCACCGAAGGTCTCAAGCGCGGCGCCGATGGTCTCCAGCGGCAGGCCCAGGGCCCACAGGGTCGCCGCGGCGGCCAGGCAATTCTCCACCTGGAAGCCGATCCGCCCGCCGTTGGTGAGTGGAATCCGGCGCAGCGACAGCAGGACCCACTGCGCCTCGCCCGCCGCCAGGATCAGGTCCTGCCCCCGCACGAAGGCCGCCCGGGCGCCCTCGCGGCGCTGCCGCAGGATCACCGGGTGGTCCCCGTCGCGCGCAAAGTACAGCACCGAGCCCTTGCAGTGAGCGGCCATCCGCGCGACCAGCGGGTCCGCGGCATTGAGCACGGCGGTCCCCCCGGGGGCGACCCCGCGCACCACCGCCTGCTTGACCTCGGCCAACTCGGCCACGGTGTCGACCCACCCCATCCCCAGGTGATCCCCCTCACCGATATTGGTGACCACCCCCACGTCGCAGGCGTCGAACCCCACTCCCTCGCGCAGGATACCGCCGCGCGCCGTCTCCAGCACCGCGGCCTCGACCTGGGGATTGAGCAGCACCAGGCGCGCGCTCTGGGGTCCGGCGCAATCGTCGGTATCGATGCGCCGGTCCGCGAGATAGATGCCGTCGGTGCAGGTCATGCCGACGAAACGTCCGGAAACACTGAGCCCATGGGCGATCAGCCGGGTGACCGTGGTCTTGCCGTTGGTGCCGGAGACGGCGACGATCGGGATGCGCCCGGTCTCGCCCGGTCGGTACAGGGTCTCCAGGAAGGCCGCGGCGATCGGGCGCGAGCGCACGCACTCCACATAGAGGTCCAGCGGCGGGGCCGCGATGACCTCGCTGATCAGCCCGCCCTGGGACTCCAGGGGCCGGGCGATGTCCGCCGCCGCCAGGCGGACCTCCGCCGTCGCCAACCCCAGGACCCGGGCGGCGTCCAGGACCCGGGCGCGCACCTCCCCGTGGATCAGGCCGCTCACGTCGGTGACCGTCGGGCCGGCGCCATTGCCGCCCCGCCCCGGCTGCCAGTGCAGCGCGGCCAGGACGCGCCGCCCGGCGACCAGGACCCGATAGTGGGCGCCCGTCACGGGCGCCTCGGCGCAGGCCAGACCGGCACAGGCCAGGAGCGCACTGAGCAGGCCGCGCTGCGCCGCCGCGTGCTCGGCCAGGGGTGTGCTGGGGGCCAGCGCGGTACACAGGAGCCGCCGCTGCCGGGCACCGTAGCCGAGCTGCAAGACGCTCCCGGGGAGCCGCCGGGTGGGGATACCGCGCGCCTGGGCCGCCCGCAGCAGCGCGGCACAGGTCGGCGTCGGGCCGGCCTCCAGGGCCAGGGCGCGCAGCCCCGGCAAAGGATTGGGAAGTTCGTCGTCGGTCGCCGCCAGCCCGGCGCGGACCAGGTCCAGGGCGGCCGCGGCGCAGGCCTGCGGGGGGGCGCCCTCGACGAACGTAAAGGCGAGCCGGTACAGGCCCGACTCCGAGGTCCGGCGCACCCGGGAGAACCCCGGCCGCACCCCGCTCTGGGCGGACAGCTCCAGGATGGTGGCCAGGAACACCTGGGCGAGCCAGCGCTGATGTCGCCGCTCATGCAGCGGATCATCCGGGTCCGCGGGCGGTCGCCGCGGCAGGGTCAGGCCCGGCAGCCGGGCGGTCAACTGGCCGCGCAGGCGCCCGGCCGATACCAGCCACTCACCGGGTGGGTGATCGGACAGATCGAACCAGACCTCGACCACCGGAAAATCGGCCCAAAGGTTGGGGCCGAGCAACGCACGGACTCTGCGGATATCCACGGATCTGATCCGAACTCAATGGCGAACGGGCTATCGGGTCCGGGCTGCGGGCCGGTCGGCGACTGGAGGTCGACCGCCGTCTCAAGGCCCGGGAGGCACCTAAAGGGTAGAGTCAGGGGCCGGATGCCCGCCGCGCGACCCAGGATCGACCCTCCATGGTCCACAACGGCGACAAGCGAAGGTCGAGGGTGGGGAGGTCGGCCCGGGATTTTATGCCGAGCGCCGCGTAAAGTCGAGATCTGTAAGGGAGACGCGCGGCGACGCGCAGCCCCGCAACCAGTCCGCGGGCGCGCTCGGGGCGTCGTTGCGCAAGCGCCAGGCCCGAGGCCCTGCCCATCGCCTTGGACGCCCGGCGACGCGCGGCTTGTGCCTTGATTTTACTGAATGTACCATGCGTCTTACCGAGTCCCTCAGCTGACAATCCGGCAGTGGTTATCGTAGCGCCCCGGATTCTCTCGCACGCCCTGATGCTCAAGGGCACCGGCATCGCGCTCGGCACCACGCTCTTGGTCGCGGTCGCGGCGCTGATCGTCGGCAAGGCCTTTATGTTGGCGGACCTGCTGCTCATCATCAATCGCATCCGGACCGGCCCCTGACCGACAACATCACCTGGAAGACCGCAATCTACCTGGCGGTCGCCGGGCTCATCCACTACCTGGAGCGTCTCATCGACTATCCTGAAACTGACGCCACCATGAATCTGATCGGTCGCCGTCTGGCGCTGCTGGCGCTGCTGCTGGCGCCCTTTTCCGCGGCCGGCGGCGACACGGTGCGGCTGCAACTGAAGTGGCAGCACCAGTTCCAGTTCGCCGGGTATTACGCGGCCCAGGCGATGGGTTACTACCGGAACGCGGGGCTGGAGGTCGAAATTCAACCCGCCGAACCGGGAGAAGACCCGGTGCGGCAGGTGATCGAGGGCCAGGCCGAGTTCGGCGTCGGTTCCACGGAGTTGCTGCTGCTGCGGGAACAGGGGGTACCGATCGTGGTCCTGGCGGTCATCTTCCAGCATTCCCCCCTGGCGCTCATGACCCTGAAGCATGATGGTATTCAGACCATTCATGACCTGGCCGGCCGTAAAGTCATGATCGAGCCGGGGTCGGCCGAGATCCACGCCTACCTGCGCCGAGAGGGGATCTCCGCCGACAAGCTCACGCTGGTGCCCCACACCTTCAACGTCCAGGCGCTGCTCTCGGGCGCGGTGGACGCCATGTCCGTCTACGTCACCGATGAACCCTTTGCGCTGAAACAGGTAGGGCGGGAGTACCTGCTCTATTCCCCCCGAGCGGTGGGGATCGATTTCTACGGCGATAACCTCTTTACCACCGGGGATCTGCTCCGCAGGCAGCCCGAGTTGGTCAGGAAGTTCCGGGAGGCGAGTCTCAAGGGGTGGGACTACGCGATGCAGCACCAGGAGGAGGTGGCACGGCTGATCTTCGACCGTTACAGCCAGCGGCACAGCCTGGAACACCTCCGGTTCGAGGCCCGGCAGATGGAGTCGCTGCTCCAGCCGGCGCTGATCGAAGTCGGCCACATGAATCCGGGCCGGTGGCGCAATATCGCCGAAGTTTACGCCGAAATGGGGATGCTGCGGCGGGACTTCGACCTGAAGGGTTTTCTCTACGATCCCAAGCCGAGGGACCTGACCTGGCTTTTTGGTGTGGTTGCCGTCGTTGCCTTCCTGCTGCTGATTGCCGTTCTGGTGGCGGTCCGTTTTGCCCGGCTCTCCAAGGCCTTGCGCAAGAGCAATGACGAGCGGGAGAAGACCGCGGCGGTGCTCCAGGAAAAGGAAGACAAATACCGCATTCTCTTCCTGGATTCACCGGATGCCTATCTGATCGTCAGCGACGGTGTGTTTGTCGATTGCAACCGGGCCGCCGAGGCCATGCTGGGGGCCGGACGGGCGGAGATTGTCGGTCTCGCGCCCGACGGAATCTCTCCCGCATTCCAGCCCGATGGCAGAAAGTCGATGGATGCGGCTCGGGAAAACATCGCCCTCGCCTTGCAGTACGGCCGTCTCACCTTCGAGTGGGTCCACCGCCGCCGGGACGGCACGGACTTCCAGGTCGAGGTCTCCCTTGCGACGATCCGCCTGGACGGAAAAGACGCCTTCTTTATCACCTGGCGCGACATCAGCGAACGCAAGCAGGTGGAAGAAGAGGTCTTGCGCAGCAACACCCGGTTACAACGTTTGGCGGACATTCTTCAACATCCTTCCGAAACGATTCAGGAATTTCTTGATTACGCCCTGGAGCAGGCGCTCCAACTGACCGCAAGCAAGCTCGGCTTCATTTACCATTATCATGAAGATAACCGGGAGTTTGTCCTCAACACCTGGTCGCGGGAGGTCATGCCGGAATGCGCCGTGGTCAATCCTCAAACCTGCTACGAGCTGGATCAAACCGGAATTTGGGGCGAGGCCGTCCGCCAACGCCGTCCGATTCTGGTCAACGATTTCCAAGCCGCTCATCCCTTGAAAAAGGGGTAT
>NZ_CAIKKU010000566.1 GCF_903828115.1 uncultured Thiodictyon sp. | reverse complement strand
GCGTCAGAGCAGACCCTCGCCAGCATGGTCTTCAAATTCCGCGCTGCGGCGCACGTAGATCATCACGGTTTTCGGGTCCTTGTGGCGGGAGACCTCCATCATCTTGAACAGACTCGCCGTGGCCAGCGCCGCCGAAGTCATGAAGCCGGCGCGCAGGCTATGGCCGGCGTAGTCGTCGGGATCGAGGCCGACGGCGCGCGCGCAGCGCTTGACGACGGCCGCGATGCTGTGAGCGCTGAGCGACGCCCCTGACACCACATCGCCGCGGTACATGCGGCGAAAGACCGGCCCCCGGATGATGGCCGCGCCGGCGAGCCAGTCGTGCACCGCCCGCACCGGACAGTAAGCCTCGCCGCGGATGACCGGCACGATCTGTCCCAGCCCTTCGGCATCGGTTTTTGACTGACGCACATGCACCCGCAGCCCGCGCGGCACCTCCTCGAGATCCTCCACCCGCAACGCCGCCAGTTCCGCCCGGCGCAACGCGCCAGCAAACCCGAGCGTGAGGAGGGCCCGATCACGCCGTCCCTGGTGCGTCGTAGCGTCCAGCGTATCGACCATCGCCCGCAACAACTCAGCGAGCGCCGGGGCCTTTTGCTGCGGTGCCGCACCATGGGTGCGGGCAATGCCGTGCAGGGTGCCGCGCACCAGTTCCGCGTTGGTCGGCGGCGCGTAGTCGCATAACCGATGGGCGAGCCGGATCGCGGCCACCCGGCGGCGGATAGTGCTCACCTTGCGGCCCTGATCGGCCTCCGCGGCGAGGTAGGCCGCCACCGTCTGCGGCGTGGCGGGCAGGGCGCACAAGCCGCGGGCGTCACACCAAGCGGCATACAGCGTCCAGTCAGATCGGTAGGCGCGGCGCGTCGCGGCGGCATGGCGGGCGGCGAAATAGCGTGTGAGGCAGGCCCGGTCCGCGTCGCCCAGGAGCGCGTCCGCGGTGACGGACGGCGCATCGACGGGCCAGGGCAGGGGCGGGGCGTTGGCGGCCATAGCGATGCGGTTCCAGGGTCAGGGGGTGGGGTGACGCGCAGCGTGGGGTGGCTGGGGTCCGCGTTGGTGTAGGCGCCGCCGGGTAGGCGACGGCATTCGCCATGGTAGTCCAAACGGCGTTAGGTAACGAGAAGGGCAGTTATCGCAACCTATCAACAAAAAAGCAGCGTTTTTCGCCGAAAAGTAGATAATATACTTTCAGCGTTTTTCACCCATGGCGCACAGCAGGCAGCGTAAGGGCCGGGCAGACGAGGGCAGGGCGCCGCCAGCGCTGGGTGGTTAGGCAAGCGACTTCAGGGTACGCAGACAGATGGCCAGTACCACGACAACCCGCGAGTCGGCCAAGACGGCGGCCTTGGCGATCCTGCGCCGCGGTGAGCGCCCGACCGCGGAGAAGGTCCGGGCCGCAGTCGGTCACGGGGCCCAGCAGACCATCCTCAGCGCCCTTGATGAGTTCTGGGCCGACCTGGGCGAGCGGCTGGGCGAGCCACGACTGCCGGCGGCGGTGGTGGACGCCGCCGCGGCGCTGTGGTCGCTGGCCCTGCAGGAGGGTGCGCAGCAGTGGGACACCGAGCGGGCCGCGGCCGCGACCCGGATGGCGGACCTGGCGGCCGTGGTCGACCGGCAGCGCGAGGAGCAAACGGCGGTGCTGGCCCAGTGCGACCAGCACCAGGGCGAGAACCGCCAACTGACGGCGCGCCTGGATGAGGCGAGCGCGGCGCTCGCCGCGACCCGGCAGGAAGCCGCCGATTTGAGGGACCAGGTGCAGGGACTTGACCTGGTCGTCGCCGCGTTACGGACCGAACTTGCGGCGGAGCGCACCGGTCGCGCGGGCGATCAGGCAACCTGGCTCCAGCAGGTCGATGAGACCCGCCAACGTCTGAAGGCGACCGAGGGGGCCTTGGTCAAGACCCAGGGGGCGTTGGACCACGTCCGGGACACCGAGGCGGCGCAACGCGCCGACTTGGCGCGGACCAGCCAACGCGGGGCGGACCTGGAGCGACACCTCCAGGAGCAGGTAGCCGCCGTCGCCGCCCTGCGCGCGCGCGGGGAGGACCAAGCCGCGCAGCAGCGGGGGCTGCAAACCGCGCTGGCGACGGCGACGCGCGAGTGCGACCAAGCGGTCGGCGCCGCGGCCCAGGCCGACGCCGAGTGTGCGACCCTGCGCGCCCGCTGCGCGCACCTCGAACAGGAGCGTCAGACCCATCTGGCACAGCTCGCCGCGGGCCGCGAGGCCTCGGCGGAGGCGGCCCGGGCGCTGCGGCGGGATCTTCAAGAGCTGCTGCGGCCGGTGCTCGAACAACGCCATCCGACGACCGCGCCAGTGCCGGGGGCGGCGCCGACCCCGTGAGTGTCGCGGTCAGGGCACGCCAATCCATCCCGGAGCACCACCGATCCAATGACTGCCACCCTCTCCAGCGCCGACATGGTCAAGATCCTCGCGGCCGCCAATGGTACCGTCGCGGAGGAATATACCGACCACGATCTGGTGTGTACCCAGGGCGCCGTGCCCCCGGACCTGGACGGCATCCTGTACCGCAACGGCCCGGGTCGCCTGGAACGCGGCGGCCTGCCCTACGGCCACGCCTTCGACGGGGACGGACACGTCCAGCGTCTGGCCTGCGCCGGGGGACGCGTGCGCTATACCAATCGCTTCGTGCGCACCCCCGACTTCGTTGCGGAAGAAGCGGCCGGCCGCCTGCTGTATCGCGGGTTCGGCACCAATCGGCCGGGCGGGGTGCTGGCCAATGCCCTGCGTCTACGGTTCAAGAATACCGCCAACACCAATGTCATCTGGCATGGCGGTCAGCTCCTCGCCTTGTGGGACGGCGGGCTGCCCTACCGGTTGGACCCCGCACCCTCGCAACGCTGGGGGCGGATGACGATGCCGGGAGGCTGCGCAATCCATTTTCGCGCCTCGACCGCTGGTTGACCCCGGAGCTACCCTTTTCCGCCCATCCACGCCGCGACGTGACCACCGGCGAACTGTTCAACTTCGGCGTTCTGCCCGATCCTGGCCCCGCAGATCGAGCGTCTGACCATCGACCCCGTGGCCGGGACCTGCCGCACCCGTCCCTGGGCCCGCGAATCGCTGAGCTGCCGCGGGTCGCACCGGACGGTGATGGGCCGCGGCGCTACATTTTCGGTCTCGGTGCCCCACCATCGGGCCGCGCCCCCTTCTTGACGTGCATCCAGCGACTGGATACGCAGACCGGGGCGGACGTGGTCCAAGAGTGCCACCCCGACCTCCCGGGCGAGTCCATCCCGGTCCCCCGCGGCAGCGACGAGGCCGCCTGGGTGCTGACCCTGGTCTACCGGGCGGCGGCCCGCCGCACGGACCTGGTGATGCTGCGCGGCGCCGACTTGGGTCTCCAGGCGGTCCTGCCCTTACCCCACGCGATCCCGCCCGGGTTTCATGGGACTTGGGTGGAGGCCGCGGGGCTGGGTGGGTCCTGATCACTGCTCGGGCGCGCTGGGCACTGCACCGAGCGCCTGCCGGCGTCTTGCGGGTGAGGGCCGATGGTCCCGGCGGGAGCCGAGTTGCTACATCCTGGCGCAGCGGTGCCGGAGGTGCCGCGCGCAACCTGAGCACGACGCCGGCTTGCTGCCCCTGCAGCAGGGTCTGCTCGAACGGCTGGTCACACGGGTCACCAACATTGAGGTAGGATCCAGCAGGGCCGTAGCAGCCGAAGATGACGCGGCGGTCCTGAGTACCAGGCGTCTGCGCGGTGATGTTGGCGGAGAATTCCAGTGATCCCGTCTTGGTACCTCAAAGCTTTGCGTGCTGACCCCCAGGTATTTCAGATGATCGAACACGCTGTAGTCGGCGCCGACGTGGAAGGGCGCCGCGCTGACGGTCGTTCCGAACTTGGTGACGGAGCGCGTGCCGCCCGCGCTCAACTCCAGCGGGCCGTAGATGTTGGCCCCCCGTTCGAGGGTAAGAGGGCTGGCTCAACCCTTGATGTCCGGATGTGATCCGCCCGTCATTGGGCCTTCCAGCCGCTGCAGACGCGTCTCCAGGGTGTCCAATCGCCGCGTCGTAACAGTGTCGGGAGTCGTCGGGTTCGCCGCCTCCTCCAGGGCCGCGACCGCCCGCGCAAGGACCTCTGCCTCCGACTCACCAGGACGGCGCAGTTGGTTCAGGCGCTCACGGGTCGCGCCAGCCAGGCGCAGCGCTGTGGTTCTTGCGCGAGGTTGGCGTTGGCCGCCGAGTCCCCGCACGAGCGCAAGCAGACGCACGTAGGCGGGCTGGGTGCCGCTGGGTCGGGCGCGACTCAGCCAGGCGAACAAACCCAGTGCGAGGGCCAGCGCGAACACCCAAACCGCGAGGCCATGCCCCTTACTCGTTGGGGACGCAGCCGACGGTAGCGTGATTGCCGGTGAGCGCAGCTCCGGTGGGGGCAGTTGCGGTATGGTCGACTCAGGTACGGAGGTCGGCGGTCCGACGGCCGGCATGACGGTTTGCCCGGTTGCCGCAGGCACTGCCTCAACATCTGGGTTCGCGGGTGTCGTCGGTACCGGCGGGCGCGCGGTTGCCGGTGCAATCGTCTGTGCCGAGGGGGGGACGGTCGGCGCTGGGGAGACCGCAGGGGTGAGCGTGTCGGTGGTGGCCGCCAAGAGATCTTCCAACTGACCGATCCTCTCGGCGTAGACGGCGCGCAGGCAGTCAACGGTGTCGCAGGCCTCGCGTTGTTTCTTCAGCCAAGCCTTTTGCAGCTGTTCAGGCGCCCGGCCGCGCGCCTGCAATTGCGCATAGAGAGCCCCCATTCTGAGGTCTTGGGCACGAACCTCAGGGGCCGCGCAGACGAGGTGCTCGACGACCGTTTTCGCCTGATCGCAGTTCCAGACGGCAACGGGTTTCCACGCCACCCGCGCTGGCGGCGGCCGGGTCGTCAGGTGACTTTCGGTTGGCTCCTGCGCTTCGACACAACCATCTTTGTAGGCGTATAAGCTACCGCCGCCGTTCCTGACACACCAGGCGTCGCCTGCCGGGTAGCGGCAGGCGCTCGCGGGGTTGTCGGTAGCAACACAGGTAGCGCCGACGAACCTCGCTAAGCCGGCGCAGAAAAGCGCCGCCGCACATTGGCCGATTACATTCCTTTTCATTGTGAAATCCGCAAGTTTTGAGTCTATCCGAAGGTACGAAAGCGGGTCCTTGCGCCATCGCATGCACTGCGCGGGGTCCTGGCGGCTCAGGCGCCTGGGGTGGCAGCCGGGGCAAATCGGCGGCCAGGCGCGTCAGTCGCGCTCCCCATCACCGCGTCCCACAGCAACGCGTCCAACCGCACCTCCCAGTCGCTGTCGCGGGAGGCGAAGCCCCAGGCGCGGCTTCCGGATTCGCCAGCGTACAGGGTGCGCACCCCGGCACCGTTCCAGGGTTCGGCCTCGATGGCGGCCAGCCGCTGGAGAATGGCCGCGCGGCGATCGTCCGGGGCAGGGGAGGGGGATACACTGGTCGTGTCAGTCATCGTCGCCCTCAACGCGGGTGCAAGCGCGGTCCGGGGTCCGGTTACGGGCGGGCGGTCTCGGTACTGGTCCGGTCACCGGTGCCGCGGCGCGCCGGCGCCTCCACGAGAAAGCAGTGGCCTGCCAGCAGGCGGCCAAGCGCCCGCTCGTAGTCCTCCTTCCACGGTAACTGTTCGTCGGTGTGCAGTTCCCGCCGTGTGGTCAGGGTCACTTCCCCGGTGAGGGGATTGCGTCCGACCCGCTCGCGTTCGACCCAGTAGACGGCGAAGCCGCGTTTCTGCCAGGTCGGGAGCGCAGCGAAGTTGACCCCGTGCTGGAACAGCAACTCATGTTTGTCCGCGCGCGCCATCCCTAACAGACGCTGCGCGGTGGCGCGGGCCGACAGGCCTTGGCGGCGCAGTAGCCAATAAGCGTGTCCGTTGAGGCAACAGCGCGCGGCGTCGTTCATCCGCCAGCGGAAGTAGTCCACCAAACCTCCTTGGTCAAGCGGGTGAAACCACGGCCATCGAGGCGGACGACGATCTGGAATCCCGGCGGGACCGGGTGGTCCAGGGCCGCCTCGAACTGGCGCATACGCGCCTCCAGGTCGGTGCTACGCATGGTTCGCCTCGCGGATGGTGAAGGCCCCGTCGGCGCCCCAGACGTCGAACAGGGGTTGATTCGCAGATGGGTGTCCACGAACCGCTCCTTGAAGAAGGTGGATTTGCCGGCGGCCTGAATGCCGGAGAACAGGACCATTTCCATCGCGCCTCCGTTGTCAATTTTGGGTGGACCGGCTGGCTCACCCCATTTAGACCCCAATGGCCATGCAGGCGGGCGCCAGACGCGCCTTCGCGCCGCTCGTGGGGGCGTGCGCTTGCGCGGGTTCATGCTAAATCATCCTGACGGCGCCAGCCGCAGAGGGCGTCACGCGGGATGTCGGTCTCCTTCACCAACTTCGCCACGATGCTGTCTTTGGACTCCTCCGAAGAGGTTGTCAACATGCGTCGCCTTGTTCATGATCCCACGGTGCTTGCGCGGTCCCAGGTCGGTGATGCCCTATCCTCACACAAGTCCTCCCAGGGAGAAGCAACTTCTGATGTCCTCGGCTTATGTGGGGCTCTTCCTTGCGGCCTTCGGGGCTGCCACCTTGCTACCGTTGCAATCCGAAGCGGTCATGGTTGGGCTGCTGCTGCTGCGAGACCATCCACCCTGGGCGCTCGTGACGGTGGCGAGTGTCGGTAATGTACTGGGTTCGGTGGTGAACTGGCTGCTCGGGCGCGCGCTCGCGCGGGGGCGCGCTATGACCTGGTTGCCGATGGGCGCGCAGCGGTTGGCGGCAGCGCGGCGCGGCTACCACCGGTACGGTCGGTGGTCATTGCTGCTCAGTTGGATGCCGGTCATCGGCGACCCGCTGACCCTGATGGCCGGCGTGCTGGGCGAACCGCTGTGGCGCTTCGTGCTGGTCGTGTCGTTGGCGAAGTTGGGGCGCTACCTGGTGATCGCCGCCGTCACGTTGGGCATTGTTGCGTAATGCTCGACCGGCCGAAGCGCGGTAGCAAATCCCAGACTCTGACCCCATCCAGCGTGCGCCAGGCCCTGGAGAGCGCTGTCGGTGACCCCAGATAGCCCCGGCGTAGACA
This sequence comes from uncultured Thiodictyon sp., assembly GCF_903828115.1. GTDB lineage: Bacteria > Pseudomonadota > Gammaproteobacteria > Chromatiales > Chromatiaceae > Thiodictyon. Next base: position 2,307 of record NZ_CAIKKU010000566.1, on the reverse strand, counting down.
TCCAACCACAGGAGCATCCAAGGTTCCGGATCGATCGGCCCTTGATCCCCCGGAGTGCACCCGGCGGGGACCCTGGTCCGCGCCTACGGGGCCAAGACGACCCCGCCTCTCCAGGTCATCGATGCGGCCAGGACCCTGGTCTACATGGGCGGCATCGACGACCGTGCCACCACCGACCCGGTGACACGGCCTTACGGCTGCTCGGTCGAGTATCGAGCGGCAACCATCTCTTAGGAATCGCCAGGGGCTCTGTCATGAAATCTGAAGATCTGCGATCCATCCAGGCGCCACTGAAAGAGCGCTATCGCGACACCCCCGTGGCTGCGCTGATGACGCTGCGGGCGCACGGGCGCATCGGCGCAGGCCTCAGTTGCAAGATCGATACGGGTCAGGCACTTCGCATTGCCGGGTTGCATCCAGCCACCGGCGGCAGCGGGCACGCGGCCTGTTCCGGCGACATGCTGCTCGAGGCCTTGGTAGCCTGTGCGGGCGTGACCCTGAACGCGGTTGCCACGGCGCTTGGCATTGCGTTGCGAGACGCCTCACTGCTGGCCGAAGGCGATCTGGACTTTCGCGGGACGCTCGGGTTATCAAAGGAGGTGCCGGTGGGATTCCAGAGCGGACTCCCGACCAGCAGCGACACCCGCATGATTTCCAGCACTTGCCAGCCGCATTCAGACCGATTAGCCTGCACCCCCACGACCGCTATTTGCGCGAGCGCCTCACTATGACCCATGGGCTTGTGATCCGAAACATGACCCGTTCCGAGGTGGACGCACTTGTTGACTGGGCCGCGCAGGAGGGCTGGAATCCCGGCTTGCATGATGCCGAGCTGTTCTGGGCCACCGATCCCGCCGCCTTCATCGCCGCGGAGCTCGACGGCGGGTTGATTGGCGGCGGCGCCATCACCTCATACGACGGCGAATTCGGCTTCATGGGCTTCTTTATCGTCCAGCCGGCATTTCGCGGCAGAGGTCTCGGCAATGCCATCTGGCAGGCTCGCCGGGAGCGCCTGCTCGCACGGCTGCGCCCGGGAGCGAGCATCGGCATGGATGGGGTCTTCGCCATGCAGGACTATTACGCCAAGGGCGGCTTCGTCTTCGCTCATCGCGACATCCGCTTTCGCGCCGAGATTCCGGACCCTCCAGTGACCCTGGTGGCTGGCAACGAAGCGATTGTCCCGCTCGCCGAGGTGCCTTTTGAACAGCTCCTGGCGTACGACCGTACCTGCTTCCCCGCCCCGCGGCCGGCGTTCTTGAGCGGGTGGATCGCCCAAGCTGACGGCCTTGCCTTAGGCTGCCGGCGTGCTGGGAAACTGAGCGGTTATGGCGTGGTTCGCCGCTGTCGGGAAGGCTGCAAGATCGGCCCCTTGTTCGCTGACGACGCCCAAGCAGCGATGGCCCTCTACGCACACCTGGCCGTGTTCGCCGCCGGCGGCCCGCTGTTCCTCGACACGCCGCAGAACAACCCCGCCGCGCTTGCGCTCGCGCACCACCACCAGATGATCGAGGTCTTCGGCTGCGCCCGGATGTATCTGGGTCCGCCACCGAACCTGGCGCACCAGCGCATCTTCGGCGTCACGACCTTCGAGCTGGGTTGATGGCGGAGCGCGACCTCGTCGGTTACGGCAGTTGCCCACCCCATCCGCGCTGGCCGAACGATGCGCGCGTCGCGGTGCAATTCGTGCTCAATATCGAGGAAGGCGCCGAGTCGAGCATTCTCAATGGTGATGCCCAGTCCGAAGCCTATCTGCATGAGCTGCCCGGCCGCCCCGCGCGCCTGCGAGAGCGGGACCTGAGCGTCGAGGGCATGTACGAATACGGATCACGCGCAGGCGTGTGGCGCATCCTGGAACTGTTCAGCGCTCGTGGTCTGCCGCTGACGGCCTTTGCCGTCGGTCGGGCGCTGGAACTCAACCCTGAGATCGGGCGCGCGCTGTGTGCGGCCGGGCATGAGGTCGCCGGGCATGGCTACCGCTGGCTGGACTATCGCGACATCCCCGAAGACGAAGAGCGGCAGCACATCCGTCGTACCATCGAGATCATCGAGCGGCTTTGTGGCAAAGGCCCCGTGGGCTGGTACACCGGGAGGGTCAGTCACAACACCCGCCGGTTGCTGCGTGAGGTGGGTGGGCTCCTCTACAGCTCGGACGCCTATAACGACGATCTACCCTATTGGCTCGCTGGATCGCCCGCACACCTGGTAGTCCCGTACACGCTGGTCAACAACGATGCCTGCTACCTGCTGCCGAACGGGGTTGCCTCCGGGGACGACTTCTTGCGTCGGCTCAAAGATGGCTTTGACCTG
>NZ_CAIKKU010000565.1 GCF_903828115.1 uncultured Thiodictyon sp. | reverse complement strand
GGCCGCGGAGCAGGAGCGAACGGCAAAGGAGCAGGCGCGGGCGGACGCGGAACAGGAGCGGGCCGCCAAGGACGAAGCCTTGGCCGAGAACGAGCGGCTGAAGCGCTTGCTCGCCGACAAGCCGCAACCGTCTGACCCCGGGATGGGGTAGTGATCTCGGCTAGTGCCGACGTTTTACCACTTCACAGCCACGGGATATTGGGCAATCAGCGGGTCCGGACTGAGGATGAGCGCCTGCCGGTTGATCGCCTGGAAAAGTGGAAAAGGGGTCAGATCCATTTTTCCGTTTTTCATTTAAGAATCATACGGTCGCGTTTCTTTCCACACGCGGTGCGCGCCCAGGATGGGACCTTGCGGCACCCGCATCAAGGCCAACAAGGTCGGTTCTTGCCGCGGGGTCCGGAACCTGCTGGACCGGTTTCAAACCCGGTCCAGTACCGACGACCAGTCCCCCAGAGCCTAAAGCTCCAGCCGCCAAGCCCCACCGACCGGGCAAGTATTCGCCGGACAGCTGCACCCGGAAGTCATAGGCTTCATCCTTGGGCACGGCCGACCAAGGCCGGGGACGGGGCGCATGCCCCGTCCGGCGCGAGAGTCCGAACATCCGGAGGCCGACCTGCGCCGCATCATCCGCGAGGAGTTGGCCGCTCAGGGTTGACCCTGGTGCCGCGCGACATAGTCCCGCAAGACCGCGTCCATGCGTGTCTGCCAACCCGCGCCGGTGGCCTTGAAATAGGTCACGACCTCGGGGCTATAGCGCACGGTTACCGCTACTTTGGTGGGGCGCGGTTGCGGGCCGCGCTGGTCCCGGCGCTGGTCAGGGCCGCGGCGCGCCGCCAACTGCTCACGCAGTTCACGCAACGAGTGGCTACTGATGGCATGCTCCCAATCCTGCGGACGCGTGGGTGGGTTGTCCGTGTCCGCGACCGGCTCCAGGGGGGCGGCGGCAAGGGCTGCAGCGACTTGGTCAGGACTAAACAAAGGCGTCGAAATAGCGTTGTGTTTCATGCTTATCACCGTACCGGCAGGAAATCAGGTGCGGTCCGGCCGCACGCTCCGTCCACACCAACACGACCACCCGCCCACACAGCCAGCCGAGGCTTTTCAACCGCTGCTCGCCGTAGGCGGCGCGGACATCCTCGTCAGTCAGCATCGGACCATCAAAAATCGCCTCGCAACCGGCGAAGTCCAGCCCGTGGTCGCGGATGTTGCGCAGGCGCTTGGGTTCGTCCCAGGTAATCACTCGTCAAGCCTAGTGACAGTCAGACCGGGCTGTCAATCCGGAAATTGAGGAATAGGGAGGAATAGGGGTCAGAGCTGAATGGCGCTAAGTTAAGCAGCTAACCTCGCAAACACAGTAGCTTACGCGGGAAAAGGGTTCAGAGCCCTTTTTCTCGGCGCTGGCCAGGGCCGGATTGGTTGTCGGCGGCCCCGGGTCGGCGGCCGTGACCAGACCGGGGCCCAGGATCAGGGCCGACAGGACGGACAAGTGGATCAGCGTCTTTGCGAACCGAGGTGCCATAGTCTTCGCTCTTCTGTGGTGCCCGACGGACGGGGGAATCATCGCCGTAGGCAGTATAAAGGAAGCCCGGCGGATGGGCTGAGCGAGAGCGATACCCGTTTTCAACGATCGCGGCGCAACGATGGGCAGCGCGGCGCTCCGCAAGGTCCGAAACCTTCGGGACGGGGTTGCAAGACCCGTCCCGCTCGGGTGTCGCGCCATGCTTCAAACCCTCTCCCGAACACAGAACGGCATCAAATCGGCAAGTAGGCGATGCGATTGACCACGCGCCGGACGGGGCATTCGTCCCGTCCGCAACGTTTGTGCGGGCTCGCGAACCAGCACCACGCTTCGGCGAAGGGATAAACCTCCGGGACGGGGCGAATGCCCGTCCCGCCCGCGGGAACCGGGTAGCGCAAACGCCCCGACGCCTGGCGTTGGGCCGTGCGATCCTGCCCCGCGGCCTTGACCCGCAGGTCTAAGCGGCCTATCTTGCGAAGACGGCAACAAATATACCTTGACTAAACCCAGGATCTACGCATGGTCGATGCAGCACTGATTTCACAGGTGCGGAAACTGGACGTGGCCGATCGGATCGAACTGATCCGCACCGTTTGGGAGACCTTCGATGAACCGGATCTGGCCATTACGGAAGCAGAAAAAGCCCTCTTAGACGCGCGCTTGGCCGACGCGGAAGAAAACCCTACGGACCAGAGCCCTTGGCCGGAGGTTCAGTCCCGGCTGTTGCGGCAGTTACCGTGAGCTATCGCGTTGTCGTCCGACGCAATGCAGAACTTGATATTGTCGGCGCCATGAACTGGTATGAAGAGCAGCGTATGGGCTTAGGGTCCGATTTCTACGCGCAGTTCAGCCGCACGATTGAACGGCTGGCGGATAGCCCGCTGATCTACCCGGTGGTATATCGCGAGGTGCGCAGAGCGGTCTTACACCGGTTTCCATACCCGCGCCGGACGGGGCATGCGCCCCGTCCGCGACGTTTTGTCCGGCCTCGCGAACCAGGCAGACGCCCGGCGGCTGAGGGGCGTCCGGTAGGCGGTCAGTTGGTGCGGTGGCCGTGGTCGATGGCGTGAGTCTTGATCCAGTCGCGCAAGGCTGCATCGATGCGCGTTTGCCAGCCCGAGCCGTCAGCCTTGAAGAAGTCCAGCACATCAGGGGAGAGCCGGATGGAGATCAGGGTTTTGGTGGATTCGGCCTTGGGGCGACCTGGCCGCACGAGCGGACGCAGTTCGGACATCTCTTCGTCGGTTAATTCGTAGGTGTCCGGATCGGCCGCGATCCCTGCGCGGATGCGTGCCTCTTCCTCTGGGCTCGGCAGGTCGAACACCCGCCCTGACTTAGATGTGACGTGCATACTCTCGAACCTCTCTCGGGGTGGCTTTGCGCAAACTGATGATGCGGTGAACCTGATCTTGTTGCGTGAATACGACGCAATAGAGCGCCCGACCGATGGGAAATTGGGCCAGGCTCGAGTAGCGCAAACAATGGTGCTGAAAGCATTCCCCTCGATATTTGGGAGATTGAGTATACTGTCCCTGGAATTTCGAATTTCAGGGTCGAGGTCCAACTACTCAATCACCGCGACCTGCCGGCGCGTATCCTCTACGGCTGGGCGAACCTCTATCGTAGCCAGATCAAGGAGGGCGAGAGCTATCGCAAGCTGCGCCCCACTTACGCGATCTGGCTGCTGGGTCAGACCCTGCTGCCGGATGACCCGGAGTATGCCCACGAGTTCCGGTTGCGCGACCAGCACGGTCGCGTCTTTCTGGACCACGGCGGTATCTGGCTGCTGGAGCTGAGCAAATTCGCCGCCGATGCGGTCCAAACCGAGCAGCAACGCTGGTTGAAGTTCTTCAACGAGGCCGAGCGCCTGGACGCGGATGCCCTGCCGGCGTGGATGCAGACCCAAGAGATGAGGCGAGCCATGAACACCCTGAAGGCATTTTCCGAGCAAGAGCACGCCTACCATGCGTACCAGGCGCGGCAGGACTATTTGCG
>NZ_CAIKKU010000564.1 GCF_903828115.1 uncultured Thiodictyon sp. | reverse complement strand
GTCGTAATCGTGGTCGGATTATTCGATTACGACAACGACAACGACAACGTACCCGCGATCTCGGTCACCACATCAGTTCTGATCGCACCCGGCAGGATCGGCCGGTTGAAACCGCGGGTGCGGCGTGGCGAGCGGCGACCAAGCCCCCAAGCGGGCTAGCAACGAATACCGTCGCGACCGCTGCGATCAACGATTGCCGCTACCGAGGCCGCCGACCCGGATCGGGACTCTCGTCGCTGGGCCTCACGCCGACGGGGAGCCGGGCCAGGAATCCTCGTCCAGGATCGCGGCCGCCGGGTACGGACAGCACGCGGGAAACCGGGACTCGGCAATCCCGGTCTCCGTGACCGCAATGTGCCGCGCATCAGGGTAGGCATCGTCGATCGCCTCGGCAAGAAAGCCCTTGAGGCTCGGACTCAAGCGCAGTTCCCGACCCACCTGCACGCGCTGTTCGACGATGGAACCGCGCCAACTGGAGGTGCGGTGTTCGGGCTGGTACTGCCACTTCAGCAGGTGGGCAATGAGGATGATCAGACGGCTGACCAGTTCGTTGCGTTCGCGGCGTCCCATGGCCTCCAGTTCCTCGGCGAGCAGTTGCGGGTCGATCTCCTGGACCCGCCCCTGACGCAGGAGCGCGGCCTGACCGGCGATCCAGGCGTGGAAGTCCCGATGGTAGAGGTCGGCAGTGGCATGCATGGCGGGTCCCGCCCGGGCGAAAAACGGATTGATAGCTGAACCCGGAAAGAGCATTTCTCTCACAGAGACACAAAGATCACAGAGATTTTCAAAGCGATATGTCGGTCGCGGAGGTCACCTGGGCGGTGATCGGCCCAACGCCTTCAGTGATCTGTTTTTCTTTGTGTTCTTTGTCTCTTTGTGAGCAATTGCCGGATTTAGCCTGAACGGTTACATGGGCGCAGGCCCTCAAGCTAGTCGCGCCCCCCGGGCCAATACCCCTCGTCCATAATGTCGGCCATTCGATATGCGCAGTGCTCGGGGAACGGCGACTTGAAAAACCCGGTTTCCTCCAGCGCGGCACGGCCGGCATGTTCGTAGGCGCGCGCCAGGAACTCGGGCAGGCGCTGCGCCAGGCTGGGGCTGTCTTCCAGCAGCAAGGCGAGTTGCCGCCGCTGTTCGTTGATCGTCAAGCGCCAACTGGTGCAGCGACGCTCGGGCTGATAGTGCCATTTGAGCAAGTGCGCCAGCAGCAGGGCCAGCCGGTTGATCAACTCGCGGCGTTCGCGCGCGCTCATGCTGTCCAATTCCTCGATCAGGTGCGGGACATCCAACTGGGCGAGCTGTCCGGTTTTCAATAACGCCGACTGCTCCTCGATCCAGTCATGAAAGTCGGTGTCATAGGTGCTCATGGGGGTGCCCTGACGGATTGCATCCGGCGCCCGGGCGCCGGCCTGGGCGCCGGTTCCGACGCGCGAGGGTCGCAACGGATACGCGGATCATCGGCCGAAAAAGAGCCGGGCCAATTCAACGCCCGGGTCGGGGGCGCGCATGAAGGCCTCCCCCACCAGGAAGGCGTGGACCCCGTGGCGGCGCATCAGACCCACGGCCCCGGCGCCCAGGATGCCGCTCTCGGTCACCAGGAGGCGGTCCGCGGGCACCGCGGCCAGGAGCCCGAGGGTGGTCTCCAGGCTCACCTCGAAGGTCCGCAGATTGCGGTTGTTGATGCCGATCAGGGGCCCCGGGACCGCCAGGGCGCGCTCCAGTTCCGCGGCGTCGTGAACCTCCACCAGGACGTCCATGCCGAGTTCAAAGGCCAGGGCGTTCAGATCCGCCAGACGCCGGTCGTCCAGACAGGCGGCGATCAGCAGGATGCAGTCGGCGCCCAGGAGGCGCGCCTCATAGACCTGATAGGGGTCAATGATGAAGTCCTTGCGCAGCACCGGCAGGGTGCAGGCGGCGCGGGCCTCCTCGAGATAGGCATCACAGCCCTGGAAGAAGTCCATGTCGGTCAGCACCGAGAGACAGGCGGCCCCGCCGCGGGCATAGCTCGCGGCGATCTGGGCCGGGTGGAAGTCCGGCCGCAGCACCCCCTTGCTCGGGCTGGCGCGCTTGATCTCGGCGATGACGGCCGGTTCGCCGGCCTGGACCCGGGCGCTCAGGGCGGCGGCAAAGCCGCGGGGTGCGGAGGCCTCGGCCAGCCGGGCGGTCAGTGTCGCGAGCGGCAGACGCTGCGCCCGGGCCGCGACCTCCTCCACCTTACGGTGACAGATTTTTTTCAGGATATTGGGGGTATCTGCCATGCTCATCCTCGGTACAGGTGCGCCAGGCAACGGGAGGGTGCGGCCTGTTGTGTTGTTACCACCAGGAGGTCCCGTCGGTTGGAGCGGCTCACGGGTGCGCCGAATCCAGGTCCCGGGTCAGTGCCACCAGGCGGTCGAAGCGGCGTTGCGCCTCACCGCTGCCGATCGCCTCGTCCGCGCGCCGCATCCCGTCCGCCAGGCTGTCGGCCCGACCCGCGGCATAGATGGCGGCACCGGCGTTGAGCATGACGATCGCGCGGGCCGCGCCCGGCTGGTTGGCGAGCACGCCGCGCAGCATGGCCAGACTGCCGGCCGGGTCCTGGACCCGGATGGCATCAAGCCCGGCGCGGGTCAGCCCGAAGTCCTCCGGACTGATCTGATAGCAGCGGATCTCACCGTCCTTCAGTTCGGCCACCTGCGTCTCGGCGCCGATGCTGATCTCGTCCAGACCGTCGCTGGAATGGACCACCAGGACGTGACGACTGCCCAGGCGTTGCAGCACCTCCGCCAGGGGCACGAGCAGCGACTCGCTGAAGGCCCCGAGCAATTGGTTCGGCACGCCGGCGGGATTGGTCAGGGGACCCAGGACGTTGAACAGGGTGCGCACCCCCAGCTCGCGCCGGGGGGCACTGGTGTGCTTCATGGCGCCATGGTGACCGGGGGCGAACATGAATCCGACCCCGACCTCGCGGATGCAGCGCCCGACCTGCGCCGGGGTGAGGTCGAGCCGCACCCCCGCTGCCTCCAGGACATCCGCCGCGCCGGACTTGCTCGACACCGAGCGGTTGCCGTGCTTGGCCACATGGCAGCCGGCCGCCGCGGCGACGAACATGGCCGTGGTCGACACGTTGAAGGTGCCGCTGGCGTCCCCCCCGGTACCGACGATGTCGACCGGATACGCGAGCCCGGCGATGTCCACCCCCGCCGCCAGCTCCCGCATCACCCCCGCCGCCGCCGCAATCTCCGGGACCGACTCGCCCTTCATCCTTAGTGCGATCAGGAAGCCGGCAATCTGGGCCGCCGTCGCCCCGCCGGTCATGATGGTGCGCATGACCGCCGTCATCTGGCGCAGATCCAGGTCCTTGCCCTCCACGCAGGAGGTGATGGCCGCCTTGATATCCATTGCGCTCAGCACCCCGTGATGAAATTCTTGAGCAGGTCATGCCCGTACCGGGTCAGGATCGACTCCGGATGGAATTGTACGCCCTCGATCGGGAGGTCCCGATGGCGCACGCCCATGATCTCGTCGGGCTGGCCGTCCTCGGTGAGCGTCCAGGCGGTCACCTCCAGACAGTCCGGGAGGCCGTCGCGCGCGATGATCAGCGAGTGGTAGCGGGTCGCCTCGAAGGGGCTCGCGAGCCCGCTGAACACCCCCTGCGCGGCGTGGTGTATCGGCGAGGTCTTGCCGTGCATGATCCGGCGCGCCTTGACGATGTGCCCGCCGAAGGCCTGGCCGATTGACTGGTGCCCCAGACAGACCCCCAGGATCGGCACCCGCCCGGCCATCGCCTGGATCAGCGGCACCGAGATCCCCGCCTCGTTGGGGGTGCAGGGACCGGGCGAGATCACGATGCGCTCCGGGGCCAGGGCCGCGACCTGCGCCACGCTCAGTTCGTCGTTGCGCACCACCCGCACCTGGGCACCCAGTTCCCCCAGGTATTGGACCAGGTTGTAGGTGAAGGAGTCGTAGTTGTCGATCATCAGCAGCATGTCGCGGCTATCCTACTGTTTTGTCAATCGTGACTTCCAGAACACTGAACTCGTTGCCGGCGCGGGTCGCCACTCCTGCGCGGTGTCGGCGAGCCCCCGATGCCCGGCACCGAGGGTACCAAGGTCCCCATTCTCGCCTAGATCGCCCCGGGCATAAACCGTTCTCTCAGACTTACACAACCTGGCGGGCCTCGTTCATGGCTGCGTCGCCGGTCCGCCCTCTTGGGTCAGTGACCCGGGGCGTCAGTTCGTGACAGCCCGGGTCAATACCTCGCGCAAGGCGAATCAACCGCTCGAACGGTAGGTCGCGTCCGATCACCGGCGGGGTGCCCGTCCGGCCCGCTCGGCCAAGCGTAAACCGACTGTGATTGTTCGGTTTTTCGCAAATTGAGACCCATTTTGCAAGCCGGAGAGCAAATCTTTGAAGTCCAACGCAAAACGCGGTCCTGTTCTTGCCTAGACTCCAGTGTGAAGGTCCCGCCGACTCCGAGGGATGACGCAGCCTTGGTAGGTAGCGGCGGGGGAATTCACGCGGAAATGCGCCCGGATCGGCGCCAGACCTTGAGGCCCCGCGCCGGCGGGCCCTTGAGCGTCTCGGAATCCGCGAATTTCAATGTTAGCGTCCACCGGCTAATTGGAGTAGACCGTGAGCACAGCAAAACAAAATAATGTTCCAGGCACTGAACTTCTTGAACTTCAGTACATTGCCCACATCGTTTCGCGCGGCGACGACGCGGAGTCGCGCATCCAGGACATCCTGCGCTACCTTGACGAGCGCGGCGGCCTGATGCGTGGCAGGGTAATGCTCGCGGACCCGGCCGCGAGCGAGATCTATATCCGTTACGCCCACGGCCTGACCGCGGCCGAACTCGAACAGGGCCGTTACGCGATCGGCGAGGGGGTGTGCGGGCGGGTCTTTGCGGCCGGTGAGCCGGTGTTGGCTGCCAGCCTGGACGCCGCGCCGGCCGACGCGGCCGCGGATGCGCTGCCGCCCGAGCAGATCGCCTTCATTGTGGTGCCCATCGTGCGCGACTATCTGCCGATCGGGGTGCTGGCGGCGCAGCGCAGGCCCAGTCACAAGCGTTCCCCTCAGTGCGACCTGGCGCTCCTGGAGGTTGTCGCCTCCCTGATCACCGAGGTTCTGAGCACCGATGGGCAGGCCCCGGCCTGGGTCCCCCAGGCGTGGATCGAGCCCCGCTCGCGGCGCGCCCCGGCCGGGACCGAGGCCCGCTGCGCGGGCGCCGGGGACCCCGACAGCGCCGCCCGCGACCTGATGCTGCGCATGGCCTTGCAGCGCCACGCGGAGGGCTGGCTACACCTGGCGGCGGACCTGTATCTCAAGCTCGCGGAACAGCATTTCGGGACCGAGCAGACCCTGCTCGCCAAATCCAAGCTGCTGGAGATCGCCTGCTACTACGAGGCCAAGGGCAACCCCAGGCTGGCCGCGGACGTGATCGAGCGCCTGCGGCGCGCGCTGGGCACCGGCGCCTGCGACGATGGCGCCCGCCCGGCACCGGCCCAACGGCCGCAACCCTGGGGCGATGGGCGCTCCTGGTCCACCGAGTGGGACTCCTTCGGCAGTTCCGAGGGCTCCGGCGGCATTGGCGTACGGATCCGGTGAAGCGTTCGCCCGGGCGGCGCTGACCGCCGACTCAGAGGTTCGAGGCTGCGGCCGTGGTCGGCCTGGGCGAGCCGGCCAGGCACCGGCGGGGCAGCCTTGCCCCGCCGACGATGGTCACCGCATCAGCGGCGGCCTTGCGGCTGTCGGGCGGTCAATGCCCGGACGCGGGGGTGCGATTCCAGGGCAGTAGCGCGGCCGGCGACCAGTTCGCGGGCGGCGGTGCCGCGGGGGGCGCAGCCTTGGCGGCGGGGGCCTTGACCACGGGGGCCGCGACCGGCGCGGGCGCTGCGACGACCGGGGCCGGCACGACGGCGGCCGGGACGGGCGCGGCCACGACGGGCGCGGGAACGACCGCGGTCCCAGTCGGCGTTGGGGCCGGCGTCGGCACGACCACGACCGGGGCGGGTGCCGCAACCGGGGCGGGTGCCACGACCGGGGCGGGTGCCGCAACCGGGGCGGGTGCCACGACCGGGGCGGGTGCCGCAACCGGGGCGGGTGCCACGACCGGGGCGGGTACCGCAACCGGGGCGGGTGCCACGACCGGGGCGGGTGCCGCAACCGGGGCGGCCACAACCGGTGCCGCCGGGGTAGCGGGCGTGCCTGAGGCGTCAGCCGCGGGCAACAGCGGATTGGCCCCCGTCACCGGCGGCTCCAGGGCCGTGGTCACGGCCGCCTCTTCCAGGGTCGGCGGCGCCGCGACGACGGCCGGCGTTGCGTCCGACGCCGCCGGTTCGGTCGCGGCAGGGACCGGTGCGGGCTCATCCACGGCCGCCGCGGCCGGTTCCTCGGCGGACGCCGGTGCCGGGGTGGTGACCTCAGTGGCGGCCGGGGCCGCGGCGTCAGCGGCCGGCGCCGCCGGGACCACGGGGGCCGGCGGGGGGGCCACCTTGATTTTGCCGATCGGCTGGAGCCGCGCCGCCATGGCGGCGGGATCGGCCGGGGCCGCGATCGGCGCAAACTTGTTGATCAGGATGTAGACCAGGGCGGCGGCAACGCCCACGGCAACCACCCCCACCATCACCGCCCCGCTATTCCAGACCCTCGGTTTTTCGGATGACATACGCGCACTTAGCCTCATATTCACGGATGATTTAGCCCCCGCACGCCAACCGCCGCACGGGCGGGACAGCGGGAGACGGAGCGACCCCTCGGACGACGCGGCCGCGCCAACGCGAACCCCGGGGACCCCGCGCCCGCGGCCAGGTAACCGGGGCCCCGATCGCGACGGCTCACCGACGGTCTCGCGCACATTGTAGGGTAAAACGTCGATGGGCAGCCGCATCAATCGTCGGTCCGCGCTTGCGGCCCGGGAGCCGGGGCATCCTGCCCCGGCGTTGGGCCGGAAAAACCGGATCAATCGTTGGTCCGCACTTGCGGCCCGTGGCGGCTGACCAGCCTCGCCGGATATGCGATGATCCGCTAAACCGGCCGGCGAGCGGCCCCGGATCAATGAGGACGAACTGATGACGCCGAACCTGAAGCCCCTGCCCCTTCGCGAGCGCCCCCGCGGGATGCGCCCATGAGCGACCCGACCCAACCCCAACCCCGGCGCCTGGACGCCTGGCGGTTGGCGATCCGCGTGGTCGCCATGCCGGCCGACACCAATGCCTACGGCGACATCTTCGGCGGCTGGATCATGTCCCAGGCGGACGTGGCCGGCAGTACCATCGCGATCGAGGCGGCCCAGGGGCGGGTGGCCACGGTGGCGGTCAAGGAGTTTCGCTTCGTCACCCCGGTGCTGGTGGGTGACCTGACGGAACTGCACGCCCGTATGGTGCACATCGGCAACACCTCCATCAGCGTCGAGGTCGATGTCTGGGCCCAGGGCGAGCCCGACCCCAAGAGCCGCCGCCACGCGGCCCACGCCGTCTTCGTCTACGTGGCGGTAGATGCGCAGGGGCGGCCGCGACCCATTCCGCGACCGACGAACCAACTCGTCTGAGGCCCGGCCCGGCTGCTGCCGGATTCCCAGGCTTGACATCATCCCGGGGTTGTATATACAATCTTATCTGTCGAGCCTGTTATGCCTTGCCGCACCGGGGGTTCGCAGGGATGCGAGCATTATTTCCCCTCATGGAAATAAGTAAAATTTCTTGAGGAGAAACAGTCCAATGGCTCTTGTATTGTCGTCAAGTGTACGCGAGAAGCTGGCCGGAAAAACGCCGCCGGTCAGTGAGGAGGAGATTCTTCAATGCTTCGCCAACCGCTCCGGGCGGTATCTCTTGGACGAGCGCGAACAGCACCGGACGGACCCGCCAACCCGCTGGTTCCTGGCCGAGACAGATTATGGCCGCCTGCTTAAAGTGGTCTTCATTCCGAAGGATGGAGACGTGATCATCCGAACGGCCTACGACCCCAATCCCGTAGAGCGAAGCATCTATCAGCGATACGGTTAGCCGCAGGCTTATACCCTATACCCTACACCATACAAGGCAAGCCAATGAATCCCAATGGCAAGATTGCGGGAACCGAGGACGCCTGGGACAACCGTGAACTTGGTTCCGATCCGAACTTTGCGGCCCTCTTGGATACCTCAGACGAAGTAGCAATTGATGACGCCTTGGCGCTGCAACCGATCTCGATCCGGCTCCAAAAGTCGCTGATTGAGGACTTCAAGCTGATCGCCCAATTGAACGGCTTGGGCTATCAGACGCTGATGCGCCAAGTCCTGACAAGGTTTGCCGACTGCGAGAAGAAACGCGTTCTGCGGGAGGCTGCCACGGCAGCCGCGACGCGGACCCTGGAAAGGTCGATTGGTGCCGAGGAACATCCGCCCAAGGCAGCGTCAGGCGCTTGAGCGGTGCCCGTGCCGCAGACGATGGCCCGACACACTGGATCTGAGTCATTGCCGTGCGCGTGATCCTCACCCACGGGTCGAGCCTGACCTTGCACAGGATCCACCCCGCCATTGCGGCGAGGCCGCCGGACGCGCCCGCAATCGCTGGAACCCCCGTGCCCTCGGCCGTGGGCTAAACTCTTCCGGTCGAGTCCGCTCGGTCTGGTCCGAATCCTGCGTATCGCTACCATTCAACCAATGAGAATCAAGCCCCCATGTTCGAAGCGACCAAAGTCGGGCGTACCGTCAGTAAAGAGGACTTCAAGGGGCAGCAGGAGGAGTTGCGCACCCTGCTCCTGGAGGCCCAGCGTGAGCTGCGCGAGACCAATATCCCGGTGGTCGTGTTGGTCTCCGGGGTGGAAGGGGCGGGCAAGGGCGAGGTGGTCAACCGGCTCAATGAGTGGCTGGACACCCGCGGCGTGCAGACCTTCGCCTTCTGGGACGAAACCGACGAGGAGCGCGCCCGCCCCCGCTACTGGCGCTTCTGGCGCACCCTGCCGCCGCGCGGTGACATCACCATCCTGTTCGGCGGCTGGTACGCGGCCCCGATCGAACACCGCTTCCAGGGGCACTGCAGCGATGCGGAACTGGATGCGGAGTTGAACCGGATCGTCGAATTCGAGCGGATGCTGATCCAGGACGGCGCCCTGATCGTCAAATTCTGGTTCCATATGTCCGAGGAGAATCAGAAGGCGTGCCTCAATGCCCTGTCCCGGGATGATCGCAGCCGCTGGAAGATGATGCCGCAGAAGGCCAAGTTCTCGGAGCACTACCGGGTCTTCGAGCAGGTCGCCGAGCGCGTCGTACAGCACACCGACCAGGGTATCTCACCCTGGCATCTGGTCGAGGCGGAGGACCCGCGCTACCGGGATCTCACGGTCGGCAAGACCCTGCTGCACGCCATCCGCAACCGCCTGAATAACCCCGGCGTACCGGACCAGGGCACCAGCACCGCCAATACGGACATGCCGAGCGGCGCCCAGGCCCAGATCACCGTGTTGGATAAGCTCGACCTGTCCAAATCCCTGCCGACGCCCAAGTATAAGACGCGGATGACCGAACTCCAGAAGGAGATCAATGAGTTGGCCTGGCACGCCTATAACGCCAAGCGCTCCACGGTACTGATGTTCGAGGGGGTGGACGCGGGCGGCAAGGGCGGGGCCATTCGCCGCATCACCAGCGCCATTGATGCCCGCCTGTACCGCGCCATTCCGGTCGCCGCCCCCACCGATGAGGAAAAGGCGCATCACTATCTGTGGCGCTTCTGGCGGCAGGTGCCGCGCGCCGGGTATATCACCATCTATGACCGCTCCTGGTATGGGCGGGTCCTGGTGGAGCGGGTAGAGGGCTACGCGAGCGATACGGAATGGCGCCGCGCCTATTCCGAAATCAACCGCTTCGAGGAGCAACTGGTCGGCAGCGGCATCGTGCTCCTAAAGTTCTGGATCCATATCGACCAGGACGAGCAGCTCAAGCGCTTCCAGGACCGGGAGGAAACCGCCTACAAGCGCTACAAGATCACCGCGGACGACTGGCGCAATCGCGAGAAATGGCCGGCCTATAAAGAGGCCGTCAATGAGATGGTGGCACGCACCAGTACCCAGCACGCCCCCTGGACCCTGGTGGAGGGCAACGACAAGCCCTATGCGCGGGTCAAGGTGATGCGCACCATCTGCGAATCGCTGGAGCGTGCCCTGGCCGCCGGACGCCCCTCGATCTCCGGCTATGTGCCCTGCGGCGACAAGCGCCCGGCGGCGCCGGTGCCGACGCCGGCGCCGAGCGGCACGCCGGTCGCGAAGGACCCGAAGGGTAAGGGCTGAAGCGGCGACGCCCCTGGGTGCGATCCGAACTGATGTGGTGACCGAGATCCCGGGTACGCTGTCGTTGTCGTTGTCGTTGTCGTTGTCGTTG
>NZ_CAIKKU010000563.1 GCF_903828115.1 uncultured Thiodictyon sp. | reverse complement strand
CGAACAATCCGATTACGACAACGACAACGACAACGACAACGACCAGGACAGCGTACCCGGGTCTCGGGCACCACATCAGTTCTGGTCGCACCCCATCGGGTGCGGCCGCGGGTGGACGTGTAGAATGGGCGGGATGAACAAGGTCCCCGATCTGCACACGCATTCCACGGCCTCGGACGGTACCCTGGCCCCGGCGGTCCTGGTGCGCCGGGCGGCGGCAGCGGGTGTCGGGCTGCTGGCCCTGACCGACCACGACACGACCGCGGGGCTGGTCGAGGCGGCGCAGGCCGCCGCCGAGTTGGGGTTGGGGTTCGTCCCCGGGGTCGAGATCTCGGTCACCTGGGCCGGGCGCACCATCCATGTGGTCGGGCTCGGCGTGGACCACACCCATCCGGGGTTGACCCTGGGGCTCGCGGGGCTCTTGGCGTTTCGCGGCTGGCGGGCCGAGGAGATGGGGCGGCGCCTGGCCAAGACGGGGATCGAGGGGGCCTATGCCGGGGCGCGTGCCCTGTCCAATGGTCTGCTGATCGGGCGCACCCATTTTGCACGCATGCTGGTGCAGCGGCGGGTCGCGGTCACCGAGCGCGATGTCTTCAAACACTTTCTGGTGACCGGTAAGCCCGGGTATGTCGCCGGCGACTGGGCGAGCCTGGAGCAAGCGGTGGGCTGGATCCGTGACAGCGGCGGTCAGGCGGTGATCGCCCACCCGGCGCGCTACAAGCTGACGCGGACCAAGTTGCTGCACCTCATCGGTCGCTTTCGGGAACTGGGCGGCGTCGGTCTGGAGGTGGTGTGCGGCAGCCACGCCCGTGACGAGGCCTTTACCTATGCCCGCCACGCGCGTGAGCAGCGGCTCCTGGCGTCCGCCGGTTCAGACTTCCACGGCCCGCAATTGACCCTGTCCACCCAACCCTGGATCGACCTGGGCCGACTGGCGGCCCTGCCGGATGGGTGTACGCCCATCTGGCACGACTGGCCCGCCGCCGCCCGGTTGTTTCCCGCGGCGGCGGACGCCCCCGGGCGGGCGGCGGTTGCTTGAGCCCGGATCCGGGAATTGCTCACACAAAGACACAAAGAACACAAAGAAAAACAGATCATTGAAGGCGTTGGGCCGATCACCGCGTGGGTGACGTCCTCGGCCTACATATTGCGTTGAAAATCTTTGTGATCTTTGTGTATCTGTGTGAGAACTGCTCTTTCCAGGTTGAGGGGCCGGCGGCAGGGTTACCGGTGTTACTCCACGCTTTATTTCATCGATCGACGCAGTCATGGCCCAGTTTTTCCAGATCCATCCAGTGAACCCCCAGCCGCGCCTGGTGCGCCGTTGCGTCGAGATCCTGCTCGCGGGGGGCATCATCGTCTATCCGACGGACTCGTCTTATGCCTTGGGGTGCCAACTCGGGGAGAAGGACGCCATGGAGCGCATCCGGCGCATCCGTGCCTTGGACGACAAGCACAATTTCACCCTGGTGTGTCGGGACCTGTCGGAGATCACCACCTACGCCAAGATCGACAACCAGGCCTTCAGGCTGCTGAAGTCGCTGACACCGGGCCCCTATACCTTCATCCACGAGGCCACCAAACAGGTCCCGCGGCGGATGCTCCACCCCAAGCGCAAGGCGATCGGTATCCGGGTGCCGGATAACGAGATCTGTCGCGCCCTGTTGAGTGAACTCAACCAGCCGATCCTGAGCACCACCCTGATCCTGCCCGGCGACGAGCACCCGCTGACGGACCCCGAGGAGATGCGCGAGGTCCTGGACAAGCAGGTGGATCTGATCATCGACGGCGGCTTCTGCGGGCTCGACGCCACCACCGTGGTGGACATGATCGCGGAGCCGCCGACGGTGATCCGGGTCGGCAAGGGCGACGCCGCGCAGTTCGCCGCGCCCGCGTGACGCTCAGTTAAAAATCCTGTTAATCCTGCGAAATCCTGTTAATCCTGTCCATTTTTTTCGGACGGTGCGCTCCGGTGAACCTTGCCGCGAACCGGGGGCGAGGATTCGGCGCCGCGCCCGTATAATGGCCCGATGAACGCACTGAACCAGATCCAACTGCTCGCGGTCCTCGCCCTCCCGGTGGTGCTCGCGATTACCGTCCACGAGGCGGCCCACGGCTGGGTGGCCAACCGCCTGGGCGACCGTACTGCCCTGATGCTGGGGCGGGTCACCTTCAACCCCTTGCGGCACATCGATCCGATCGGCACCGTCCTGGTCCCGCTGGTTACTTTCCTGCTGGCGGGGCTGCTGTTCGGCTGGGCCAAGCCGGTGCCGGTCAATGCGCAGAACCTCCGCCACCCGCGCCGCGACATGGCCCTGGTGGCCTTGGCGGGACCGGGGGTCAATCTGCTCATGGCGATCGCCTGGGGCCTGCTGATCCAGGGCGGCATGTGGCTGTTGGATGTCAATCATTGGGTTGCGCTGCCGCTCGTCTACATGGGCGCGGCGGGCGTGCTGATCAACGTCTTTCTGATGGTCCTCAATCTGGTGCCGCTGCTGCCGCTCGACGGCGGCCGGGTGCTCAATGCCCTGCTGCCGCGGCGCTGGTCCTACTACTTCTCCCGGCTGGAGCCCTACGGGCTACTGATCCTGGTGTTGTTGCTGGCGACCGGGCGCCTGGGCGTCGTCCTCCTGCCGCTCGTGATCGGCACCGTCAGCCTCTTGCCGGGCGCCGACATCGTGAGAGAATTATTCCATTACTGATCTTGAGGCCATTGCATTGACTTCCGTCTCCGCACAGCACGCGCGCGTGCTTTCCGGCATGCGCCCCACCGGCCGGCTCCACCTGGGCCATTATCACGGGGTGCTCAAGAACTGGCTGGAACTCCAGCATGAGTTCGAGTGCTACTTCTTCGTCGCCGACTGGCACGCCCTCACCACCCACTACGAGGACCCGACCCTGATCCCCGACAGCATCCGCGAGATGCTGATCGACTGGCTGGCGGCCGGGATCAACCCGGGGTCCGCCACCCTCTTCATCCAGTCGCGGGTGCCGGAGCACGCGGAACTGCACCTGCTGTTGTCCATGATCACCCCGGTCGGCTGGCTGGAGCGGGTGCCGAGCTACAAGGACCAGCAGGAGCGCCTCAAGGAACGGGATCTGGCCACCTACGGCTTCCTGGGCTACCCGCTGCTGCAATCGGCGGACATCCTGATCTACAAGGCCGGGCGGGTGCCGGTGGGGGAGGATCAGGTGGCCCATGTGGAGCTGACCCGGGAGATCGCCCGGCGTTTCAACCATATCTATGGCCGGGAGCCGGGCTTCGAGGCCAAGGCGGAAGAGGCCAAGCGCAAGATGGGCAAGAAGAACGCCCGGCAGTTCGACGAACTGCGCCGCGCCTATCAGGAGCGCGGCGACGCGGAGGCCCTGGCGGTGGCGCGCGCCATGCTGGGGGGTCAGAACAACCTCACGGTCGCCGATCGGGAGCGCCTGTTCGGGTTCTTGGAGGGCGGCGGCCGGGTCATCCTGCCGGAACCGGTGCCGCTCCTGACCAAGGCGTCCAAGATGCCGGGGCTCGACGGTCAGAAGATGTCCAAGTCTTATGGCAACACCATTGCGTTGCGTGACGAGCCCGCCGACGTGGAGAAGGCGATCCGCACCATGCCCACGGACCCGGCGCGGGTGCGCCGCACCGACCCCGGTGACCCGGACAAGTGCCCGGTGTGGCAGTTCCATCTGATCTATTCCACCGACGCGGTGCGCGATTGGGTCCAGGAGGGCTGCCGCTCGGCGGGCATCGGGTGTCTGGACTGCAAGGGGCCAGTGATCGAGTCCGTCCTGACCGAACTGGCCCCCATGCGCGAGCGCGTGCGTGAGTTTTCCGCCCAGCCCGACCTGCTGCGCAACCTCATCAACGACGGCTGCGAACGGGCGCGGGCCGTGGCCCGGGAGACCATGGAAGAGGTCCGGTTCGCCATGTCACTGGTCCTGTAGCGGGCTGCCGCGGGGATGGACGCCATCGGCGAAATCCTGAACACCGGGCAGGCGTTGCCCGTGGCCCTGGTCCAGGGCAAGCCCTATCTGACCTTGCCCCTGGATCTCTACATACCGCCGGACGCGCTCGAGGTCTTTCTCGACACCTTCGAGGGGCCACTGGATCTGCTGCTGTATCTGATCAAGCGCCAGAATCTGGATATCCTCAACATCCCGATCGCCGTCATCACCGACCAGTACATCGAGTACATGGACCTGATGAAGGAACTGCGCTTGGAACTGGCGGCCGAGTATCTGGTGATGGCCGCCATGCTGGCGGAGATCAAGTCGCGCCTGCTCCTGCCGTGTCCCGCCGCCGAGGCGCAGGATGAGGGGGACCCGCGCGCCGAGCTGATCCGCCGTCTGATGGAGTACGAGCGCTTCAAGCAGGCCGCGCAAGACCTCGACGCCCTGCCGCGCCTGGAGCGCGACCTCTTCACCGCCCAGGCACAATTGCCCCCCGGGCACCTGAACCGGGTCCCACCCGAGGTCGACCTGCG
Source organism: uncultured Thiodictyon sp. (assembly GCF_903828115.1). Lineage (GTDB taxonomy): Bacteria > Pseudomonadota > Gammaproteobacteria > Chromatiales > Chromatiaceae > Thiodictyon. The sequence continues at coordinate 21,257 of NZ_CAIKKU010000563.1, read as the reverse complement.
CGAGGTGCTGATGGCGTTGCGCGGCGTGCTGGCGCGGGCGGACCTCTTCACCAGCCACCGGGTGGAGAAGGAGTCCCTGTCCCTGCGCGAGCGGATGTCGCAGGTCCTGGAGCGGATGCGCGGCGGCCACTTCCTCCTCTTTACCGAACTGTTCGAGCTGACCGAGGGGCGCGCCGGGGTGGTGGTGACCTTCCTGGCCCTGTTGGAGCTGATCCGTTCCGCCGCGCTGGAACTGGTCCAGTCCGAGCCCTTCGCGCCGATCCATGTGCGGCTGCGGGAGGGGCAGGGGCGGGACCAGGCCGATGCGGACGCAGAACTGACGGGCTGAAGAGATTTCACGCAGAGACACAAAGACGCAAAGAAGATTATTAACGAGTCAAGAACCAGTCAAACACAATCGTTGTCGTTGTCGTTGTCGTAATCGGAGAAGCGATGCACTTTGGGGTGCGAGAGAATTCGTGGCGCTACGATAACCTCGATTACGACAACGACAACGACAACGACAACGACGCCAAAGGCATTCCCTTCTTCTTTCCCCAGGATGAGTCGATGACCACGCCGAGCCTGCAGCAGATCGTCGAGGGCGCCCTGTTCGCCGCGGGCGGGCCCCTGACCCTGGAGCAGCTCCAGACCCTGTTCCCGGAGCAGGAGCGTCCCGAGCGCTCAGATCTGCTGGAGGTCATCGCCGTGCTGAGCGCGGACTACACCGGGCGGGGGATCGAGATCGCCCAAGTCGCCGGGGGCTGGCGCGTCCAGGTGCGCGCCCTGGTCGCGCCTTGGGTCGGGCGCCTGTGGGACGAGAAGCCCGCCCGCTATTCCCGCGCACTGCTGGAGACCCTGGCGCTCATTGCCTACCGCCAGCCCATCACCCGCGGCGAGATCGAGGAGATCCGCGGCGTGGCCGTGACCACGCAGATCGTCAAGACCCTGAGTGAGCGCGAGTGGATCCGCGTGGTCGGGCACCGGGACGTGCCGGGGCGCCCCGCGCTTTTCGCCACCACCCGCAAGTTCCTGGATTATTTCGGTCTGCGATCCTTGAACGACCTGCCGACCCTGGCCGAGCTGCGCGACCCCGCCTTCCTGGGGGATGACCTGGACTTGGCTGCCCCCAACCTGCCGGGGCCGGGGCTGGAGCAACCCCCCAATCCGCTGCCTGGGGCTTGAGCGGAGTCCAAGGCTTCAGCCTGGGAGGTACAGGTCCAAGGCTGAAGCCTTGGACTCCAGAAGGTGGCGGCTGGCCGGAACGATGATCCAGGCCCCGGTCGGCACCGCCACTTATCAGTGCATCCCCTGCGTCTGATAGTCGACGAGCGCCGGGAAGGCGACGGCGGCGATGACCCCGCCGACCAAGCCCAGCACGATCAGCACGATGTAGATGATGCCCAGGACCCGCTCCCAGTCCGGCGTGGGGCGTGGCGGGCCGAAGCGGTTAGCTGATTCGTCTCCGCGCTTGAACAGGAGCACGAGAAAGGTGATCAGATTGACCAGCGGCACGATCAGCGTCAAGGACCACCAACCGGAGGCGTCGATATCGTGGAAACGGCGGATGCTGAGTATCCACCCGAGCACCGCCATGACGAGATAGGGTATGACCAGCACGATAACCCCGAGGATCGGGACCGCGGCGTCCGGGGCCGTGGTGGGCTGCGGCATCGCCGCCAGGCCCAGTGCCCCCAAGATCAAGACGACGACGCCGACCGCGATGCTGCCGACAACGGCCAGCACCAGGTTCCAGGCGAGCCAACTCAGGCGGGTGAAACGGCCCTTGGGGTCGAAGGGACCGGTGGTGTCGAGCGCCGTCCCCGCGGGACGGGTCAGGTCGCTACGGGGGCTTGCATAGGGATTGCTCTGATCCATGGGCGTCTTCCTCTAGGTTCAGGGTGGATGGGTTGTGCCGCAGCCGGGGGCGCGGCCCGCGGCTGGTTCGGATGCCCTGGCGTCGGGGCATCAGGCCGGATCGGCGCACCCGGCGCAAGGCCCGGGAGGGCGCCGACCGGCCGCCGCGCCCGCTATACTATGCCAACCTTGTCGGGAGCCGTTACTCATGTCCCAAACCGCCGAGAACTTCTACCTGGCCTTCGCGCAAGGCCGCGAGCCCGATAGCGACGAGCCGGAAATGGAAAGCTCACTGCACTATGATCAACTCGCCCTCCTGGTCAGCACCCTGGAATGGCACTGGCGCGACCGGGACGATTTCTTCATCGGCGCCAACTTGAGCGTCTATTTTCGCCGTGACCAGTGCGAGCCGCGGGAACTGCGCGGGCCGGATTTTTTCCTGGTGCGGGGGGTGGAGCGCCGCCCGCGGCGCTCCTGGACCGTCTGGCTGGAGGACGGGCGCTACCCGGACCTGATCATCGAACTGCTCTCCGACGAGACCGCACGGTCGGATCGGACCGCCAAGAAGGCGCTGTACGAAGGTGTCTTCCGTACCCCGGAGTATTTCTGGTTTTCACCTCAGACCAAGGAACTGGCCGGTTTTCACCTGGTCGATGCGCACTACTATCCCATCGATCAGGATGCGGCGGGTCGTTTGCCGAGCGTGATCCTGGGGTTGCGACTGGGTGTGGCAGAGGGCCTGTTGCGCTTTTACACCCCCGACGGCGCGCTCATCCCGACGCTGGCGGAATCCGTGGCCCTGGAACAGGCGCGGGCGGAACAGGAGCGGCTGCGGGCGGAGCAGGAGCGGCTTCACGCGCAGCAGGAGCGGGCGTGCGCGCAGCAGGCGCAGGCGCTGGCCGATCAGGCCCAGGTCTATGCGGAGCAGGAACGGCTGCGGGCCGAGCAGGAACGTGAGCACGCCGAAGCAGAGCGGGTTCGCGCGGACGCACAGCGCAACCGGGCGGACCGCCTGGCAGCGCGTCTGCGCGCGCTGGGCGTCGATCCCGAAGGGGCGTGATCGGGCGTAAGCCTTGTCACCGCCCGGCGTTGGCGTCGAACGCGTTGGCCGGCGCCTGCACCCCGTGGTCCGACAGCCAACGCAGATCGAGTGTCCAGGCTACGCTTTGCACGTCCGGCAAGGCCCCGACCAGGTCCATGGCGCGCCGCTGGCTGGCGACCAAATCGGCCTGGGCCTTGACCATAGCGGGGTCATCCTGGTCCTTGCCGGCCAGTTGCGGGTAGAGGATCGGGATGAATTGGATGGCCGGGATGGCGGGCGAACGGGGGGTCAGGAGGGTCGCGACCCCGTTTTCCAGGGACAGGACCCGAAACTGGTAAGGATAGTTCGCGACGAGCGGGTCGGCCTCCAGCATCCGGTTGATCTCCCAGACCCGCGGTTGCCAGGTCGAGTGCAGCCACAGGGCGCAGGCGGCCAGGGCGAAAAGACCCAGTACGATGCTGTAACTACGGGTGAAACGATCCAAGGGCGAAGTCCTCCGGGTGAAGGCAAATTTGGGGGGCGCGCGCAGCCGCCGCCAAGTGTCAGCGCAAGCTAACGCAGGAACGCGGGCGCTGCATTGAAGATCCGCAGGGGTGGATGAGGTCCCTGGTTACCCGGTCCCGGGGGTGGCGCGGTGCTATCGCCCCGGCGCTCGCCGACGGTTGCGCGAACCGGCGCCGAGGTGCGGGGCTGGATGGGGGCTGTATGGTGTAAAATCGCGGCTGTTCCGAATGTCAGTGAGGTTCGTCCCGGCGCCGTGCGCCCTGGACGGCCGGAGTTGAGTGTGCAAGAAGAGACCCGCAGCGAGGCCCCAGGATCGAACGGCACAGTTCCGCCGCAGTCACCGCCCGTGCGCGGCGTCCCGCGGATCGGGCCTGACGCGGACGCGGTGGTGGCGTCCGCCGCCGCGCCGGTCGCTGCGCCCCCCGCACCGGCGCTCGCGGCCGGACCAGCGCAACCGCCGGCGCCCCGCTCCGGGCGGGGCCCGCGTTCGGCCGCCGGCTGGTTCCTGCAGTACCTGACCGTTCTGGGTGCGCCCCTGCAATTGCTGACGCTCGCCCTGCTCGGGGCGGCGGCCTTCGTCAACCTGACCCTGCCCGAACTGCCGGACGTGAAGCAGGGCTTGAGTCAGGTCCAACTTCAAGAGCCGTTGCGTGTCTATAGCGCGGACGGTGCCCTGATGGCCGAATTCGGCGTGGAGCGGCGCCAGCCCCTCACCTATGCGGAGTTTCCGCCGCTGCTGATCCAGGCCTTTCTGGCGACCGAGGACAGCCGCTTCTTCGAGCACGGCGGTATCGACGTGGTCGGCATGGGCCGCGCGATCGTCAACTATGCCTCCACCGGCATCAAGGCCCAGGGCGCCAGCACCATCACCATGCAGGTCACCAGGAACTTCTTCCTGTCCCCGGAGAAGACCTTCAAGCGCAAGCTGGCCGAGGTGCTGCTGAGCCTGCGGGTGGAAAAAACCCTGACCAAGGAGCAGATCCTGGAGCTTTACCTGAACCAGATCTTCTTCGGACACCGCGCCTATGGCGTGGCCGCCGCCTCCACCCTCTATTACGGGAAGGACCTGGCGCAACTCGATGTGGCCGAGATGGCCATGCTCGCCGGGGTGCCGAAAGCCCCGTCGTCCAGTAATCCGGTCACCAACCCCGAGCGCGCCTTGGAGCGGCGCAATTACATCTTGGGAAGGATGCTGGAGTTGGGATTCATCGACAAGTCCCGCTATGACACTGCCCTTGCGCGGCCCGATGAGGCGAGGCTGCATGGCGCCCAGGTCGACCTGGAGGCCGGCTATGTGGCGGAGATGGTGCGTCGGGAGATTGCCGAATATTACGGTGAGCAGGCGGCCAAACAGGGGCTGCGGGTGACCACGACCATCGACTCGCATCTGCAGACGGCCGCCCAGGACGCGGTGCGCAAGGCCCTGCGTCAATACGAGCGCCGTCACGGCTACCGCGGACCCGAGGCGCGGGTGGATCTGGCGGGTGCCTCCGAGGTCGATATGGACGCCTACCTGGAGGGCGTGCCCCAGGTCACCGGTCTGGAGGCCGGTCTGGTGACCGGTTTTGCGGATGGGGCGGCCCAGGTCTATCTGGGCGGCGGCCGCCGCGTCACCCTGGGGCTCAGCCAGGTGAGCTGGGCACGGGCCTTCAAGAATGCGGGTTGGCGCGGCAATGCCCCGCGACGGGTGGCCGACGTGGTCGCCAAGGGCGATCTGATCCGGGTGCGCCTGGATCAACAGGGCAAGTGGGAGCTGAGTCCGATCCCGGCGGTGACCGGTGTCCTGGTCACGGTGGCGCCCCGGGATGGTGCGATTCAAGCCATGGTCAGCGGCTATGCCTACACCGAGAAGAGCCAATTCAACCGGGCGGTGGACATGCGCCGCCAGCCGGGTTCCAGCTTCAAGCCCTTCATCTATGCCGCGGCCCTGAACCGGGGCTGGACACCGGTCAGCATCGTGAAGGACGTGGGGATCAGGATCGGGGACTGGCAACCGCAGGATTCCGATCATCGCGAGTTGGGCGCCATCCCCATGCGCAAGGCCCTGGCCCTCTCGCGCAACCTGGCCGCCATCAATCTATTGCAGAGTGTGGGTGTCGATAATGCCGCCCATTTCATCCGCCGCTTCGGTTTTGATCTCGATCCCAAGGTGCTCGGGCCCTCCATGGCACTGGGGACCGCTGAGACCTCACCGGTCAAGATGGCGGAGGGCTATGCGATCTTTGCCAACGGTGGTTATCACGTCCTGCCCTACTACATCTCGCGTATCGAGAACGCGAGCGGAGACTTGATCTACCAGGCGGAGCCGCCGCGCGCCTGTGCCGATTGCTGGTATCGCACCGGGACCGAGAAGCCGGCCCGCACCGTGGGCACCGCCGCGGGTGAGAATCCGGCCGAGCAGGTCATCGATCCGCGCATCGCCTACCAGATGACCTCCATGCTGCGCGGCGTCGTCGAATACGGGACCGCCACGCGCGCGCTGCGCTTGGGGCGTAAGGACATCGTCGGTAAGACCGGCACCACCAACGACATCCGCGACTCCTGGTTCTGCGGCTTCCAGGCCGACTTTGTGACCGTCGCCTGGATGGGCTTCGACAGCAATGAAAAGCTCGGCCGCGGTGAGGAGGGCGGGCGGGCGGCGCTCAGCATGTGGACCGACTACATGGAGGAGGCCCTGCGGGACAAGCCGGTGGCCAAGCTGGAAGCGCCCCCGGGGATGGTCAAGGTGAAGGTCGACGGCAGCCGCGGCACCGAGTCCAAGTCCAGCACCGCGCAGACCGAGGAGGTCATGGAGGAATACCGGCTGATGCTGATGGGGCCTGACCCGGAGCCCGATACCGGGCCGGCGGTGGCGGTCAAGAAAAAGCCGGCAGCCGCCAAGCCGGCTGCCGCCGGCCCTAAAGCGGCACCCGCCCGCGCCGCACCCAAGTCGGTGGACGACCTGTTCTGAGTACCGCGCGTCGGCCGCTGCTGCGCGCACTCCGGTCCCGTAGGGTCCGCTGCGCGGACCATCGCCCTTGCGCGGACCACCGCCGTCGCCGTCAACGTGGCGGCGCGACGATGGTCGAGCCCGCTGCACCGCATCAGGCCGGACAGGTCACCGCGACCAGATGGGGGGCCTTCTGGAGCTGCATCAGATCATCGCGCAAGCCCGCCAGGCGGTCATTCAGGCGCTTGCGTTGGGCCTGGTCGAGGCTGGCCCCGAGTCGAATCAGGAGTTCCCCCACGCGCTCCCCGAGCCGCTCGCCAGCGTCTACCAAGGGCGGCGGCAGGTCCCGATAGTCCACCAGCCAGTCGGTGAGAAAGCGCTGGAGTGCGGCCTCATTTGCCTTGGCGCGCAGGAGCGCGAGCAACTCCCGGCGCTGGCGCGAGCGGTACTCCAGGACCATCACCTCGGTGTCCGGCATCCGCCCGGTCACCTCCGCCACGAGGGCGCGTTGGGCGGCGGTGAGGGGGCCGGTCCACTCCTCGACCGACTTGACGTACCGGCGGGCGCGTTTGGCCAGTTCCAGGGCGCGATCCCGGTTGCCGGGGCGGGGCAGGTCTTGCGCGTACTCCACGGCGAAGCGCCGCTCCAGCGCCTGGACCTGCGCCGGTGTCACCCCCGCGAGCAGCGGTGCCGCGGTATCCACTGCGAGCCTGGCATGGCGCCGATAGATGTCGCGAAAGGCGCCGGTGAGGCAGCGCGTGTTGGCATCGTCGAAACCCGCCCGGCTCGCCTGGAGCAGGGCCTCGAAGAATCCCGCGAGCAGCGGCAATTCCAGGGCCCGATGGGCATCGAGTGCGGCGCCCAGGCGCGGCTCCCAACGCGCCAGTTGGTCGCTGTCGAGCTTCAGATAGTCGTCGGCATAGCGCTTGATGAAGAAAGGCGCGGTGCCGTAGGCGATCTGGAGTTGGCTGCACCCGGGCAGGATCAGCAGCAGCGAGAGCAGGGTCAGAAACAGGGTGCGGGCTGCGTTCATGGTTCCGGATACCTGGCAAAGGGGACAATCGTGGAGACGCTGGAGTTACTCAAGAGACAGTTCCCCCGTGCCGGACGGGTCGTATGGATCGGCGTGCGGGCCCGCCGCCGCGGTCCGGTCAGTGTGCGGCAGCAGGCCCGCGCCCTGGCCGGAGCCGGGCTGGATGGGGACCATTATGGCGGCAGGAGCGGTGCCCGGGGCATTACCCTGATGCAATCCGAGCATCTGGCCGCGCTCGGCGCGCTGCTCGGCGAACCCCCGCTGGACCCCACGCGGCTGCGGCGCAATCTGGTCGTCTCTGGGATCAACCTCACGGCGCTGCAGGGGCGGCAGTTCGTCATCGGCGAGGTGCTGCTGCTGGGTACCGGACTCTGTCATCCCTGCGCGCGCATGGAGGAAGTCCTGGGTCCTGGCGGCTATAATGCCATGCGCGGTCATGGCGGGCTCAATGCCCGGGTGCTGCGCGGCGGGCTGATCCGGGTGGGGGATGCCGTTGCGATTTGCGCCGCTGAAGAAGCGATGCACTTTGGGGTGCGAGAGAATCCTGGGCGCTACGATAACCTCGATTACGACAACGACAACGACAACGACGGCAAAGGTACTTCCTAATGGGCTTATTTAACTTACTAATGAACGGTTCCTTAGCCGGCCCGGCGTGCAGACGCTACTGATTTCCCCCGGCTCTCGGCGAGTTCCTATGTACATCACCTTTCTTCTGGGCCTGATTGCCGCCGCCGCGATCCTGCGGGGGTCGCGGGCGACCGGGGCGCTGTTCGCCTTGTTGACGATCGCGGTGATCGGCGGCTTATTGATTCATCATATGACCGATAAGTTGCCGATTGGGCTATAGTGTCGTGTCCCCACCCAGACGGCTTTATCCGGAGTCCCTATGCCTGCCTCGCGCCTCGTTGTCCGGCTCAATGCGCTCGCTCTGGGTCTGATCTCTCTGGCATTGGTTGCCGCCTTTGCCGATCAGTTGCTTCTCGGTGAACTGCCGTGCCCGCTGTGCCTCCTGCAACGGGCGGCCCTGATCGCCGCCGGGTTGGGCTTCCTGCTCAACCTGCGTTTTGGTATCCGCCCGTTACATTATGGCCTGGCGATTCTGGCGGCACTGACGGGGGCGGCCGTCGCCATGCGGCAGGTCTTGCTGCACATTGCACCGGGTGATCCGGGCTTCGGTCACGCCCTGTTTGGGCTGCATCTCTACACCTGGGCCTTCATGGCCTTCGTCGGCATCATCTTCGGGATCGCCGTCCTGCTCAGTCTGCCGGGCAGCATGGACGGTCAGGCCGCCCCCCGGGAGCGGGGAAGGATCGTCGGCCTGGTCATCATCCTGTTCGTCGTACTGATTGTCGGTAATCTCGTCTCCACCTTGCTGGAATGTGGTCTGACCCAGTGTCCGGACGATCCCGTGCGCTATGAATGGATCGCCGGGATTGCGAGTCTGTTGCAGGGCGGCGCCCGGTAAGTCTCCGCCCGGTCACGCTGCGCTTCGTCCCCTGGGTTCAACAATGGACGGGATTAACAGGATTTCTAAGGATTTACAGCGACCGGGCAGTCGCGGTGAACGCCTGCACGGAGGCCGGTGACCTCGGACCAAGCCGGCCGGCACCGGCCCGACGCCTTGCTGCCCCGGCCGCGGACATCGCGTCGTCCTGGGAAAAATGGTACCATCCCGCCGCCCTATTTTCCGGGTTGTGCAAGCGCTGCCGCCCAGGTCCATTTTAATCGCCGGGCCGGTTGCCGGTCGCATTCCCCAATTACTTCAATAGACAAGGCAGAGCATGAGCTACCATTCCATCGTAATGGTCAAACAGGTTCCCGACACGGCCAATATCTCCGGCCAGGTAATGAAGCCGGACGGTACCGTCAATCGCAGCAAGCTCCCCACGATCTTCAATCCCGAAGACAAGGTGGCGCTGGAACTGGCGCTGCAATTGCGGGACCGCTACGGCGGCACCGTGCGGGTGCTGACCATGGGGCCGCTGAAGGCCTCAGACCTGCTGCGCGACTGCCTGTATATGGGCGCCGATGAGGCATTTCTCGTCAGCGACCGCAAGTTCGCCGGGGCCGACACCCTGGCGACCTCCTATGTCTTGGCGGAGGCACTGCGCAAACTGGGCCCCTACGACATCATCTTTGCCGGTCGCCAGGCGATCGACGGCGACACCGCCCAGGTCGGCCCCCAGACCGCAGAGAAGTTGGGCCTGCCGCAGATCACCTATGCGGAGGCGATCCTTGAGGCGCAGGGACCCCAGATCACCGTCAAGCGCAAGGTCGATCACGGCTTCGAGATCCTGGAGGGCACGCTGCCTCTCTTGATCACGGTGGTCAAGGACGCCGCCACGCCGCGGCCCTTCCGGGCCAAGCGGGTCATGGCCTACAAGAACGCCCATACCCTCCTCGAACTGGAAAAGATGACCGAGGGCAATTCCTTGCTGTATGTGGATCAGCTCAAGGAAGAGTACGTGTCCAAGGGCCTGTTTATCCCCACCCTGACCGCCGACGACCTGGACGTCGATCTCAGCCGTTGCGGCCTCGGCGGGTCACCGACCAAGGTCCACAAGATCGAGTCGGTGGTCCTGGGCGGGAGCGCGCATGAAACCATACCTGCCACCAGGGACGGCATGTATGCGCTGATCGATAAACTGATGGAAGACCACATCTTCGGATAAGCCCCTATGAATGAGAATACACAAAAAGTCTGGGTTTTCATTGAGCAGCACGAAGGTGTGCCGGCGGATGTGAGCCTGGAGCTGCTGTCCAAGGGCAGAAAGCTGGCGGAAAGCCTCAATGGTGAATTGCAGGCGGTGCTGATCGGCCACGACCTGCAGGCCCTGGCCGCCGAGACCTTCCGCTACGGTGCGCGCGAGGTCTTGCTGGCGGATCACCCACAGCTCGCTCACTATAATACGCTGCCCTACAGCCGGATCATGAGCGAGTTGGTCGACCGGCATCAGCCGCGGATCGTCCTCTTCGGGGGCACCTTCATCGGCCGGGACCTGGCGCCGCGCGTCGCCTCCCATACCCGCAGCGGCTTGACCGCGGACTGCACGGATCTCCAGATCGCCGACGTGACCTATCTGCGCAAGGACTACTCCCAACTCCTGTTGCAGATTCGCCCCGCCTTCGGCGGCAACATCATCGCCACCATCATCTGTCCGGATTCCCCGGTGCAGATGGCCACGGTGCGCGAGGGGGTCATGGAGAAGATACCGCTGGCGCAACCGGTCGACGGGCGCATCACCCCGGTCCCCTATTCGCCCAGCGCCGCCGACCAACTGGTCCGCATCATTGCCCGCCATCACGAGGAGAGCAAGGTCAATCTCAAGGCCGCCCCGATCATCGTCGCCGGCGGCTACGGGATGGGCAACTGGCAGAACTTCCAGATCCTCTATGAGTTGGCCAGGGTGATCGGCGGCGAGGTCGCGGGTACGCGCGCCGCGGTCGACGCCGGTTTTATCGACCAGGTGCGCCAGGTGGGACAGACCGGCGTCACGGTGCGACCCAAACTCTATATTGCCTGCGGTATTTCGGGGGCGATCCAGCACCGGGCCGGCATGTGCGACTCCAACAAGATCATTGCCGTCAATGATGACCCCGACGCGCCGATCTTCGGTGTCTGCCATTACGGAATCGTCGGCGATGTGATGGAAGTGATTCCGAAGCTCATCGACGCCTACAAGCACAAGTTAAAGTAGTCGAGCCATGGCCAACTATTTCACCGACAACACCGATCTGCTGTTCCATTTCGATCGCCTCAAGCTCGAAGAGGTGGTCGACATCGCCGAGCACGGCTATGCCGAGGCCGCGGCCTACAACTATGCCCCGACCGACTACCAGGACGCCTTGGACAATTATCGCAAGGTCCTGGAGATCGTCGGCGATATCACGGCAAACAACGTGGCCCCGCAGGCCGCCGCGATAGACGAGGAGGGGAGCCATTTCGCCGCGGGCAAGGTCACCTATGCCAAGGGCGTCCAGGAGGCACTGAATCTCCTGACCCAGGCGGAGTTGATGGGCTTCACCCTGCCCCGGCGCTATGGGGGGCTCAACATCCCCACCACCCTCTACACCATGGCGATCGAGATGGTCGCGCGGGCCGAGGCCTCGCTGATGAACCTGTTCGGTCTGCAGGACATCGCCGAGACCATCAACAAGTACGGCACCGAAGAGCAGCGTCAGGAGTTCCTGCCGCAATTCGCCAGTGGTGCCGCCACCGGCGCCATGGTGCTGACCGAACCGGACGCGGGCTCCGACCTGCAGGCCGTCAACATGCTGGCCTATCAGGACGATGACGGGCAATGGCGGCTCAAGGGGGTCAAGCGCTTCATCACCAACGGCAACGCGCAGATCCTGCTGGTGCTGGCCCGCTCCGAGCCGGGCACCAAAGACGGCCGGGGCCTGAGCCTGTTCGCCTGTTATGGAAAAGACAACGTCCAGGTGCGGCGCATCGAGAACAAGCTTGGGATCCACGGCTCGCCCACCTGCGAACTGCAATTCAACGATACCCCGGCGCAACTCATCGGCAAGCGCAAGTTCGGCCTGATCAAATATGTCATGGACATGATGAACGGGGCGCGCCTGGGCGTTGCCGCCCAAGGCCTTGGCATCTCCCAGGCGGCCTATGAGGAGGCCCTGCGCTACGCCAAGGCACGCGAGCAGTTCGGCAAGAGCATCTATGCGATCCCGGTGGTCGCCAATCTGCTGATGGAGATGCGGGTCACGCTCGAAAGCGACCGCTCACTGCTTTACGCCGGCTGCCACTGGGTCGACCTGCGCAATAAGTTGGAAGAGAAGATCGAGGCGCTCAAGGCCGCGGGCAAGGACTCGTCTGAGCAGACCGCCAAACTCAAGGAGGCGACCCGGGTGGCCGCGCTGCTCACCCCCATGGCCAAGTATGTACTGAGCGAGAACGCCAATAAGATCACCTATGATGCCCTGCAGATCCACGGCGGCACCGGTTACATGAAGGAGTTCAATGTCGAGCGCCTGACGCGCGATGCCCGGATCACCAACATCTACGAGGGCACCTCGCAACTGCAGATCGTCGCCGCCACCGGCGGGGTCATCAACGACATCCTTGCAGACCATTTCACGGCCCTGGAACAGAAGGGCAAGGCCGGCAATCTGGCGCAGTTGGCGGATGAACTGAAGGAAATGCGGGTGCTGTTCCTCGACGCCCTGAAATATGTCACCGACAAGACCGACAAGCAATTCCAGAGCATCGCCGCCAAGGAACTGGTGGAGATCTACAGCTACCTCTACACCGGCTGGCTGCTCATGGATGAGGCGGAGCAGGACAGCCGCAAGGTCTTCATCGCCCGCCGCTACATCATCGGTGCGGCGGCCAAGGCGCGCAAGAACTGGGAAGTGATCAAGAAGGACCTGTTCGCCGACCTGCTGTACGCGGACGACATTCTCATCTGATGTGAAGTGACCGGGGGCGGCGGTGCCAAGCGGCGCCGCCCGGGGTATCGTTGGGGTTCGTTCCTCACCCCAACTGTCGGCCCTGGCTCCCACGCTCCTGCGTGGGAGCAAGTGCGGGCGCTTTGCGGTCTTTCAGACTACGGGTTTATCCCGTATCCGACAAGCGAAGGAAGCCACCCCGGATCGAGAATGGTGTCGACCGTCCACGGGCAGGATTCGGGGAAATCGCCCAAACCCGTTTCTTCCGCCGCCTTCGCGACGGCATCGGACCAAACGCCGGACCACCAATCCGCATCGCTCAAGTCTGCTTTCAGGCTCGGGGTCTTCTTGATGCAGATAGCAATCGCATTGCGCTGCTCCTTGATTGTGCGCCGCCAACTGTTGCCCTGCCGCTCCGGTTGGTACTGACATTTCAGCAGGTGGGCCAGGAGCACGGCCATCCGGCTCGCCAGTTCGCGCTTTTCGCTCTTACCCACGTCCTCGATTTCCTCTGCAAGGTGTTCGATGTCCAGTTGGGAGAAGATCCCGGCGCGCAGCAACGCTGCCTGCTCGTTCGCCCACGCAACGATGTCACCGTCGTAATTGCTGGTTGCCATATTCGCCTCAAGATTCAGCCGATGACCTGCGCGAGCACGGCTCGGAGTGTGCGCAGATCGGCAGCAGCAAGCCTGCCCATGGCGCGTGTGACGAGCCCTTGTTCAATCGATCCGATCGTAAGCAGCGTCTTCGTCATTGTTCCACACCGCCGCAAAACTCGCTTCGCCCGCCTTGGCGGCAGCGTGCGTGAGGCGTTGATCGTCCTCGCGCGTACGCAAGAAATCGACGAAATCCTCCACTTCCGCCAGTCGCCGGGGCGGCAGCTGCCTGATCTTCTGGATTAACACTTGTTCGGCCATGCTCATCGCTGGTACTCCGGGCGGGGATTAGGGTTCGGTCAAGCTCGGTAGCTCGGTAGGTTGGGGTGAAGAACGAACCCCAACATCGGCGGCGCTCTGGCCCTCCTGTCGCCATTGCTGCCGGATGCGTTCCGCAGATTCATGGGCCATCTGCACCAGAGCATCAATGCGATAATCGGCGGCGCGATTGAGCTCACGCTTCACCTCCCAGAGTTCCGCCAGGATTGGGTCAGGCGCTCTTGGGGTGGGCAATGCTGGTTGGTCGGTTTCGTTTGGGATCATCGTACGATCTCCAGAAGTTCTTCAGGGGTTGTCAGCAGTGGCGGTGTGTGGCCGAGTGCGCGCAGGGTATCCAAGAGCCGCAGTTTCGTATCCGGACCGACGAGATGGGCAAAATTCCAAGTGACGAGGTAGTGGGCTTGAGAGACGGCTGCAATGGCGATATGCAGGGCGTCTTCCGGCTCGGTGACGGGGATCGCTCCGGCCTCCATGATTAAAATCGCCAACGCACGCGCGCTAGGCTCGACAGGTAGCAAGGGTACATCTTGAAGCGATTGAAGGCGCAGCATTGCAGCAGACGGTTGAGGCGAACAAGCAGTATAGGGTTGGGCGACGGGATTGCGCCCGTGACCCGGCCCGATAGCAAGTATGGCACAAGTGGGCGCCCGACAGAATCGAAACGACTGCGTCGCGGTTCATGGCCCCCGTACCGCGCCGTATGGAGGCGCGAGAACCGTGTGGTCTTGCAACGTCAACGAGTACGCCTTCCTCCTCTACTGCTCCAATGCCCGCGACGCAGCCCGAGCCAGAAAACCCGATCGGCTCAGGTGATGCGCCTTCGCGTAGTCGTCGATGCGCCGCACCAGGCACTCGGGTAACGAGATATTCAGCCGGATCGCCTTGGGATTGACCCGCCCCAGGTCGATATCAACCAGCAGCCACACGCCGCCCTGATATTCCGGCTGGGCCGCCAGTTCTTCCAAGGGGGTCGGCGGCGGGATGACGAGATCCTCCCCCTCGCAATAGACCTCGACCGCCTCCTGGACCTGTGCCGGCAGCGCTGTCCATTCGTCTGCCGCTGAAAAGCACCAGGGAAAGTCGGGGATCGTGACGCCATGCGCGTGTTGCGCGTCGCCGGGATGGACATAAACCGGATACAACATGGTCCTCACCCCCAGGCCCAGCCGGCCTGTCGATCAGATCTTGCTCGGATGATGTCGGCTGCGCAAGTGCCGGCCGCCCTCGACCCGCCGGAAAGCAGCGACGGGCCGGTGGTTGCGACGCGGGCGCGGCACTCCTCACCCCAGGCCGAGGATGTTGAAGCCGGTATCCACGAACAGTACGTCCCCGGTGATCCCGCTCGCCAGATCCGAGCACAGGAAGGCGGCGGCGTTACCCACCTCGTCGGCGGTCACATTGCGCCGCAATGGCGTGTGCTTCTCCACCTGATTGAGCATCGAGCGGAAGTGCGAGATC
Source organism: uncultured Thiodictyon sp. (assembly GCF_903828115.1). Classification (GTDB taxonomy): domain Bacteria; phylum Pseudomonadota; class Gammaproteobacteria; order Chromatiales; family Chromatiaceae; genus Thiodictyon. The sequence goes on along the minus strand of NZ_CAIKKU010000563.1, from coordinate 6,111 downwards.
CCGGCCGCCGCCAGGGTATAGATGGGACCGGCCGAAATCGCGTTGACCCTGGTCCCGTTGGGGCCGAGGGAGGCGGCCAGATAGCGGACATTGGCCTCGAGACTGGCCTTGGCGAGTCCCATCACATTGTAGTTGGGCACGGCCCGCTGGGCGCCGAGGAAGGTCATGGTCAGGAGCGCCCCATTGCGGCCGGCCATCAAGGGGCGGCTGGCCTTGGCCAGGGCGGCGAAGCTGTAGGAGGAGATCTCGTGGGCGGTGTTGAAGCCCTCGCGGGTCAGGGCGTCCACGTAGTCCCCGTCCAACTCGTGCTTGGGGGCATAGGCGATGGAGTGGACGATGGCGTCCAGGCCGTCCCAGTGTTGTTCCAGGGCGGCGAAGCACTGGGCGATCTGCCGGTCGCTGCCCACGTCCAGGGGCAGGGCGATGTCGGAGTCCAACTGCGTGGCCATCTCCTCGACCCGCGGGCGCAGCTTGTCGTTCTGGTAGGTGAGTGCGACCTGGGCGCCCTCGCGGCGCATGGCGGCGGCGCAGCCCCAGGCGATGGACCTGTTGCTGGCCAGGCCGGTGATCAGGACGCGCTTGTCTTGTAGGAAGCCCATGGGTGTCGATTGCTCCGTGGTGGGTGGGGTCGGGGGCGGCGAGGCGGCAGATCGGCAACGGCGCGACTTTCGGCGGCGCCGTCTCCCGTGCGATCATGTCCGCCCTATGAGGATTCGCAACACTACCGAAACTTGTCGGCCCGTGCCAGCCTGGACCAGCCTCGAGCGGGGGCTGATGGCGGCGGCGTGGGATTTTCGCGGGCGCGTGGCCGGGTCGGCCTTCGCGGGCGGCTTGGTCCGCGCAGCGGACCCTACGGGGCTCAGCGTGCGGCGCGGGGTCCTGGCGGTGCTGCTGGCCCTGGTGCTGCTGCTCGGCGGCTGTGGCAAGGGGCCTTGGAATGACCCCTATCCCGAGGGGCGGGCACTGAGCAACACCGTCTACACCTCCTTCGACGAGCGGCCCAAGCACCTGGACCCGGTGCGGTCCTACAGCGCCAACGAGTATGCCTTCCTCGCCCAAGTCTACGAGCCGCCGCTGCAGTACCAACTGCTGCTGCGGCCCTATCAGTTGGTGCCGCTGTCCGCGTCGCAGGTCCCGGTGCCGCGTTATTTCGACGCCGCGGGCAAGCCCCTGCCGGACGATGCACCGGCGGCGCAGATCGCCTACAGCGACTACCTGGTTCAGGTCCGCCCCGGGGTTCGCTTCCAGCCGCACCCCGCCTTCGCCCGGGATGGGTCCGGGGCCTTGCGTTACCACGGGCTGACCGCAGGGGAACTGCGCGGCATCAATCGCCTGGCGGACTTTCCCTACACCGGGACCCGCGAGCTGACCGCGGCGGATTTCGTCCACCAGATCAAACGCCTGGCCGCCCCCTGGCTGCAGTCACCGATCGCCGGGGTGATGCAGGAGCACATCGTGGGATTCAAGGAACTGGGCGAGCGCCTGGCGACGGCCGCGAAGCTGGACCCGATCGCCCGGGTCCAGGCCCTGCGGGAGGCACGGCTCGACGGGGTGGAGGTGGTGGACCCCACGAGCTTTCGCATCCGTATCAACGGCAAGTACCCCCAGTTCACCTACTGGCTCGCCATGCCCTTCTTCGCCCCCATGCCCTGGGAGGCCGAGTTGTTCTATGCCCAGCCGGGGATGAAGGAGCGCAATATCGTGCTCGACTGGTACCCGGTCGGGACCGGTCCCTTCATGCTGACCGAGAACAACCCCAATCTACGGATGGTGCTCACCCGCAACCCCAATTTCTGGGGTGAGACCTTCCCTACGCAGGGAATGCCCGGGGACGCCGAGGCCGGACTCCTGGCGGACGCCGGTCGGCCCATGCCCTTCGTGGACCAGGCCGTCTTTAGCCTGGAGAAGGAGGACATCCCGCGCTGGAACAAGTTTGTCCAGGGCTATTACGATTCGTCCGGGATCTCCTCCGACGCCTTCGACCAGGCGGTGCGGATCGGCGGGGACGGCGGCCCCAGCCTCACCGACGAGATGCAGACCAAGGGCATCGAACTCATCACCTCGGTGGAGACCTCCATCTCTTACCTGGGCTTCAATATGCTGGACCCGGTGGTGGGCGGCTACAGCGAGCCGGCGCGGCTGCTGCGCCGCGCCATCTCCATCGCCGTGGATTATGAGGAGTTCATATCGATCTTCGCCAACGGCCGCGGCCTGATCGCGCAAGGACCACTGCCGCCCGGGATCAGCGGCTATCGCGATGGGGAGGGCGGCATCAACCCCTATGTCTATGAATGGCAAGACGGCCGCCCGGTGCGCCGGGGGATCGCGGAGGCGCGCGCCCTGCTGGAGCAGGCCGGCTACCCGGGCGGGCGCGACCCCAAGACCGGCCGGGCGCTCAGCATCAACTATGAGGCGGTCGCCACCGGGCCCGATGACAAGTCGCGGCTGGCGTGGATGCGCAAACAATTCGAGAAGCTGGGGATCGAACTCGTCATCCGCTCCACCGACTACAATCGCTTCCAGGAAAAGATGCGCAACGGGACCGGCCAGGTCTACATGTGGGGCTGGAACGCCGACTACCCGGACCCGGAGAATTTTTTCTTCCTGCTCTACGGTCCCAACGGCAAGGTGGAGCACCAGGGGGAGAACGCCTCCAATTATGACAACCCGGAGTTCAATCGGCTCTTCGATCAGATGAAATTCATGGAGGACGGCCCCGAGCGCCAGGCCCTGGTCGACCAGATGATGACGATTGCCCGCCGCGACGCGCCCTGGCTCTGGGGCTTTTACCCCAAGGCCTTCGCCCTGCACCACCAGTGGCTGTTCAACGCCAACCCCAACAAGATGGCAAACAATACGCTGAAATACCGGCGGCTCGACCCGGCGGTGCGGGAGCGCCTGCGCACCGAGTGGAATCCGCCGGTCCTGTGGCCCCTGTGGGCGACCCTCGGGATCGTCCTGGTCCTGGTCCTGCCCGCCCTGTGGATGGTGCGGCGCCGCGAACGGAGCACCGCCCTGTGAGCGCCTATATCCTGCGCCGCCTGCTCTATGCCGTCCCGATCCTGATCGGGGTCAACCTGCTGACCTTCGTCCTGTTTTTCGTGCTCAACTCACCCGACGAGATGGCGCGGATGCAGCTCGGGGAGAAGCGGGTGACGGCGGCGGCGATCAGCCATTGGAAGCAGGAGCACGGCTATGACCGGCCCCTGCTCTTCAATGAGAAGGCGAGCGGGCTCGCCAAGGTCACCGATACCATCTTCTTCCAGCGCTCGGTGAAGCTCTTCGCCTTTGATTTCGGTTCATCGGACGACGGGCGCAATATCGGTTACGACATCTCGCAGCGCATGTGGCCGAGCCTCGCCATCGCCGTGCCGGTGCTGCTGGTGGGACTGGCCATCAATATCAGCCTGGCGCTCTTCATCGTCTTCTTCCGGGCCACCTATCTGGATCTGGGGGCCGTGGTGCTGCTGGTGGCGATGATGTCCATCTCCGGGCTCTTCTACATCATCGGCGGCCAGTTCCTGATGAGTAAGATGTTCCACTTGGTGCCGATCTCCGGGTACGACACCGGGATCGAGGCTTGGAAGTTCCTGATCCTGCCGGTCATCGTCGGGGTCGTCGGCGGGGTCGGGTCCGGGGTGCGCTGGTACCGCACCCTGTTCCTGGAGGAGGTCTCCAAGGACTATGTGCGCACCGCCCGCGCCAAGGGGCTCACCGAGCGCCGCGTGCTGTTCCGGCATGTCCTCGGCAATGCCCTGATCCCCATCCTGACCGGCGTGGTGGTGGTGTTGCCGCTGCTCTTCATGGGCAGCCTGATCACCGAGTCGTTTTTCGGCATCCCGGGCCTGGGCAGCTATACTATCGATGCCATCAGTAACCAGGACTTCGCCATCGTGCGCGCCATGGTCTTCCTGGGCGCCGTGCTCTACATCCTAGGGCTGCTGCTGACCGACATCTCCTATACGCTGGTTGACCCGCGGGTGCGGCTGCAATGATGCCCGTCGTATTATGGACCGACGCCCTGGTGTTCCTGCTGCTGGGACTCGCCATCGGCTTCGCATTCTATGCCTCCCGTCACGAGCACCTGCGCGCCCCCTGGCGGCGCGTGGCCCGCTCCCGGGTCGGCATGGGCGCCCTGGTGGTCTTAAGCTGCTATGTACTGATCGGGCTGCTGGATACGCTCCACTTTCGGTTGCCGCTCGCCGATCCGGCGCCGGGTGCGGCGAACCCGTCTGCCGAGCGGCGCTTCGCCCCGGAGGTCTTGAGCGTCTTCGACTACTGGGCCCGGCCGCTGCGCCAACGCCAGGAGAAGACCTATTCGGCCCCCTTCGCCACCCACCTCTTCGTCAAGGAGGCGATCACCCAACCCGACGGCAGCGTAGTGCGGGACTTCCCGCGGCTGCAATACGGCGGCCGCCACCTGAAGGACCCGAATCAACGCGGCTGGGACATCTTCGGCACCGCACTGAGGGGGCTGACCGAGGGCCTGGTCATCTGGGGGCTGATCACGCTCCAAATCCTCTGGAGCATGGCGCAGCGCCGGGGGCTTCCCCTGTCGGCGATGTATGAAGAAGTGCGCGACGGCCGCACCGAGTTGCCCTGGCGCACCGCCCTGGGGGGACTCGCCCTGATGCTGGTGCTCGGCTTCGTCGCCGGTGAATTGGCGCTCAAGTACCATATCCTGGGCACCGACAAGGTGGGTGAGGACGTCTTCTTCCAGGCGCTGAAATCCATTCGCACCGGGCTCGTCATCGGTACCCTGACGACGCTCGTCATGTTGCCGGCGGCCGTGCTGCTCGGGATCATGGCCGGTTATTTCCGCGGCTGGGTGGACGACATCATCCAGTACCTCTACACGACCCTCAATGCGATCCCCAGCGTGCTGCTGATCGCCGCCGCCATCCTCATGCTCCAGGTCTATATGGCGAACAACGCCGACCAGTTCGCGAGTCTGGTGGAGCGGGCGGACCTGCGCCTGCTGTTCCTCTGTCTGATTCTGGGCGTGACCAGTTGGACCGGCCTCTGCCGGCTGCTGCGCGGCGAGGCCCTGAAGCTGCGTGAGGCCGACTATGTGCAGGCCGGCGCCGCGCTCGGAGTCGGCCATTTCGCCATCCTGGGCCGGCACATCCTGCCTAATGTACTGCATATCGTTTTGATCACCCTGGTGTTGGACTTCAGCGGTCTGGTACTGGCCGAGGCGGTGCTGTCCTATATCAACATCGGCGTCGACCCGACCATGAACAGTTGGGGCAACATGATCAACAGCGCCCGCCTGGAACTGGCCCGCGACCCGGTGGTCTGGTGGTCGCTCGCCGCCGCCTTTCTCTTCATGTTCACCCTGGTCCTGGCGGCCAATCTATTCGCCGACGTGGTGCGGGACGCCTTCGATCCGCGGTTGCGAGGGGCGCGGTAACGCGGGCCTTTATCATAACCCCGGTCACCCTGCTGGACGGGATGTCGCTGGTCCGCACAGCGGACCCTACGTGCGTCCGTAGGGTCCGCTCTGCCGACCAGCGTTGCGCTCGCCCAAACAAAATCTCTGAGTCCGGTTGCCGCTGCAGGACCGCAGTGCGCCCTGGGATGTGCTAAGCTGTGCGGGTATAACCCGTTTTGATCGGGCGCATGGCGTGCGATGCCCGCGTCCGCGAGGCCGGACTGCGCGTCGGTTCGCGCCTGCTGATTCATGCGTAAGCGTCCGGCGAATTGCATCTTTCCCTGCCAGTCCCGGGCCGGGATGATAGTCCCCGAACAGAGCAACTTCGGGGGAATTCAGCATGGCACAACGGCGACGTACGCGCGAGCAGTGGCGGGAACTGGTTGAGGGCTGGCCGCGTAGCGGTTTGACGCAGCAGGCGTACTGCGAGCGCCACGGCGTCGCGCCGGGTAGCCTGCAACGCTGGCGGGAGGTATTCCGCCAGGCGCGTGCCCGCGGCCATGACCAGACGGCGGAGGCGGTGCGGCTGGTGCCGGTGCAGTGGGTCGACGCCCCGCCGGCGGTGGTGACGCCACTGATCCTCGTGCTGGCGGATGGGCAGCGCCTGGAGATCGCCCCGGACTTCGATACCGCCACCCTCAAACGGGTGTTGGCGGTGCTGCAGGAGGCGGCATGAT
>NZ_CAIKKU010000562.1 GCF_903828115.1 uncultured Thiodictyon sp. | reverse complement strand
GGCCTCTGGCTGTGTTGATCATTACTTCGGCCACCTCGCGCCTCACATCCGGCGCGGCCGTGGGGCCGCCCCGACGCCGTAGGCGCGGCCCCCCGGCCGCGACGGGTTGCCGCAAAGGGCGCGTGGCCGGAGTCTTGATCAAGGCCGCCGCCGACCACCGCCGCTCCATGGCACAGGAGGCCATCGTCGCCCTTCAGTCGGGACTGGGCGGCGCACGCGATCGACCGCGCCGGCCCTCGGTAGCGGAAAGCCTCGCATGGCTTAAAGCCGAGGTCTGGACCTTGCCGGTACTCGATCGGCGCAGTGACGATGAGATTCTGGGCTACAACGCCGATGGCCACTGCGATTGATCTGGTCGTCGATACCAGCGCCCTGACCGCGATCCTGCTCGGGGAACCGGAGGCTGCGGACCTCCTGACCGCGCTGGCTGCTGCTGCCAGGATCGGTCTGTGTGCACCCAACCGCACCGAATTCCTGCTGGTCATCCAGTCGCGGCTGGGCGATGTCGGGGTCGAGCGCGCCAAGCGACTGCTTGCCATGCAGCGCATCGAAACGGTCCCCTTGGACGAGGCCCTGGCCGATGCCGCGGCCCTGGGCTTCCGGCGCTTCGGCAAGGGTCGGCATCCGGCTGGGCTCAACTTTGGCGACATCCTGATCGTCAGCCGCAAGTACGGCCAGACCCCCGAGTGTCCCCGTCGCAACCCGCAGGCGCGCTCCATCACCGAGTTGGAGCATGACGAGGCGGTCCGGCTCGGCCGGCCCGTCCTGCTCTTCGTCATGGGCGAGGACCATCCGGTCAAGGAGCGTGATATCGAACTGGACCCGGACCGGCGCGCCAAGCTGACGGCCTTGCGCGCCCGCGCCCAGCAGTCCGCGCCGGACTCCCGGGTGCACCGGGACTATGCGGCGTTCGACAGCCTCGCGGACTTCAAGGACAAGCTCGCCGCCCCGCTGGCCCGCCTGCGGGAGCACTTGGCGTCCGCCCAGCCCGGCCCCGAGCCCACCCGGGCGCCTGCCGCCCCGGGTCCAGGGCAGCCCGCCATCCCGATGCCGCCCGACCTCTACGCCGAGCCCCCCTACATCGGCCGCGACCAGTTCGTGGGTCGGCAGGCCGAGCTTGCGGCACTGGACGACTGGGCTCAGGCCGCCGACCCCAACAACCTGCTGCTCTTCGACGCCATCGGCGGCAACGGCAAGAGCATGCTCACCTGGCACTGGATCAACCGCCACGCCACCGAGCTGCGCGGCGACTGGGCCGGCCGCTGTTGGTACTCCTTCAAGGTCCTGGTCAGCTCCCGGCTGGTGCCCCAGGTGCTGCTCAATCCCGCTAGCCAGCCCATCCCGAGCGTGCGCCGGCTGCCGCTGCCGGGTCTGCGCCCGGCGGACGCGGAGGCGCTCTTTCGCGCCTGCGGCGTCACCGGCGATGCGCAGGCCATCCGCGACTATCTCACCCGCCACTGCGACAACCACCCGCTGGTGATCGGCGTGCTCGCGGGCCTGGTGCTCGACTATCTGCCGGACCGCGGCAACTTCGATGCCTGGTGCGCGGACCCGGGTCCCCTGGGGGGGCGCGGCTGGACTTGGGCAAACTGGACCTGGTCCAGAGCCGCAACCACATCCTGAAGCACGCCATCGCCGCACCGCCCGAGCACGGGCGCCAGCTCCTGTCCACCCTCGCCCTGGTGGAGCCATTTGCGCTGTGGCGTTTTTCGCAAACGCCGCCGGGCGAGATCAGCTTCAGGCGGGCCTGACGCGCAGGATTTCCGCGCGGGCGCGGGCAAAATCGGGTCGCCGCAGCACCGAAATGAGAAGAGTTCTCAACAACTCGTTGCCGCGGACAGCCGCGCCCGCAGGCGACGCGCCAGCGGCCTGACCGGAAGCGGCGGTGAGGGGCGGGTTAGCCGGTGGCCGGGATGGGCTGGACCAGCGAGCGCATCTGCTCGATGCGACCTTCTTTGACGTGTCCCAGCGCCATGGCCATCATGACGGCAAGGGCCAGGCCGACCCGGGTTTGCATCTTCGCCAGGCCGCGGATGAAATGCCGCTCGAAGCCGAAGCTGTTGTCGATGCGGTTATTGATCCGCTCCAGGGCGCTACGCCGGTGGTAACCGCGGTGCCAACTGGGGCTGCCATGCGGGGTCG
>NZ_CAIKKU010000561.1 GCF_903828115.1 uncultured Thiodictyon sp. | reverse complement strand
GATCTGCCGGCGCACGGGGCATTTGGTTGCTTGTTTTCACGCGGCTCACACCGCAAATGGTCCTTGTGAGGGAGGATCCGACGACGGGGCGCGACAGACCCGCGGGGCCGCCGGCTCCGCCCAGTCCCGCGGGGCTGGGTGAGGCGCCCGGGACCTTCAAGGGTTGCGCGCGGGCGTCGGCACGCCCGGCACGCCCCCAGTCGCAACCCGAATCAGCTAGCCGCGCCCGGGGTCCCCCGGGCATCCGATCAACAGAACTCAGGGCGGTTGCATCGATCCATGCTCAAGCTCAGCGAACTTCTCGTCGGCGACCAAGACCTTCAATCCTTTGATGACCTGGTCCCCCTCGTGCAGGCCGTCGCCCGGTCCGGCGAGCGCTTTTTCCGCATGGACGTGAAGCCGCCCTACCCCGACACCCCGGACAACTGGGAAGACCGCCTGGAGGCCGCGTTCAGCGGCCTGGTGCGCTAAGTCAAGATGCCGCGCGCACTCATGCAACAGCTCGACCTGCTCGCCGCCCGTCTGGCCGATCACGGGGTCGGTCCCGGGGGCGACACGCGCGGGTCGCACGACCCCAGACAGGCAGCCCTGGAATCGCATCTCGACGCCCTGCGCGAGCGGCTGGGCGATCTGGAGCGCAGCGGCGCAGCGGCCACGGCCGGCGCCGATACCCGTCTGCAACTGGCCCGCACCCTGGTCGGCCTCGATCGCGGCGCCGAGGCCTGGCCGCTCGGACGCGCGGCCTTCAACGACTTCCTGGCGGTAGACGACTTCGAATCCGCGGCAGATGCCTGCGATGTGCTCTTCCAGGCCGGGCAACCGGACTCCATCTGCGCCCTGGGTCAAGGTATCTGGCTGGCCGTCACCTGCCCCGTCGACCCCGAACTCAGTATCGATCTCTTGCGCCACGTCATCGACGAGACCCCGGACGACGCGGATGGGGCGGCCGTCGCGGCCAGCACCGCGCTGTTCCTGGCGGACGTGCGCGCCCAGGGCAAGCACCGCGATGACCTGATGTTCTTCTCCACCCAAACCCTCGGCAACGTGGCGCGTCGCCACAGCGGGGTGCAGACCCCCGAACAGTTCGACCGGTGGATGGAGCGGTTGGAATTGAAAGAGCCGGACAAGTTCCTGATGCGACTGCGCAGCGTGGTCGAGGTCCTGGTCCGGGACGACTGGTGGTTCGATCGCGACGCCCTCCGGGACCGGCTGCCCTTCGCCGCGGACCAGTGGTCCTGAAGGTCGGCGAGTCAGAGTGTTGTCCATGTATTGGAACCAGGCAGAGGATAGCGCCGCCATCACGGTGCCTGATGACGTGGTCGATCTATCCTTTGCACTGGACTGTCGCCAACTCCCGGTCGATCACGCCTATGGCCTCGCCGCCGCACTGCTCGCGGTCTGTCCCTGGATGGCCGCGGAGCCCGGGGTCGCGATCCACAGCGTTCACGTCGCCGGCTCCCAGAACGGCTGGGAGCGCCCCGCCCACGGGACCGGGAACCGGCTCCAGGTGTCGCGTCGGACCAAGCTCACGCTGCGCGCGCCCCGGGCCCGCGTGGCCGAACTGCTCGCCATGCTGCCCGGCACGCGGCTCCAGGTCGGCGACTGCCCGCTCACCCTCGGCGTCGGCAAGATCAGACCCCTAAGCAAGGAGACCACCCTGTTCGCCCGCCATGTGGTCGCGGCCCCGGGCGAGACCCTGCAGGCAGACGAGTCCGCGTTCCTGCACGCGACTGCCGCCACGCTGGCTGCGCTCGACATCCGCGTGCGCAAAGCCCTGTGCGGGCGGAGCCTCGCAATAGCGACCCCCCAGGGCCCGATCCTTACCCGCAGCCTGCTGCTCGCCGATCTCAGCGGCGCGGAATCGCTGCGCCTCCAGCAGCACGGGCTTGGCCCCCACCGCCTGCTGGGCTGCGGTATCTTCATCCCCCACAAAGGCATCGACGCCGTCACCACGAGCGGCTGAAAGGCCGGAACTTCGCGACGAGAGACACACGAACATGACCATCGAAATCAATGGTAAGACGATTGAAACCACCGACCACGGCTACCTGGTCAACCACCTGGACTGGGACGAGGACGTGGCGCGCGGGCTCGCGCGGATTGAAGGGATCGCACTCACCGACAAGCACTGGGACCTGATCCGCTACCTGCGCAACCAGTATCTCACTAACAACCAGCACCAGCCGATGGAACGGGCCGTGCTGAAGGATATGACCACGCTGTGGGGCACCAAGCCAACCAGCAAGGACCTCTACACCCTCTTCCCCTTGGCACCGACCAAGCAGGGCACCAAAATTGCCGGACTGCCCGAAGTTCTGCGCAAGGGCGGGTATTGAGGCGGCAAGGCTGCGCAGCGGCGGCGGCCCGCGTCACGCCGCGCGAATGTTCCACCGGCAACCCCGGCCGGTGGTCGCCGTCTGACGTACAATGCACAGTCATACAGCGGCCGCCGATCAGGCACTCCCCAGGGTGGCAAGGGTCCGGTTGGACCGACCGGCCATTCACCCCCCGGACTTAAGATCATTTCAGCCCCACGCGCTTCCTCAAGCCAGCTTGACAGTAACCTTAATGTCGCGCGACCTCGCACATCGGGCCTCCCCGCAATCACCGCCCAGTCCGCGGGACGCGGGTCGCGGATACCAGGGCAGAGGCCATTTGCCCGCGCGCGCGGCGGCGGGGCGGGTCGCCCCCGACTCGACATGTCCCTGACCCCGCCGCAAGCAACCGCAGGCACGGCCCTGGATGCGCTGGCATCCGGGTTCCGGCGCCTCGGCCAGCGTTTCTTCGTCGGCGTCGCCGCACGGCTGATGCCCACCCACCGCCCCCACCGCCTCGCGATCATGGTCTTTCATCGCGTGCGTCCGGCGCCGGACCCCTTTCTGTCGGGCGACCCGGACGTGAAGCAGTTCGCCGCCATCATGGGCCTGGTGCGTGATCGCTTCTCCCCCCTGTCCCTGGCCGAGGGCCTGCGCGGGCTGGAGCAAGGCACGCTTCCTCAGCGCGCCGTGTGCGTCACCTTCGATGACGGCTACGCCGACAACCTGACGGTCGCCCTCCCGATCCTCAAGCAGTTCGGGATACCGGTGACCGTGTTCATCGCCAGCGGCTATCTGGACGGCCGGCTCATGTGGAATGACCGACTCGCCGAGGCGATCCGTCGCCTGCCGGGCGATAAGGTCGACCTCAACGAATACCGCTTCGGCGTCCACGCCCTTGGTGATCCGCGCGAACGGGCCAAACTGCTGCGTGACCTGCTGGGCCTCCTGAAATACTGCCCGCCCGACTTCCGCGACGTGATCGCGGACGATCTGGCCGCGCGCTACGCACCGCACCTGCGCTCACCGATGCTCACCCGGGCCCAGGTGCGCGAGTTGCACGCGCAAGGGGCCGAGATTGGCGGGCATACCGTCACCCATCCCATCCTGGCACGCACCGCCGAGCGCGAGGCCTACCGCGAGATCGCCGACAACAAGGAGGACCTGGAGGGGCTGTTGGGTGAGCGATTGCGCTTTTTCGCCTATCCCAATGGCAAGCCGATGCTGGATTTTGGCCCGGAGCACGCGCAGATGGCCAAGGAGATCGGCTATCAGGCGGCCGTGTCCACCGGCCCCGGCGTCGCCACCGCCGCCACGGACCGCTTCCGGCTCCCGCGCTTCACCCCATGGGACCGCACGCCCACGCGCTTCGGACTGCGGCTGCTCTGGAACATGCGCCGCATAGTTTGACCGTGCACGCTTGCGCGAACCGGCCCCGTCGCGTCCTGGTCCTCGACGCCGACATGATCCCCGCGTTGACGATCGTGCGGTCACTGCACGCCCGCGGCCTCCATATCGATGTAGCCAGTCATGAGGATTACCCGCTCGCGGCGCGCTCGCGGTACGCCGGCGCGCTCTTGCGCTATCCCGACCCGCTGGCCCAGGCGTCACCCTTCGTCGACTGGGTCGCGGACCAGATCGAGCGCGGCGGCTATGCGCTGATCATCCCGGTCACCGAGCGCAGCCTGACGCCCTTACACCATGAACGCGGGCGCATCGACGAGCGCCGGGTGGCAATGGCCCCCGCCGCCGCCCTCGCCATCGCGCTGGATAAGTCCCGCACCCTCGCCCTCGCCGCCGCCTTGGGTATCCGCGTACCGCGCGGTTGCGCCGCCGACACCCCGGCCGCGGCAGTCGCGTTTGCCGCGACCCAGGGCTACCCGCTGGTCATCAAGCCGACCTCATCGATCGGCGCACAGGCCCAGGGACGCATTCAGTTGCAGGTGGCGTACGCGCGCACCGACACCGAACTGGTCGCCCGCCTCGCCGCGGCCAGGCGCTACGGCACGGCCCTGATCCAAGAGTTCTTCCCCGGTACCGGGGTCGGCATCGAATTGATCGCGGAGCATGGCCGCATCACCTTCGCCTTCGCGCATCGGCGTCTGCATGAGGTCCCACTGACCGGGGGCGCCAGTAGTCTGCGCCTGAGCGTCCCCATCGAGCCGGCCATGCTGGATGCGGCCCGCCGCCTGATCGCCGCCATGGGCTGGCACGGTGTCGCCATGGTCGAATTCAAGCAGAACCCGCAGACCGGTGAATTCTGTCTGATGGAGGTCAATGGCCGCTTCTGGGGCTCACTGCCACTGGCGGCGGCCGCGGGTGCGGACTTCCCCGCCATGCTGGCGGAGTTGTACCTGGATGGCGCTATCCGGCCACGGCCGGCGGCGCGCACCGGCATCTATTGCCGCAACCTGCCCAACGACATTCACTGGCTGGAGGCGGTCCTGCGCCGCGACGCACCGCCGGGGCTCGCCACCCTGCCCACCTGGACGCGGGTCATCCGTGATCTGCTGTTGGTATTCTCGCCCCGGCACCACTTCGACACCCAGCAGTGGCGCGATCCCCGCCCGGGCCTCGCGGAGCTGCGCCGCATCGTCAGCGACCATTGGCGCCGCGCCAGCGGACTCATTGCACACCGACGGTTCCTGCGCCGCCAGCGCGCCGCGTGGCGCAGCGCTGCCGTCGCTGCCCGTCTGCGCACCGGCGCACACCTGCTGTTCCTGTGCTATGGGAATATCAACCGCAGCGCCCTGGCAGAGGTGCTGGCGAGCGAACGCCTGGCGGGGCGCTTTCGCCTGTCCTCCGCCGGACTCCACCCCGCCGGCGGGCGGCCCGCCGATCCGGTCATGGTCGCGGTCGCCGCCGCGCACGGTCACGACCTGTCAGCCAGCCGCTCCCGCGTCGTGGATGCGGCCCTCGTGGCCGACGCTGACCTCATCCTGGCAATGGAGGCGGCCCATATCGAGCAGCTTGCAGCGCTATTCCCGGCCAGCGCCGGCAAGGCCTTTCTATTGGGATTGGCGGCCGCTGCCACCATCCCCGACGCCGAGATTCCCGACCCCTACGGTCACCGACCGGACGCCTACGAACGCTGCTTCGCCCAAGTCGAACAATGCATCACCGGTCTCCTGGGCCGCTCGCGGCAAAGCCCGCCCGGGACCGCCGATACAACTGATCTTGCGCTATAATCGTGTGGCCACACCCTACCCGATGCCCCGGCGTTGACTCGGCAACTGACCCCATGCCAACTTTCTCGATCATCCTCGCCACCCGTGACCGCCCGGTCTTGTTCCGGGACGCCCTGAATTCAGTCATCGCCCAGACGCAGACCGACACCGAAATCATCGTGGTCAACGACGGCTCGGCCGCCGAGCATCACGAAGCCTACGAGCAGGCGCTGGCGGCGGCCACCACCGCCATCGGCAACTTGCGCATCCGGCCATTCCAACTCGTGCGCCGGCCACACGGCCATGGCCAGAGTTACGCCCTGAACTACGGCGTCGCCCAGGCCCGCGGCGACTTTCTCTGTTTCCTCGACGACGATGACCGCTGGATCGATACTGAGCACCTCCAGCGGGCAAGCGAGATATTGCAGGAAGCAGACGCTCGCGGCGCGCCCATCGATCTGTATATGACCAATCAACTTGCTTTCCGCCGCGGGCGGCAGTTACCCGGCCCGATCTGGCTGGAGGCGCTGGCCGCACAGTGCCGATCCCGCGGCCACTCACCTTGCGCACGCGGCACCTATAGCGTTACGGTTCCGGAACTGATGGCGGCCGGGGGCTTTTGCCACATCAACTGCCTGGTCGTTCCTCGTGCATTGTATGAGGACGTCGCGGGCATGGATGAGGGCATCCGCTGGGAATGTGATCGCGATTTGTTCCTGCGCGTCGCCGACCGCGCCCGGCGCATCGTCCATCACCCCCAGGTCGTCTCCCGACACGAGGTACCCGAGCCCGGCCGCACCTTAAGCATGACCACGCAACTCCCAATGCTCGAAAAACGGCGCTACCAACTCCAGGTACTCGACAAGGCCGCCCTCTTCGCACGTCATCCGGCGATACGCGCCCATGGCCGGCAGCACAAGGGGCACACGCTGAAGAAAATCACGGAAGAACTCGCCCGCTCCGGCCGCTGGAAGTCCGCCGTGTTTTACGCACGCGAGGCACTCGGGATCGCCCCCACCTTCAAATGGACCCTCTTTACGAGCTATTGCCAGGTGCGGCAATGGGCGCGGGCCGGCGAATGACCATCCCACACCCATTCCCGCCCGCGCGTGATCGCCGGCTCCGGTGCAGCGTCCGCTGCACCTCTGCCACACTGCATTCTCGACTATGAACGTGATCGTCTTAGGTCTGGGGGCGGGCCGCACCGGAACGGCCTCGCTCTCCCATCTCATCGGCAGCCAACACGCTGCCGTCTGTTTCCATGAACTGAATCCGACCGGCGTCGTCTTCCAGGGCAATCCGGCACCGATCCTCAACACCATCAACGAATTTCAGGCCATACTCAACGGCGGCGACCGGCGTCGGCTCTCCCTCGATTATTCACGACCGGCCTCCATCGCTACCTATCGGCAGCTTCAGCAGGTGCCGGCCGTCCGCATGCTCGGCGACATTGCATACTACTACCTGCGCTACGTCGATGACATCCTGGCTATCAATAACGACGTGCGTTTCGTCTGCATCCGGCGTGACCGCGAGCAGACCGTCGCAAGTTGGCTCCGCAAGGCCGCGATCGGCCGCTGGCCATCCCTGTGGTTAGCGGATCGGCTCAAGTCCCTGATCACCCGCACCCCGTTCCACACGAGCAGAAACTTTTGGCAGGAACACGATGGCACCAGGTATCAACTCGATCCCGTCTGGGACAAGACCTTTCCCAAGTTCACCGCCACCAACATGACGGACGCGGTCGGGCAATACTGGGACTGGTATTATGCCGAGGCCGACGTGCTGGCGGTCAGACACCCACTGCACTTTCGCATCTTTCCGATCGCCGCGCTGAGTGCGCGGGCAGGCCAGGAAGAGATCCTTAACTTTATTGGCGTCAGCGCCCCGCAGATGGTTGTCAGCGAGCCTTTCCACCTGCACCAAAGCACCACCACCGACTGATCCTGATAGCAGCCCCGAGCGATGCCAAGCCGCCGCCCACCGCTAACAATGAACCTGTCTGTCGTCATCCCGGCATTCAATAGCCAAGCATTCATTGGCGAGACCTTGGCGGCGATACTCGCCCAGACCTGTAAGGCCGACCACATTGTCGTGGTCGACGATGGCTCTACCGACGGTACGGGCGAGGTCGTCCGGCAGTTCTCGTCGGCAGTGACCTGTCTGCGCCTCGCCAACGCGGGCCAGGGCGCCGCACGAAAATTCGCGATCGAACGCTGCGATTCAGACTGGATCGCCCTGTGCGACAGCGATGACGTCTGGAACCTCGACTTCCTTGAGCGGCGACGGGCGCTGCTGCACGCCTACCCCAATGCCCAGTTTACCTTTTCCGATTTCTATTCCTTCGGCCCCACGAGCCGCCCCGGACACCACCTGCTCGCCGATGCCCCGGCCGGTTGGCTGAATCGCTGGTGCAGCATCGACCCACACGGCTATTACACCGTACACGACCCTTACCGCGCCTTCCTCGAGTTCAATCCGGCGTACCCGTCGGGAATCATCTTTCGTCGCGACGCCTACTTGCACATGGGCGGCTTTCTTCCCAAATACAGCCGCTGGATCGCAGAAGACGCTGAATTTGTCCGCCGCTTCTTGTTACTGCCGAACGTCCGCGTCGTCGGCGACACCGCTGCGACCTGGGGCTATCGGCGGCATGAAGGCAATTATTCGAGAATCAGGTGGAAGAATCTGCACGGGCGCGCGCGGATCCTTCAAGAGCACCTCGATACCGGCATCATCCCTCCCCCCCTGAGGCGCGACGTTAGTCGCACGATCGATGAAGCGCTGGGCCTTGCATTCGACGCGGCTTACTGGGAAAACCGCCAGGAGAGCGCCGCAGCGATGTACGCAATCCTGCCGCGACGGCAGCGAACCCTGAAACGGCGCATCAAAGGCGTTTGGGTCCGACTGCGCAACCAGCTCGACCGACGCAGACTCAGCTAGCCGGGCGTTCGTAGCAGCCGCACGATCAGGCTACGACTCCGCACAGGGGCGTCGTCGCAGTCATTGTCGAGCATGGACGCGCCAACGCAGGAGCGACCCGGCGCGTTGAGAACTTTTGCATCCGCGCCGCAGCAGACCGCCGTCCAGCGCCCATGCCGTCAACCACGATGCCTCTTCTTGAGCCAGTCGAGATTGTGCCTGAAAACTCGCGCTAAATGATACAAGACACCCAGCCGCGTGAAGCGATCTACCTCCTGCGCCATGACCATAGCAGCACCGACCGGAACATAGCACCCGCTCCTCCACAACCCGACATGAAACCAATTGGCGGCCTCGCCCCTAAGCCGCTGTGGGATCGTCGGACCCGGCGCCCAGTCACTAGTCCCCAGGTGTTGTTCTGCCAACCAGCTAAGGTAAGCACTTTGGGCACGAAGCTTTTGTAACGCAATCTCCGGACGGACGGAAGAGATATTTCTTCCGCTCAACCGCCACGACGCCCGCGGCCCGGCGACCGTACAGATCCCCTTTTGGTCACCTAGGGCCACCCAGGTCGCATCATCCGAACACCAGGCCAACGGAAAGGACACAAAGCCCCCGATGCGCTCCCATGCCGAACGGCGAAATATATACGCACAGGTGTAAGGCGAGCGTTCGCCGCGAAACCGGCCGCTGAGAAACTGCAGCGAACTCTCTACCGGCGGGTGGTCAGTGTTGACCAACCGCACAGCGCCCGCCCCGTCGATACGCCTGGTATTGAAGTGATAAAGATCGAAGCCGTCCCCGGCTTGCTCCAGCGCACGATAAAAGCACGCGACCAAATCCGGGTCGAGCTCGTCATCATCCCCCATGAGCAGAACCCAAGAGGTTTCCACGATCCTCACCGCTCGATCCCAATGCGCAGTCAGTTCACGACTGCCGAGATTGTCATCAAACCTTACATAACGCAGCGTGAGTTCCTCTCCTTCCGCTTGAATGACGCTTGCTATGTCATCCGGTGACGCGTCGTCCGCAACCAGCAAACAGAAGTCCCGGCAGCTCTGCGCGCTCAACGACCTCAGGGCGTCATGAAGATACTCCGCACGAAACACGGGAATCACGATCGTCAAATCTCCGCCGTGTTCACTTTTCATTTCCACTTACCGTCATCGATCTGGTGGAACGTCGGCAGGTTCCGAAACATGCTGAGAGTGGCCAAAAGCGTCGCCCCCACGAAGTGGCCGATTCAAGACCTTGGGCCGAAAGTTTGGATCTTTTCTAGGCCCCTGTCCAGCAGACATTGAAAACGCCACTCGGCAGCCAGCGGATGCTAGTCTGAAGGCAATGACACCCGCGCGACACGAGTCGGCCAATTCGTGATTGAAACCGCACGAGGCCGGCCTTGAGCGCTCCTCCACGGCTGGTGGTGGCGAATCGCGCGCCTGGTACGTCCGAGTGGGGTCTACCGTCGGCCCACTTGGACCTAGTTCCTCGGCACCGATTTCACCGTTTCGGGTAAGCTGATTACCGGACGAGGGCAGTTGACGGACGATCGTCGGGGGCTTAGCGGGGTGGGCAACCAGGTGACTCCACTCGGAAGGGTGACATGCGACCATATCAGCAGTAAATCAGAACAGACACAGACCACGCCGCAGGACGCGACGCGACCAAAGGCGCCCCTGGTCGTAAGCCGCATTATCGTGACGCCGATCTTGTCGTCATGCCGATCCGCATGGGAAGCGGAACGCGGATCAAGGCAATCAAGGCATTGAACCTCGGTCGGCCGATCGTTTCAACCACACTTGGAGTAGAGGGCCTAGGCCTTATTCCCGGTCGCCATATCCTGATCGCGGACTCGGCTGAAGACCTCGCTGCGGCCTGCCGCAGGCTGCTGACAGATCCCGTGTTGCGAGCCGAGCTTGTCAGCAATGGTCGCGAAAAGGTCAGGGCCGACCTGGGCTATGAGCGGGCGTTAGCGACCTTGATGAAATTGTTGGGCCGCAATTCAGAACCCCTTACCAACGGCTGCTGATTCCGCATCCCAGAGCTTCGGCGCCAGCCCCTACCTCTGCTACTGCACTAACCCGCCAGTTGAAGGCGCGAAAACCGGGCCATCCCTCCACCGGCGCGTCCAGCAGAACCCGTTTCAAGCGCGTCGGTGGAGGCCGTCTTCTGACGCCACCCTAAAGCACGCTAACCGGGGGTACTGTCTCACCTGCATTGGCACAGACGGAAAACTGTTGTCTGACCTACATTGGAACAGCCAGCGACGCGAACCGAACCCTATCTCGGCGAGACCTTGCGAACACTCGTGTGGGACGAGACTCTTCCGCTGCTTCCCCAACGCACTATTTCAACGACTTGAAGCGCCAGCTTAGATGCTTCTCATACCAAGCGCCGAGATACCTTCTTGCATTACCAAAATCAAAATATCGCACACGCCCGGTCACCCGCTGGATCTCATATGGAATATGCTCACCGTAGAGATGCGTAAACTGCTTCCGTCCGCGGTTCCACTCATCGCTTAAAACACCTACGGACTTATGAGTTACATCCACATCAAACGCAACGCCGACTTTCACGCCCAAGAGGTGATTGCGGAACGTAAAAGAAATATCGTAGAAGTGAAACCCGAAAAATCGCTCATCGAACTTTTCCCGAATCCTCCTTTTGTCAACTGCAATAAAAACTCCATCCAAACAAATCACTTCTACCGGACGACGATACTTATAAGACAGGAGTGCGTCGCGATGTCTACCGTCAACAAGATGCCTCACCCAACCCACCCTCTTATTTTCCACTCTCCACCAGCGCTCAACTATACCTTCCCGGTCCCTAATCAGCTCAGTCGTACCCGCGACTCCGAGTATTCCAAACTCCGTTTCACGAAACTGCTTCAGCAACCGCACCCCCCACCCCGTCTTATCAAAGACAATATCATCATGCAAAAACACAACGATATCATTCTCGGCGGCTTCCAGCCCGCGATTATAAAGGGATGCCAACGAAAACGCGTTGCTGTTGACATAGGGAATTATCTGCGTTCCCGGCACACCAACGGTCGACTGAACGTGCTCGACGAACGCTCGATCAAGGACCCGCGTGCTGAAAACGATGGTCAGCGACACTGCGACATTCCCCTCCAGTTCCTCATCCCCGCCAGCGCACCGCAATCATCGCATCTTGTCCAAAAGGTTCCGGACCATACTTCGCGCCCTAAATCGCCACGCCATACGTAAACGCGGTTCCATCGCGACGACCTGCCTCCAGCCGGGATTGGCGCGCTCTTTACCCCAACTCTGCGCAAACACGTTGGCGCGGATGAATTCCGCTGCCAGGTCCGTGCCACGAGACATCGCGAGGTCTCGCAGAGGCTGATAAAAAGGACTATACGCTAACTCGCATTTGATCAGTAGCGGATCGACAATATCGCCGCGAAACGATCGCTCCGAGGCATTAACAAAGGTCGCGCTCCGTCCGTGAACCCGGAAATAGGCCAACGTCTCCGGGATATATGTCACCCCACGGCTGACTGCCACCCGAAGCCAATACTCAAGATCGCACCATTGCATCAACATCGAATTGAAGACGCCGTAGTCACGAATCGCGTCCCGATGAATCAGGGTTGCAGTGGGTTCTCCAATAAAATTGTCGATTCCGCGACCCAGAACCGCCGCGCAGAAATCTGCCGCGGAGATACTTGACTTTCCGGGGCATACACGATCAAGCGATACCTCTTCACCGACCTTCGGATATCTCTTGCGGAACTCATCCGAAATCTCTTCAAATACGAACTCGCGCCTGCAAACCGCAAACACGGCCCGCGTCCTTGTCGCATCCTCGACCATGCGAAACACGCACTCCGGGGCGATCCAATCATCCTGGAAAACGAATTTAATCCATTCTCCCCGGGCATGTTCAATACACTGATTCCAGTTTCCCACCAGACCCAAATTCCGGGAATTCTCAAAAATGCGTAAACGCCTATCTCTCTTGGAATAGGCCCCGAGAATCGCCACTGTGTCATCGCTTGAGCGATCATCTACAGCCACTATTTCAAAATCCACAAAAGTCTGTTGCAGAATACTGTCTAAACAACACGCAATATACGCAGCACCGTTGTAAGTGGGTACACAGATACTGACCGCCGGACGCGATGAGGAGAATGCCGCCATTAGTTGCCCCTGTTCTCGATCGCAGCAGACAGCGCCCACCATACCGGTCTGGCGATGCTGGTATCCGAACGAGCCGCAAAAATCAACTCCAGCAACGCATTGAAGACCGAGTGCTTTTCGACTTGCATAACCGCGATTCGAGTATGCAGACTCCTCAAATGCTCGCGAACCGTCAGTGCCTCCTGACTATTGAGGATGCGCAGTGTCCTAGCCACCCTCATCGCACGGATTGTTCCACGATGCATCTCGATTTCGTTACTCGACGCGCTCGGCGCTCCTTGACGATACAATGCCAGCGGCCCACCAAGATGCGCGAAAATCCCCCCCCGGCCAGCAAGTCGCAACCAAAGCAAGTAATCTTCACACGTACGAAAACTTTCCTCAAAGCCCCCAACATCGACGATGGCCTCCCGGCGCGTTAGAGCGGCCTGCACCACAATAAAATTACCGCTTAGCAACGCCAGCCAAGACGACCCGTAGCCGCACTTATGTCCAAAAATCTCTGGACTCTCTCGATACACCCTGACAGGGTTATCGGAAAAAAAAGCGAAATCCGAATAGACGACAGCGACCCCCGGGTTCTCGGTCAAATACCGCGCATGTAGACTAATTTTCTCGGGGAGAAGTAGATCATCGGCATCCAAGAACTGGATCAAAGCACCTCTGCTGGCGGCGATCCCGGCATTGCGTGCAGCCGACGGCCCCTTGTTTCTTTGCCTCATATAACGAAAGCGAGCATCCCGGCTTTCAAAGACCCGCGCCACGTCCTGAGTGTTGTCGCTTGAACCATCGTCTACAACCAAACATTCCCATTCTGTGTAAGTTTGGGCGATTAAACTATCCAACGCCTCCGCGAGATACCTTCCTTGATTGTAGCAAGGTACAATAACTGATACGTGCGGATTCATTCTCAAGCATCCTTCTGACAAGGGATCATAACTGCTTACCAAGAACCTTCTTGCCCATCCTAAAGAGGATGTTACTCATCCGGTTCAGGACATCGGCAATCCAAAGATTGGGTGCCAGATGTAGTTCCCTAAGCATGTCTATAAACCTCTCTAACTGCCCCCAATCAACCACCATCCGCAATTTTCGTCGCAACCACCCCCTCAACTTCCTATCAATGAGTTCTCTTAGTGTTTGGTCACTGATCGACTGGCGTAAAGCGTGGATATTCGCAATTACTGTATCGGTCGCCAATCGATCGCCCGCAGTAGCGGAACAAGGGTGTAGACGATAGGCAGCAAGCGGTACCGTAATCGCCCTGAATTTATAGCCGCCAATCAGCATTCTGAGCCACAAATCATAGTCTTCTGCTGGCGCAGCATTCTCGTTGAATAGCAGATTTTTCAGTATACTCGTCTTGCACAAAACCGTCAGTATTGGGATTCGATTAATTTCCAAAAACTCACTAAGCCCGTCGTAGCCCGAGTATTCGCGAGCAATGACACCCATCCTTTTCTCATTGGGATGCTGCTCCCCGTCAGGCTGAAAGCGCTCCTCGAATATATAGCTCTCGGAAAATAGCAGATCCTGATCGCCCGCGCGAAACTCTCTTACCATAATCTCGAGCTTATCCTTCAACCAGAGGTCGTCTGAGTCCAGAAAAGCAACCAATTCTCCTCGCGCATGGAGCAAACCGAGGTTTCTTGCCTTCGCTTGCCGTCCATTCTCTTGGTGCAGGTATCTTATCCGCCGATCCTGAGCCGCCTTACTGTGCACGATAGCGGGAGTCGCATCCGTTGATCCGTCATCGATCACCAGCAACTCCCAATTGCGATACGTTTGCGCTGATACGCTATCGATACTCTCCGCAATGAACAACGAAGCATTGAAGGCTGGCATGATAACCGACACGAGAACCGAATGACCGCAATCTATCATTCAAAATTCCGTCGCTTGGTCGCGCTGAAACCGCATAAACCAGAAGGCCGCCAGACCGGTCCAATACGATTGCCGACCACGTCTACTCTGATCCTGGGGCTCGGTGTCAACGCCGATCATTTGCCGACGCTTCGCACATCTCAAATCACCGAGGTGTTGCAAGTTCCAAGAGCTTATCTGCAAAAACTTCGCCCGGGTCTTCGGGAATCTGCTTGCGGATAGTTTCGCTCGCCCGCTGCCCCATCTCCCGCCAACTCTCGCGTACATTCCACGCTTCCTCCATGGTGCGGGCCAAGGGCCGCACCGCCGCCGCTTCAGCGATAAAACCGGTGATGCCATGCTCTAAAACCTCCGCATTGCCGGCGACATCGGTCACAATCGCCGTCCGACCGCACAGCAGTGCCTCGACGAGTGCCAATGGCAAGCCTTCATGGCGCGAGGGCATAATCAGTGCATGATTTTGGCGCCAGACCTGCTGAATATCCTTTACGTGCCCGCAGAACCTAATCCGCCGCTCCAGTCCATTCGCTTCCACGAGACGCCGAAGACCTCTCTCTTGCGGCCCTGCGCCATAGAGGGAGACCAGCAGCGGACGATCCCGCCATTGCGGCTGACGCAGCACATCGATCAAAAGGTCCTGCCCCTTGGACGGTGGGTGGAGTCGACCAACGCAGGCAAGCCGCCATACGCCGTCATTGTGTGACGGCCAGCCCGGGTCCGCGTTCCACAGCGCTGCGCTGTGGTTCGACACCACCTCGGCGTTCGCCAACGAATACCCCAATTGCTTCTGCAAAAGCTCAAGGTTACCATGAGAGACGAAGTAGCATCTTCGCGCCGCCCTGAGCAAAGCGATCCACATCTCTGCTCCGGGGTCGCTCGGCCACAGAATTTCAGTATTAGCGTGTGCAATCCAGACAAAGGGAACGCCCTCCGTGATCGCGGTTTCCATCCATGGCGCCCCTTGGAACGTACCGCCGCTGGAGATGCATAGCAAATCCGGACGCGCCTGCCGCAACCACTCCCGCTCTCGGTTGATGCGGGGTTTGATGCGGGCCTGTTGGAGCAAGACCCTTGCGCTACGCTGCAAGAGCGTATGACGCTGACCGATCCGAAAGACGTCGATTCCGAAATCCGTGGCAAGCGCTTGCACCGGTGCCGGCAGTATCGGCCATTCTTGATACGCAACAAACACCTGATGGCCGCGCGAAGCGACCTTCCGACAGGCCTCTGACCATAGTACTTCAGACCCGCCCCAGGGATCACCCGCCATTGTGCTTACGAACGCAATTTTCATTTCCCATTCCCCGCGTCTGGACCAAACGGGGAAGAGCCCCCGGATCGCAGGCCCACCCACTTCCACGCAGTACGAATAATCTCCGGCAACTCCGCAATCTCCGCCCGCCACCCCAACACGGCCGCTGCCCGCCGAGCATCCCCGACTAACGCGGCCGGATCGCCTGCCCGCCGCGGCAGTAATTGGTACTCGACAGCTTGCCCGGTAACCTCACGGCAGGCAGCGATCACCTCCAGCACGCTGAAGCCCGCGCCATTCGCAAGATTATAAAATTCTGCGCCCAGGGCCTCGTTCGCAAGCAGCCGCTCGGCCGCGCGCAAGTGCGCGGCGCACAGATCGCGGACATGGATGTAGTCACGAATGCAGCTACCGTCCTTCGTCGGAAAGTCCGTCCCGAATACTTGAAGGCGGCTGTCACGCGGATCGCCTCCCTCCTGCATCCGTAACGCCTCCGCGAGTACCAGAGGGATCAGGTGCGTTTCAGGGTCGTGCCGCTCCCCGGCGCGGCACTGCGGATCGCAGCCCGCCGCGTTGAAATAGCGCAAGCTGACGCTTTGCAGACCATAGGCGGTGCCGTAGTCGACCAGTGCCTGCTCGATCATCAGCTTGGTACGGCCATAGGGGTTGATTGGCCGCTGCGGATGCATTTCATCAATTGGCACCTGGTCCGGCTCGCCGTAGGTGGCGCAGGTGGACGAAAACACCAGCCGCATTACGCCGTGCTTGCGCATCGCCGTCAACAGGTTGAGCGTGCCGACTACGTTGTTTTGATAGTACAGTTCCGGCTCCGTCACCGACTCACCCACATACGCCAGCGCGGCAAAGTGCATCACCAGGTCGACGCGATGCGCCGCGAAACAGGCGTCGAGATCGGCGGGCGAGCGAAGATCGCCCACGACCAGCGGCGCGGGGCCAACGGCATCGGGGAATCCGCGCGACAAATTGTCGAACACGACGACCGAATAGCCGGCGTCACGCAGGGCGAGCACCATGTGAGAGCCGATGTAGCCCGCGCCGCCAACGATCAACACGGTATCAGTGATCATCGCTTTAGTCTCTCAGCCTAAAAGTACTTCGACTTGAACCTTGGTTTCCTCAACCTGGCGGCAAGGAGTCTGAGCGCTAACGCGGAGCGATCGTAGAAAATCGTAAACCTGAACTCAGCGAGATTGCGGAGTGCAGACTTGGCGATGCAAAAAATATTGCTCATTGCCAAATTCTTCTTGAAGGTGAAATAGGCAATCGATACATAGTCATTTCTATCCTTCTTCAACGAAATCCGCGGATTAAGATAGTGTATCCAGTTCCCACTCAACGCGGCGGTTGTGTATCCCATATCAAACAACCTCAACGCAAAATGCTGGTCCTCCGCAGCGGGCACGACCTCATCAAAGCCGATACTCTCTACAAGCTCCGTAACGTAAAGAGCACACGGATTCCATAGACCATTATATCCATTAAAGCTGTTGCGATCGATTATCGTTACGCCTTCGTCGTTTCTGCAAAAATCGACGTAAACCCCTTTCGCATCATCAACACGCATCGACTCGAACATCCTGTCGACCAAGTCCGGCCTGACGATGACCACATGCGATGAAAGAACGAGGCAGTAGGGCGAGACCACGCGCCGGAACCCCTGATTGAGCGATCGGGAATAGTTGAATACGTCACCCTCGTAATCATATACACTGCAACCGCAGGCTTTACAGATAGTCACCGTGTCGTCAGTCGATCCGGAATCGACCACGACGATTTGCGACGGCTGGGATGACAAAGACGAGATCCCGCTGAGCACGTCGCGAATGGTCTCGGACGAATTATATGTTCTGATGAGGATATCGAAGTTGGGCAGGTCCCGCCAGGACCTGTCAGGATGTTTGTCACCCAAGACGGATCGCTCAGGACACACGGTCGACACTCGGCAAAGACTGAAAAACAGCAATCGTCTCATGCACCATTGAGTCCATGCCGTGCACTGCCTCGACCCGTTCCCTGTTTTTTCTTCCCAACGCCCCCCTGACCGTCGGATCAGCCATGAGTCGCATTATCTTCATCGCCAAGTCCTGAGGGTCTGACGGAACTGCAAACTGATCCTCTGAAGCACTTCCAACGGCCTCTCGTATCCCCGCGATATCAGTTGCGACAACCGCCAGACGATGGGCCATCCCTTCAAGAATCCCGTTTGGAACACCTTCGCACAAAGAACTGAAAGCCAGCAGTGCCGCGTCGTCAAGCAGTGCCGGAACATCTAGAATTCTATCTGTAAACAGGACGCTGTCGAGCAGGTTATTGTCAACGACAAAGGTCTGCAACTCCGAATAGGTATCCTCGTATCGACCGGCAAGGACAAGCATCCAATCAGATGACATTTCGGACTGGCGAATGATTTTCCACGCCCGCAGCAACGTCAGATGATCTTTGTATTGATGCAGGTTCGCCACCATCGTGATGATCTTCTTATCCGCGGAAATGTGCCAGTTGTCACGCCAACGGCCAGTGTGGGGAGAGACTTCCGGAACGATAATCCCGTTGCGTATTACCGATATCCTGGCCGGGGCCACATGCAGAACCGTTTCGAGCCACCTAGCGGCGTGTACGCTATTGGATATGAAGGCAGGCGTCAAGCGGACGGCCCATGGTTCGATCCAATCACTTCGCCGCAGACGTCCTTCGTCACGCTGCTGCCAGACACACGCCTTTGCCCCGGTCAGACGCCACGTCAGGCCGCAGATCAGGTTGGCGGGCATACAATAAGGCGCAACGAATGTAGGCCCCAGACGTCGCAGCCGTGCGGCAAAGCGGAAAATGCTGCGCCATTGCTGATAATACCGATCAGGAAACGCGAACGGCCAGTAATGGCAATCGATCTCGAGACGCCTGCATTCATCTATCACATAGCCGGGATTGCTCAGTCCAACAACGGTCACGCGCGCCCCTCGCTCTTTCATGAGCGCCTGAGCCAGATAAAGGGCTTGGCGCTCGGCGCCCCCCATCGTAAGCCACCCCAAAACAATCACCCAGTGCTCAGTATTCCCGTATCTCATGACCGTATCGCCATGCTCCCAGTCCCCGGTGTCTCGCGATCTATTCCGGCGGGTGTCAAAGAAAGGTCCGGCGCGTTGCTCGGCAGGATCCAGCCGGGAGGGACCGGCCGCCAGTGCCCGATGACGCCACTGTGACCAGTATCAGGCGCCGGTGCAGAGGAGTTCATCAAAATAGGCGATGGTCTTTCTCAGCCCCTCATCAAGCGGCACCGACGGTTCCCAGCCCAGATAGTCACGGGCGCGAGAGATGTCGGGCTTGCGCTGCATGGGGTCATCGGCCGGCAGCGGCAGGAAGACAAGTCGTGACCTGGCGCCAGTCAGTTCGATGATCATTTCGGCCAGTTGGCGGATGGTAAATTCGCCCGGGTTGCCCAGATTTATCGGCCCGGGGTGGCCCGGCCCCCCGTCCTCGCCGTATGGTAAATCCATATAGCGGATAAAGGCCTCGATCAGGTCATCGACATAGCAGAAGCTGCGCGTCTGAAGTCCGTCGCCGTAGAGGGTGATGTCTTCGCCCCGCAACGCCTGCACGATGAAGTTGCTGACCACGCGACCATCGTTCGGATGCATCCGCGGACCATAGGTGTTGAAGATGCGCGCCACCCGGATATCGAGCCGATGCTGGCGGTAGTAGTCGAAAAACAGGGTTTCGGCGCAGCGCTTGCCTTCGTCGTAACAACTGCGCAGGCCGATCGGGTTGACGTTGCCCCAATAGTCCTCGGTCTGGGGATGCACGGCGGGGTCGCCATAGACCTCGCTGGTGCTGGCCTGGAAGATACGCGCCTTCAGTCGCTTGGCCAGCCCCAGCATATTGATGGCCCCGTGCACGCTGGTCTTGGTCGTTTGGACCGGGTCATGCTGGTAGTGGATGGGGCTGGCGGGACAGGCCAGGTTGTAAATCTGGTCGACCTCGATGTAGAGCGGGAAGGTCACATCGTGACGGATGAACTCAAAGCGCGGGTGGCTATGCAGATGCTCGACGTTACGCTTGGTGCCGGTGAAGAGATTGTCGGCACAGACGACCTCGTCGCCGCGCTCGAGCAGGCGGTCGATCAGGTGGGAGCCGAGGAAGCCGGCACCACCCGTCACGAGGATGCGTTGGCGGGCATTATAGGAGCGCATCGATTAGAGACCTGTTCACCGGTGAAGGGCAGAATGCCGGGGGGCGATCCGACTGGCCCGGCGCCTGACGGCGGGACCGAATGCTGCCGCCTTTTCGGGCAGCCGCCCATTTAGTCAAGATTGTATCTGTTTAGCATTGATGTCGATAGTCAGTCAACGCGATTGCTCACCATGGCGTCCCGGGACCTTGATCATCGTTCCGGCCACCCCGGGTCGGAGTCCAAGGCTTCAGCCTTGGGGGTACAAGACCACGGCTGAAGCCTTGGACTCCAGACGGTGGCCGCCGGCCGGAACGATGATCAAGGCCCGTCCCGGCGGCCCTACCATCAGGCTCGCCGACCGAGCCAGTCGGACAAAAAGGCGAGCGCAGCCAGCAGGTTCGCCGCAGCCCCTTGCGACAACCCCGCCCCCAACTCAAAGTCGTAGCCGCGGATCGCGAGCAGCCGGCAGTCCGGCGCTAGGCCGCCGATCGCCTCCTGATAGACCCGCAAGAGCCCACCGGGGCTCAGTGCGTGGGTGGTGATGGACAGGGCCGGTTCCGGAACCACGGGGCCGAAGGCGAAGGGCTCGGGACCGGCGAGTGCCGCGTCCACGAAGATCACGAGTTCCCGACCCTGGAGGTCCAGTGCGTGCTCGATCTGAAGCTGAAAGTCGGTCACCAGATCGAACGCCTCGCCAGCCTCGGGCATGGCATCGGGCATCGCGGACAGGCGTTCGATGAAGATCGGACCTAATGCATCATCCCCGCGGGACGGGTTGCCGCACGCGAGGATGAGGATGCCTTGCGCGGCCTCGATCATCACTCCGGCCACGCGCCCTTGCGGCAACCCGTCGCGGCCTGGGGGCCG
>NZ_CAIKKU010000560.1 GCF_903828115.1 uncultured Thiodictyon sp. | reverse complement strand
CGCTTCTTCGATTACGACAACGACAACGACAACGACAACAACGATTTTGTTGTGTTTAACTCGTTCTGTTAGTAGAGCACCGTCATCATCCGCGCCCGGAAGCGGGTCACCAGTTCGCCCTGGCCGCCCAGCAGGTCGAAAACGGCCACCATGCCCTTGCGCGCGGCGTCGTCCCCATAGGTTCGGTCGCGCTTCAGCAGGGCCAGCAGCCCCTCCAAGGCGCCCTCGAAGTCGCCGGCCAGCACCCGGTGGGCGGCGAGCAGATAGGCGGCCTCGCTGTCGTTGGGGTCGGCCGCCAGCCGCCGGGTCAGGTCCGCGGGGGTGGGGGCGCCGACCAGGGCCTGCGCGAAGCGTAACTGCCCGCGCAGGGCCGCCACCTCCGGGTCCTGGGCGAGTTCGATCGGCAGGCGCTCCAGTAGGGCGGCAGCGCCGGTCAGGTCGCCTTGCGCCGCCGTGAGTTGCACCTGCGCCAGGGCCACCCGGGCGTTGGCCGGGTCCTGCGCCTGCGCCTGCTCGAGCATGACCGCGGCGCGCTTCAAATCGCCGGCCGCCATCAGGTCCTGGGCCTGGGCCAGCAGCCCGTCCCCGGGCTGCGGCAGGTGCCGGTCCAGGAACTCGCGCACCTGCCCCTCGGGCAGGGCGCCCATGAACTGGTCCACCACCTGGCCGGACTTGAACAACTGCACCGTGGGCAGGTTGCGGATACCGAAATGGGCGGCCAGGGCCTGCTCCTCCTCGGTGTTGACCTTGGCCAGGATAAACTTGCCGGCGTAGGCGTCTGCCAGCTTGGCGAGCACCGGCATCAGTCCCTTGCAGGGGGCGCACCAGTCGGCCCAGAAGTCCACCAGGACCGGGCGGTCAAAGGAACCATCGATCACCACTGCTTCAAAGTTCGCGGCGGTGACTGTAACGATATAGGGGGATTGGGCCATGGGTGGGCTCCGGGGCTGGTGATTCGGTCTAATTGACGCAAAATAGGTGTCAGTGTCGGGGGAATCAA
This sequence comes from uncultured Thiodictyon sp., assembly GCF_903828115.1. Taxonomy (GTDB): domain Bacteria; phylum Pseudomonadota; class Gammaproteobacteria; order Chromatiales; family Chromatiaceae; genus Thiodictyon. The sequence goes on along the minus strand of NZ_CAIKKU010000560.1, from coordinate 850 downwards.
GCTCCGGCGCCCGGGCGCGCCACCCCGATCGACCCGTTACCCGAGGAACCCCCCATGTCCGAGAGTCTCCACATCATCTGCCCCGCCTGTGACGCCATCAACCGGGTCCCCGGCGCGCGCCTGGGGGCGGACCCCAAGTGCGGTCAGTGTCACCGCCCGCTCTTCACCGGTGCCCCGGTCGCCCTGGATGAGGCCCGCTTCGCCCGCTTCCTGGCCCGCGACCAACTGCCCCTGCTGGTGGACTTCTGGGCGTCCTGGTGCGGCCCCTGTCGCGCCATGGCCCCCGCCTTCGAGTCCGCCGCCCGCGGCCTGGAGCCGGCCTTCCGGCTCGCCAAGGTCAATACCGAAGAGGCCCAGGGGCTGGGCGCCCGCCTGGGGATTCGCAGCATCCCGACACTCGCCCTGTTCCGCGGCGGCGCCGAGGTGGCGCGTACCGCCGGTGCCATGGATGCCCACAGCATCGTCACCTGGGCCAGGCAGCATGGGTGAGGCGGGCCGCCGGGCATTGAACGATTTACCTCTTTCGTTCCCACGCTCCAGCGTGGGAATGCAGTGCCGACGCTCCGCGTCCCGTCTGGTTAGGAACCATTCACTGATAAGTTAACCAAGTCCCATTAGAGAATGCCGTTCGCGTCGTTGTCGTTGTCGTTGTCGTAATCGAGGTTATCGTAGTGCCCCGGATTCTCTCGCATCCTAAATTGGGCCTTGATCATAACCCCGGCCAAGCCGCACCGGCGAGCGCACGCGCTTAAGCCCGCGCGGACGCTGGGAGCGCCGCACCCCAGTGCGGCGCGGCCTCGCGAGGGACCGCGGCGTTGCGTTCTGCCGATAGGCCGCGCCGCACTGGGGT
>NZ_CAIKKU010000559.1 GCF_903828115.1 uncultured Thiodictyon sp. | reverse complement strand
GGCACGGGTTTATCCATCACCTCGGTGGGACGGCGCCTGCCAGGCCCGACGACCTTGAAACACAAGATCAAGCGCGCCGACCGCGTGATCGGCAATCCTCACCTGTATCGCGAGCGCACGGCGATCTACGGCGCCCTGTGCCGAGGCGGAAAAGGGGCCAGGATCGAATGGCGCCCGGTTAAGACCGCCCTTAATGATATCAGCGACTTGCACTCCAACCCAGCCCCAAGCTTCTGGAAAATCAGCGACAGTCCGCCAGATTCCTCCGGGTTCCGCCTTAGTTCTGGAGCGTCTCGGCCAGCCAGCGGGCCGCGTAAATTACTGTTCTTGTAGAGTCTCGCCCTCAACTTAGCGCCATTTGGGCCAGGGTCAATTTCTGCCGTCGGGGGTCCTCACAATCCTTTACCTGCCCGCGATCAAGAATCGTTTAACCTCAAAATTGAGCCCGGCCCCCTTCCCCCCCTCGCAACGCCATAGCGACCTCAGAAAGATGCTCAAAATGCACGCGCAAGCCCGGCCTGCTTGAGAACGGCATTCGCCGTATGTCGAGATACGATTTTGGAATCTACTGGAAAGCGGCGACCGCTGATCGGACTTTCCCAGATGTCATGGTCGCCCTTGCCACGTCTAACCAGTGAACAGCCGGCTGCCTTGAGCTGCCGGACGAGTTCCGGCGTATAGCTCTCCCCCATCAAGCTGCCACGCGTAGCTGCGCCAGATGCCCCGTCGTCAGCAGCCGCAACGGGATATCATCGTCCCGCGGGCAACCGTTCTCCTCGAGCATTTCCGGAACCCGAGTCCGCAGGAGTGTCACCATGGCTTCAAGGGAAAGGGCTTCGCCGACCAACCCAGGAACATTGCTGTCCTCGATATACCAGACACTCGCCTCGGAATCCCACTCGACCCGAATCTCGTAAGACATATCGTGCACCATTAGAAGGCCGGGTTGAGGAAAGAGTCAGGCTGCGAGATACACGGCCGCCGCGGAACAGAGTGCCACGGCGATCCACTTGCACTCGAAAAACTCAACCGCCTCAAGATATTCGGCTTGGGCATCGGGAAAGAAGCCATAGGTCACCGTAGCAATGCCCGAGCTTTTCTCGCGACCTCGTCACCCGGGACCACTTGCACGAGCCCGGCATCCACTTCGGCGGCGCGCTGAGCCGACACGTCACCCCACAAATCGTCGAATTCCGACTCAGAAATCTCTTCGAGGCTCAGCAAGAGGCGATGGGCAAGGGACGCGCGGTCATCGACCGGGAGTGACAGGGCGTCAGCTTCAATTTGAGCGATGTTCATGATGAACGTTCCGTCTTCATGAGAAAAGCAAATTTCCGCCTTTTATCAATAGCCTGGATGCGGACGTGCCACTTCTGGCGAAGCAGTGCAACGAACGAACGCGCGCAAGGCACGGCTGGCGCCTCGGCCCGCGGCCCCGCGGCTAGCGCCTCAGGACGTGCAGGATCTCCTCCAACTCCTGGCGCATCTGCCGCAAAACCTGGTGCGTCTGGGTAAGGTCGTGCTTGGCGCCCTCGCCGCTCAATTGCTGGCGGGCGCCGCCGATGGTGAAGCCCTGGTCATAGAGCAGGGAGCGGATCTGGCGCACCATCAGGACGTCGTGCCGCTGATAGTAGCGCCGGTTGCCGCGCCGTTTGACCGGCTTCAACTGGGGAAATTCCTGCTCCCAATAGCGCAGCACATGCGGCTTTACGCCGCACAGCTCGCTGACCTCGCCGATCGTGAAATAGCGCTTGCCGGGGATCGCCGGCAGTTCGCCGACCCCGGGCTCCTCCGCGCTATTGCTGCTCGTGTCCAGCATAGGCTTCCACCCGCGCTTTGAGCTTTTGGCCCGGACGGAAGGTCACCACGCGGCGGGCGGTTATCGGGATCTCCTCGCCGGTCTTGGGATTGCGCCCGGGGCGCTCTTTCTTCTCGCGCAGATCGAAGTTCCCGAAGCCGGAGAGCTTGACCTGCTCGCCGCGCTCCAGTGCCTTGCGGATCTCCTCGAAGAAGCTTTCGACGATGTCCTTGGCCTCACGTTTGTTGAGCCCAAGCTCTTCGAACAGGTGTTCTGCCATATCAGCCTTAGTCAACGCCATACCATCAGTCCCGCAGTCGTGCCCCAAAATCGGACTCGAGACGGGTCAACACCCGCCCCACCGCCTCATCCACCACCTCGTCGGTAAGTGTCTGAGAAGATACTTGTAAAATCAATCCCAAAGCGAGACTTTTTCGCCCCACTTCGATATTTTCCCCGACATAGACGTCAAACAGCACCAGTTCGCGCAGCAGATCCCCGGCGCCGGCCCGGATGCAGCCCGCAATGTCGGCGTAGGCGACGCCCTCGTCCACCACGATCGCGAGATCCCGGCGGATCGCCGGGTACCGCGAGATCGGGGTGAAGCGGGGCAGCACGCCGGTGGTCAGGGCCGCCTGTTCCAGCTCGAAGAGAAAGGCGTCGCCGGTCAGATCCAGGTCCGCTGCCAGGGCCGGGTGGAGCATCCCCAGGCGTCCCACGGGCCGACCGGCGTAGTCAATGCGGGCACTCTGGCCGGGGTGCAGGGCCGGGTGCTGGTCCGGGACGAAGCTGAAACCGGGCAGGTCGCCGCTCAGGGCGAGCAGGGCCTCCACGTCCGCCTTCAGCGCGAAGAAGTCGACCGGCCGTGTCGGCGCACCCCATTGCTCCGGGTCCAGGGGGCCGATGACCAGGCCGCCGATCGCTGCCTCCTGGCACAGGCCCTCGGGGCCGGGGCGAAAGCGCAGCCCGGTCTCGAAGATGCGCACCCGCTCCTGCTGGCGCGCCTGGTTGTAGCGGGCGGTGTGGAGCAGGCCGGGCCACAGTGAGGGGCGCATCACCGAGAGCTCGGCGCTGATCGGATTGGCCAGGGCCAGCCCCTTGACCTCGGGCTCGATCCGGGCCTGTAGCTCCGGGCTTACGAAGCTGTAGGTGATGACCTCCTGAAAGCCCCGGTCGACCAGGGCGAGGCGCGCCCGATCCAGGTCGAAGGCGGCCTCCGGCCTGGCCCTGGTGGCCGCGGCGGACGACGCATGGCTGACCGGGATGCGGTCATAGCCGTGGATGCGCCCCACGTCGGCAATCAGGTCGACCTCGTGGACCAGGTCGAAGCGCCCGCTGGGCGGCGTGACCTGCCAGCCGCCAGCGACCGGCACCAGGTCCATGCCGAGCCGTTTCAGGATTCCGGCGATGGTCTCGGGCGGCAGTTCGAGCCCCAGGACCTGGGCGCAACGGGCGGCGCGCAGGGTCAGGGGCGCACGCCGCGGCAGGTGATCGGCGGCGGTCATGTCGACCACCGGACCGGGCTCGCCGCCGACGATGGCGACCAGCAGCCGGGTGGCACGCTCCAGCGCGCGGACCTGCAGCTCCGGGTCGACGCCGCGCTCGAAGCGGTGGGATGAATCGGTGTGCAGGCCATAGCTGCGCGCCTTGCCGCTGATCCCCGCCGGGGCGAAGAAGGCGCTTTCCAGCAGGATGTCGCGGGTCTCGGACTCCACGGCACTCGCAGCGCCGCCCATGATCCCGGCCAGGGCGACGGGGCGCACGGCATCGGCGATCACCAGGGTATCCGGACGCAGTTCGATCGTCTCGCCGTTCAGCAGGTGGAGCCGTTCGCGCGGCGCGGCCAGGCGCACGCGGATCTCGCCTTCCAGGTGGGCCAGGTCGAAGCCGTGCATGGGCTGACCCAGTTCCAGCAGCACATAGTTGGTCACATCGACCACTGGACTGATGGCACGGATGCCGCCCCGGCGCAGGCGCTCGCGCATCCACAGCGGGGTCACAGCCGCCGGGTCGATGCCGCGAATGGTCCGGCAGGCATAGCGCGGGCAGTGTTCGGGCGCCTCCAGGCTGACCGGGAAGCGGTCATCGCTCGCGGGCGCCACCGGCTCCACGACCACCGGGGTCAGGGGGCAGTCGTTGATCGCCGCCACCTCCCAGGCCAGGCCGGCGATGGACAGACAGTCGCCCCGATCGGGCGTCAGATCGACCTCGATGCAGGCGTCATCGAGCCCCAGCCAGGCGCGAAAATCCGCACCCACCGGCGCGTCCGCGGGCAGCGGCAGAATGCCGCTGGAGGTCTCGGCCAGGCCCAGTTCGCTCGCGGAACAGATCATGCCGAAGGACTCGACGCCGCGCAGTTTCGCGCGCTTGATCTTGAAGTCACCGGGCATCACGGCGCCGATGGTCGCCACCGGCACCCGCATCCCCGCGGCGACATTGGCCGCACCGCAGACGATGGTCAGCGGCGCCGCCTGGCCCAGGTCCACCATGCACACATGCAGCTTGCCGGCGTCCGGGTGGGGCGCGACCTCAAGCACCAGGCCCACCACGACACCGCTGAAGGCCGCGGCGGCGGGCGCGACCGCGTCTACCTCCAGGCCGGCCATGCTGAGTTGGTCCGCAAGGGTCTGGGTGTCGATGCAGGGATTGACCCATTCCCGCAGCCAGGACTCACTGAAACGCATATTTTTCGCTCCCCAAGGTCTCGCTTCCCAAAAGCTCGCTTCTCAAATTCAGGCGAATTGCCGCAAGAACCGCAGGTCGTTCTCGAAATAGAGGCGGATGTCGTCGATGCCGTAACGCAGCATCGCCAGACGCTCCACCCCCATCCCGAAGGCGTAACCGAGATAACGGTCCGGGTCGATCCCCACATGCCGGAAGACCTCCGGGTACACCATGCCGCACCCCAGGACCTCGAGCCAGCCGGTCTGTTTGCACACCCGACACCCGGCCCCGCCGCACATGACGCACGCGATGTCGACCTCCGCCGACGGCTCGGTGAACGGAAAATAGGACGGACGAAAGCGCAGCTTCAGGTCCCGCTCGAAGAAATTGGTCAGGAAGTCGTAGAGGACGCCCTTCAGATCCGCAAAGCTCACCTGCTCATCGACCAGCAGCCCCTCCACCTGATGGAACATCGGGGTGTGCGTCAGGTCCGAATCACAGCGGTAGACCCGGCCGGGGGCGATGATCTTGAGCGGCGGGGCCTCCTCGGTCATCACCCGGATCTGCACCGGCGAGGTATGGGTACGCAGCAGCAGGTCCGCGTCGAAATAGAAGGTGTCGTGCATCGCCCGGGCCGGGTGATGCTCGGGGATGTTGAGCGCCTCGAAGTTGTGGTAAGCGGTCTCCACCTCGGGTCCCTCGGCGACCGCGAACCCGGCGTCGGCAAAGAGACGCTCGATCCGCCGCAGGGTGCGGGTGACCGGGTGCAGACCGCCCGCACGGCCGCCCCGCCCGGGCAGGGTGACGTCCACCCGCCCGGCCGCCAGACGCGCCGCCAGGGCCGCCTGTTCCAGGACCGACTTGCGCGCCTCGATGGCCTGCGCGACCGCGTCCTTCGCCACATTGATCAACTGACCCGCGGCGGGGCGCTCCTCCTTGGGCAGGCCGCCGAGTTGCTTGAGCAGCAGCGTCAGGTCGCCGCTCTTGCCCAGATAGCGGACCCGTACCTGATCCAGCGCGGCCAGGTCCGGCGCCGCGGCAATGGCCGCCAGCGCCGCCTCACGCAGTGGGTCTATTCCGAGTCCGGACCGTTCAGGCATTTTCAAACCTTGCAGCAAGCATAATAAGACCGCGGCGACACGGGGCCGCGAAGGATAACGATAGCGTCAATTGATCGAGCCGGGCACCAAGGCCCGCCACGAGGGTCGCGGCGACTTCCCTGGCAGCGGGGTCGTCGGTCCGCACAGCGGACCCTACGGCGACCGTCTGCGCCCGTAGGGTCC
>NZ_CAIKKU010000558.1 GCF_903828115.1 uncultured Thiodictyon sp. | reverse complement strand
GGTCAAGGACAAGGCCCAAGTTGGTCGCAAGGCCGTCAACATGGCTGCGCAGCCACCTCTGCGCGAAAGCGAAACCGCCAATTGGAACTTCTTCTACAACCTGCCCGAGGTTGATCGAAGCCTGATGAGTTCATCTACGATCAAGAATTCGCAGCTGCTGCAGCCGTTGTTTGAATTCTCCGGCGCTTGCGCCGGCTGCGGCGAAACTCCGTATGTCAAACTTGTCTCGCAGCTTTTCGGTGATCGCGCCATCATTGCCAATGCCACCGGCTGCTCATCGATCTATGGCGGCAACCTGCCGACCACCCCCTACAGCAAGAACCCGGACGGCCGGGGCCCGGCCTGGAACAACTCGCTGTTCGAGGACAACGCCGAATTCGGGCTGGGGATGCGGCTCGCGGTCGACAAGCAGGTGGAGCAGGCGCGGGAACTGATCAAGACGCTGGCCGAGCCGATCGGCACCGAGTTGGTCGAGGCCCTGCTCGCCGCGGATCAAAGCACCGAGGCCGGGATCTTCGAGCAGCGCGAGCGCGTCGCGCTGCTCAAGACCCGCCTGGCCGGGATCGACCGGATCGAGGCGCGCATTCTGGAGGGGATTTGCGAACAGCTCGTCAAGCGCAGCGTCTGGATCATCGGCGGCGACGGCTGGGCCTATGACATCGGCTACGGCGGCGTGGACCATGTCCTGGCCTCCGGGCGCAACGTCAATCTGCTGATCCTGGACACCGAGGTCTATTCCAATACCGGCGGCCAGAACTCCAAGTCCACGCCCATGGGCGCGGTCGCCAAGTTCGCCGCCGGCGGCAAGGCGTCCTTCAAGAAAGACATGGCGATGATGGCCATGGCCTATCAGAACGTCTATGTCGCCTCGGTCGCCTTCGGCGCCAAGGACGTGCAGACCGTGCGTGCCTTCCTGGAGGCCGAGAGCTATGACGGCCCCTCGGTCATCATCGCCTATGCCCCCTGTATCGCCCACGGGGTGGATCTGTCCAACAACCTGCGCCAGCAGGACCTGGCGGTCAACTCCGGCCATTGGGGCCTGTTCCGCTATGACCCGCGGCGCTCCGCCGCCGGTCAGAATCCGCTGCTGATCGACAGCAAGGCGCCGAACATCCCCTACCGGGACTTCATCAACACCGAGACCCGCTTCTCGGTGCTGACCCGCACCCACCCGGATGCCGCCGAGCACTTCCTGCAACTGGCGCAGAAGCATGTGAAGACCCGCTTCCAACTCTACGAACAGCTCGCGAGCCTGGCGGTGCAAGAGGCGGGCGTCACGGAAGGGGCCAAGCCCAAGGAATAAGAAAACCAACCGCAAAGGCGCGAGGCACGCGGCACTTGCCGGTGACAGGCGCGGCACCCCTGGGACTGACCCAGGCCCGGCGCCCCACCGGCCGCGCACCGCGCCGCCCTCGCGCCCTTTGCCGCCCTTGCGGTCAACCCTCTATCACACCCACTTCGGAGCAATTGCCGTGGACCTGACTACCAAATACCTGGGCCTCGACATCAAGAATCCCCTGGTCCCCTCCGCCTCGCCGCTCACCCGGAGCATCGCGATGGCGCGTGAATTGGAAGACAACGGCGCCGCTGCCGTCATCATGTGGTCACTCTTCGAGGAGGCGGTCACCGCCGAATCGGAATCAATGGTGCGCTTCCTCCACCACCAGGACACCGGCTTCGGCGAGGCCGAGGGCGGCTTCCTGCCCGCCTGGAGCGACTTCGACAACGGTCTCGATCTCTATCTGGAGAACGTCCGCCGCCTCAAGGAGTCGCTGGCCATCCCGGTGATCGCGAGCCTCAACGGCGTCACCCCCAGCGGCTGGATCAGCGCGGCCAAGGACCTGCAGCAGGCCGGGGCCGACGCACTCGAACTCAACGTCTATTACATCGCAGGCGATATCGGGCAGACCGGGCCCCAGGTGGAAGACCGCTATCTCAGCCTGCTGCGCGAACTGCGCGGCCAGGTCGCGCTGCCGATCAACATGAAGCTCTCCCCGGCCTTCAGTTCACTCGGCAACACCATCAAGCAGATGGCCGCCGCCGGGGCCAACGGGGTGGCGCTGTTCAACCGCTTCTACCAGCCGGACATCAGCATCGAGGGGCTGCGTCTGCAGCCCAGCCTGCAGCCCTCCACCTCCGCCGATGCCCTGCTCGCCATGCGCTGGATCGCCATCCTCTACGGGCGCATCGACGGACTCTCGCTCGGCGCCACCGGCGGCGTGCATACGCCCGAAGACGCCATCAAGCTCCTGCTGGCCGGGGCCGACGTGGTCCACCTGTGCAGTTCACTGCTCAGCCGCGGACCCGGGCACCTGTCCCATATCCTGAGCGGCATCACCGAGTGGATGGAGGAGCAGGGCTTTGAATCGCTCGACGACTTCCGCGGCCGGGTCAGCGCGCTCGCCGTGCCCAACCCCGCCGAATTTGAGCGGGCGAACTATGTGAACGTCCTCGACAGCTTCAGCTTCTCGGCGGGGGTGATGGTTTAGCAGGCGGCGGCGCCGGCGGTTGCAGGCGGTACGATAGGGATGGGTCGCCGCCGCCTTAGGGACCGCGCACAGCGCGGTCCCTGCAACGTTCCTCTTTTAGTTGGTCACAACTGACGACCGCCAGACCCAATCCGGCTGGAGACAGCGCCCATGACAAATAAAGACCTGCTTGCGCAAGCCTTGACGTTGCACCCTGAGGATAGATTCCAGTTGGTGGAAGGTATCCTGAAAAGCCTTGATGAACCTGATCTGTCGCTGGATGCCATCTGGGCCGAAGAGGCCGAGAAGCGGATTCAGGCGTACCGGGAAGGTCGCCTGGAGGTCATCGCGATGGAGGATATCTTCCGGGACGAAGCTTCAGCCGGTTCGGTCGGCCGTCGGGCCGACCCCCAAACCGGCCCGGCCGCACCGCGGCCCCGCGGTTGTCGTTACGCGGCGCCGTCTGACTGCTACACTTAGCCAATCTATGTTAGCTAAGCATCAGAAAACCCCATGATCCAGGTCAATATCCACGAGGCCAAGACCCAACTCTCCAAGATCATCGACCAGGCCTGCCGTGGTGAGGAGGTCGTGATCGCCAAGGCCGGCACACCCGTCGTGCGCCTCACCCCCATCGCGCCCCGCCCCAGCCGTCGGCAATTCGGTGCGCTGAGCGGGAAAGCCAAGGTCGACCAGCGTTTCTTCGAGCCCTTGCCGGAGGATGAACTGCGTGCCTGGGAATAGGCCACCTGAGGACAGACCGCCGCCCTTGCTGCTCGACACCCACGCGCTGCTCTGGTGGCTCGACGGCAACCAAGACCTGTCGCATCCAGCGCGGCAGGCAATCGGCGAGGACCACCGCGTGGTGTTCGTCAGCGCCGCGTCCGCGTGGGAGATCGCGACCAAGGTGCGCATCGGCAGACTCCCCGACGCGGTGCATGTGGCCGAACATTTCGCACAGATCCTTGACGATCAGGCGTTTCGGCAACTGCCGATCACCATTGAGCATGCACGCCGCGCCGGACTCATGCCCGGCGCGCATCGCGACCCGTTCGACCGGATGCTGATCGCCCAAGCCCAGATCGAGGGACTCATCCTGGTCAGCAACGAGACCCTGTTCGATCACTTCGGCGTGCAGCGACTCTGGTAGCATTCGCCCATCGACAACCGCGTCGAAAACATACCGGCGTCTGACCCTTATTTCTGACGGTGCTTGAACAGATCCAGGCCGCCCTGCTGCCGGCGGATGCGTTTAGCGCACTTTATGACTCACCCATGAACCGCGCCGAACGCATCTTTCGACTGCACGCCCTGCTCGATGACAAACCGCGCCCGCTCGCGCGGCTGGGGAGTTCCGGGGACAGGGGAGTTCCGGGGACAGTTTCCTTATCTCTCCGCTGGCCACGCCGACCGAATTGAGTAAACTGTCCCCGGAATTCCTGCGGATACGCTTGGCGGGTACCCTGAATATGTTCTCCGCGATGCTGCGGGCATGATCATCCGACAACCGCCGGCCGCATCCTCGGATTCAGGTTTGCATAAACGGATCTCCCGACTGATCCTGGGTCTGATACTGTCCCAGCGCCACCCGGACCGGCGCCCGCAGACCCTCGCCGTAATACATCGCCTCATATTTTGGCATCTGCTTGATCCGGTCCGCGTAGAGCGCCACCCGGTCGGAGGCGGCAAAGGTCTTGGCGATCAACTTGGCGTCGGCGTCGTTCAGTCGCAGGGCCAGATAATTCGCTATCGCGGTGAACAGCGAGGGATCGAAGTCCTTGGCCTCCTGGGAGGCGACGACGAAGGCGATGCCATATTTACGGCATTCCTTGACCATGGTCGCGAGCAGCTTCAGGCGCGCGGCGCGGTGGGCCTCGTCGAAGATCACCGCGTGCGTAATGCGCTGCTGCACCCCTCGCCGGAACATACCCTGGTAGAGGTTGTAGAGCACGAAGGTGGCGAAGGCGCGCTGCAGATAGTCGTTCTGAGTGCCGTGGATCTGGATCAGGGCCGGTCGTGTCTGATCGAACAAAGTCGGCGCGCCGATGCCGGGGACGGCCGCGAACAACCCATAGTCATCCAATTCATTGAGTCGTGTCAGCAGCCCCTTGTCCGGCTTGTCCTCGGCGCGCAACCGCTCCAGAAAGGTGTGAAACGCCGGCGTTTCACCACGTTGGCCCGGTGCCCAGCCTTGGTCCAGATAGCTCTGCTTGAGCGCGTCGCGCAGTCGACCCAACTGGACATCCCCCAGGTCGGGAAAGATCGCGGCAAAGATGTCGCGCAACATGCCGGCGTTGTCCAGATAGGCGACGGGGCCGTCGCCGACCACTTCCATCGGATTGAAGCCGAGCCCGGCGTAGCGGACCACCAGTGGCTGCTGCGGCAGGTGCAAGGCCAGCTTCTCGTCGATGTCTTCGTGGTAGGAGAAGACGATCGGCGTCACGCCTTGGGCGTCAAGCTGGATGCAGGTGTTGATCAGGCTGGTGGTCTTGCCCATCCCCGGCAGGCCCAGGATCATCAGGTGCGGATTGGCTTGGATGATCGGGTGCCAATACAGCGGATCATCGCCGGGGTGCTGATGGCCGAGCAGCACGCTCGCCGCGCCGACCGGCGGCGGTCCGGCCGCGGTCTGGATTGCCGGAGCGGACCTTGGCGGCCCGGACCTATCATCGGGCTCGGGCTCGGTCTCGGCCTGACTCGGCGGCGCATCGTCATGCAACGCCGGATCCTGCGGTGCCGAGGCCTCGCCCGTCGACCACGCTGACCCGGTTGGGGTCGCGGCGATGTCCTCCTGCAATGCAAGGACGGCCGCGCCGGATTCAAACGCCGAGGCGTTGGTCGGCGTCTCGGGGTCGCCAGAATCACCCGGCCCGGCGTCCACTGGCGCCCGCCCCGGCTCCGGCAGCATTCCGGCCCCGAACAGCCACAGGTCCGCATGGCCGAGTTGCTCGATTCGCGCCGGCTGTGCCCCGCCGTATTCAGGGCAGAAAACGAATCCCAACCGGCCCAGATCGAGCAGGTCCGGTGGGTCGATCTCCTTGCGGACCAAGCGGTCGATCTCGCGCATCAGCCGCGTATAGGCCGCCGCGGTGAGACCATGCCGGCGCCCCTTCTTCGCATAGAAGCGCAGGATGCGCGCCAGCCATGCCCGGTTGACGGTCTGCTCCAGGGTCGAGGTGCGCGCGCCGAAGAGACTATGCCAACGCTGGCAGGACGCCTCGAGCTGACGCTCCATCGCCGCGACCAGATCAGCCGCGCGGGCGGTCTTCAGATAACGGCGGAACTTGACCTCGATGAAGGTCGCCGCGAGCCCGCCGTCGGCGCCGGCCGTCACATACAGCAAGTCGGCGCGCTCATCGCCCTCCTGCCCCGGTTTTGCAGGCTTGCGGAACAGTTCCGGCACGTCGTCCACCGGGATCAGAAAGCCCTCGGCCAACGCCGGCCACACCGGATGGTCGACCGCGGCGCGGCTGCACTGCCCCTGCACCAGCGCAATTGCGATCATTTGCTGTGTCGTCGTGCCCGCCCCTGCCAGGCGCAGCGCCAATCGGCCGCTCACCGCCTTCAGCGCATCCAACAGGGAACGGCAATTGCGCGGGCTGGCGGACAGGCCCATGTCGCCCAAGGCGGTATCGAGCAGCCCGACCACCTCGTCCAGGTTGCTGGTGGAGGTGATCAACTGCATGAAGCCCAGGTCGTCGCGCTCCGGCACGCAGTCGATGACGTAGGCGTCGTAGACCGTCGGCAGCTCATGCGGAGAGTCGAAATACTCCATCCCGGCATTGCGGTCGGCGGTCATGACCCAATCGCACAGGTGGTGCAGGTCCGCGAGCAGGTCGGCCTGTTCCGGGCTT
>NZ_CAIKKU010000557.1 GCF_903828115.1 uncultured Thiodictyon sp. | reverse complement strand
TCCAGTAGGTGGTCGCTGCCCGGAACGATGATCGAGGCCCGGCGACGGCCGGGACGGCAGGCCCCGAGCGGGGCCTGGTCGCGGCTGGGCGCGTCGCGGCGGGCGTCGATATTTTCTTTTCAGTATTTCTGACTTTGCGCATCTGTGCCTCCGTGAGAGAATTTCGCCTTTTCGAGATCCAGGTAAGGACCGGTCCCGCACCCTCCAGGTCGATCCACCTCGCGCATCCCCAGAGCGGACATTGAAACTATGCCGTACCGACCCGACACCAATCGCACGACCATCCGCCGCCGCCCGCGGCCAGCCGGAACCGACCGATGAATACCCTCGAAGCCGAATCCATCGAGATCATCCGCGAGGCCGTGGCGACCGCCCGCAACCCGGTGATGCTCTATTCCATCGGCAAGGACTCGTCGGTGATGCTGCACCTGGCGCGCAAGGCCTTTCACCCCGCACCCCCGCCGTTCCCGCTGCTGCATGTGGATACGGGGTGGAAGTTCAAGGAAATGTATCTGCATCGCACCCGCATGGTGGCGGAGAGCGGGATGCGGCTCATCACGCACACCAACCCGGAGGGTCTGGCGGCGGGGGTGAATCCCTTCACCCACGGCAGCAACTATCACACCGATGTGATGAAGACCCAAGCGCTCAAACAGGCCCTGGATGCGCAGGGCAGCGACGTGATCTTCGGCGGGGCGCGGCGTGACGAGGAAAAGAGCCGGGCCAAGGAGCGCGTCTTCTCCTTTCGCGCGCCGGGCCATCGCTGGGACCCCAAGGCGCAGCGCCCGGAGCTGTGGAATCTCTACAATACCCGCATCAAGCCGGACGAGACGATCCGCGTCTTTCCCATCAGCAACTGGACCGAACTTGACATCTGGCAATACATCCACGCCGAGCAGATCCCGATGGTCCCGCTCTATCTCGCGGCGGAGCGCCCGGTCGTCAAGCGCGGCGGGCAGTGGATCATGGTCGATGACGAGCGCTTCCCCTTCGCCCCGGGCGAGCAGGCGCAGCTCAAACGGGTGCGCTTTCGCACCCTCGGTTGCTGGCCGCTGACGGCGGCGATCGAGAGCGACGCGGACACACTCGAGGCGGTGATCGCCGAAACCTTCAATGCCCGCGGCTCGGAACGTGAAGGCCGGCTGATTGATTCCGACACACCCGGGTCGATGGAAAAGAAGAAGCAGGAGGGGTATTTCTGATGAGCATCCTACACGCCCGCGACATCGCGTCCTATCTGGACAGCCAGCGCAATAAGGAGACGGTGCGCTTCATCACCTGCGGCAGTGTCGATGACGGCAAGAGCACCCTGATCGGGCGCTTGCTGTTCGAGAGCAAGTGCATCTTCGACGACCAGTTGCAGGCCCTGGAGACCGACTCGCGTCAATACGGTACCCAAGGCGAGAAGATCGACCTGGCCTTGTTGGTCGACGGGCTGCAGGCCGAGCGCGAGCAGGGCATCACCATCGATGTCGCCTACCGCTTCTTCGCCACCGACCGGCGCCGCTACATCGTCGCCGATACCCCGGGCCACGAGCAGTACACCCGCAATATGGCCACCGGTGCCTCCACCGCTGATCTCGCGGTCATCCTGATCGATGCGCGCAAGGGGGTGCTGACGCAGAGCCGCCGCCACAGTCGCATCGTGGCGATGATGGGCATCCGTCATGTCGTGCTGGCGGTCAATAAGATGGACCTCGTGGGCTGCGACCAGGCGGTCTACGACGCGATCGTCGAGGATTATCGCGCCTTTTCCGCCGGCTTCGGGTTCATCGACATTCAGGCGATCCCGCTGTCCGGCCTGGACGGGGACAACGTCCTGCACGTCAGCGCCCGGATGCCCTGGTACAGCGGTCCCAGCCTGATGGAACATCTCGATACGGTAGACGTGCGCGAGGCCAGTGGGCGCGGTGCCTTCCGGATGCCGGTCCAGTGGGTAAATCGGCCGAATCTGGATTTCCGCGGCTTTTGCGGACGCCTTGCCGAGGGGACCCTGCGCCCGGGTGACACGGTGCGCGTCCTGCCCTCGGGCGTGTCGGTGCAGGTAAAGGGGATCCTGGCGGGTTTCGATGAGGTCGATGCGGCGCAGGTCGGTGACGCCGTGACCGTGACCCTGGCGGCCGAGGTCGACGCCAGCCGCGGCGATGTGTTGGTGGCGAGCGCCAATCCCCCGGAGGTGGCCGACCAGTTCGAGGCCAAGCTGCTGTGGATGGTCGAGCACCCCATGTCACCCGGGCGCCAATACCTGATGAAGCTCGCCTGCAAGGAGGTCACGGCGACCGTCACCGCCATCAAGTATCGCGAGGATGTCAATACTGGCGCCCACCTGGCGGCGACCAATCTGGGGCTCAATGAGATCGCGACTGTCAATCTGTCCACCAGCGCCCCGCTGGTCTTCGAGCCCTATGGGGTGAATCGGGTGCTGGGCGGTTTCATCCTGATCGACAAGCTCAGCTTCGAGACCGTCGGTGCCGGCATGATCGACTTCGCGCTACGGCGCTCGAGCAACATCCATTGGCAGGCACTGGAACTGAACAAGGAGGCCCGGGCCGCGCAGAAGCACCAGACACCGCGCTGCGTCTGGTTCACCGGCCTCTCGGGTTCGGGCAAGTCGACCATTGCCAACCTGCTGGAGCGGCGCCTGCATGCCGAGGGCAAACACACCTACCTGCTCGACGGCGACAACGTCCGCCACGGACTCAATCGCGACCTGGGCTTTACCGAGGCGGACCGGGTGGAGAACATCCGCCGCGTGGCCGAGGTGGCGCGGCTGATGGCCGACGCCGGGCTGATCGTCCTGGTCAGTTTCATCTCGCCCTTCATCAGCGAGCGCCGCATGGCGCGCGACCTGTTTGCCGCGGGCGAGTTCGTCGAGGTCTATGTCGACACGCCCATCGAGGAATGCGAGCGGCGCGATGTGAAGGGCCTCTATGCCAAGGCGCGCGCCGGGGCGCTGAAGAACTTCACCGGCATCGACAGCCCCTATGAGGCCCCGCAGGCGCCCGAGGTCCATCTGGAGGCGGGGCGCCTGTCCACCGATGCCTGTGTCGAGGTGTTGATGCAGGCGCTGGGGTAGGCGCCAGTCCTCCTGTCCTCTTCGCCTTGATCATTGCCCCGGCCGCCGAACGCCACTACGCGCCGGCCGGGGCCATCGTTCCGGCATTCCGCAATGAAGAGCGAGGCGTTACCGTGAAAGTCGCGCCGGGAGCGCGCTCCAAGTCTCCCTCCCCAGCTGGGGGAGGCCCGGGGAGAGGGAACGGCCATGGCGCCCGCACTTTCATCTTTCGGGGTGACGCGGGCGCCATGGCCGTTAGCCGCGTGCCGACGTCGGAATGCTACGATGCGGGACCTGCTCCCCTTCTCTCGCGCTTAGTCTTCGTTGCGGTCTAACAATGGAGCCATTAGTTGGCGATAGCGTTCGGTAGGCAAGACAGTATCGACTTTCCTGAGACCAACCTGGTTTATCCACCTGACCAGCTTCTTAGTGCTGATCTTGCCCGTCTCGATCGCGGCCTCCTCCGCTATATCCTTGAGAGTATTCACGGCGGGGTCGCTTCTGTCTGCGTTATAGCCAACATCAGAAATAAACAGCAACCGCGCCATAATTAATGTCCATTGAGCAATGTCCTCCTGCCTGTTCAAACTGGATGTTGTTGGATACCGGATATCACTTGCTGTTATCTGTGGTATCTCAGCGAGACGCCGCTTTAACCACCACAGAATATTGAGTCCGCTTGTCCACGCACCGCCACGCTGAAGACATCGGCGCGTGTAGGACCTCCCCAGATTAAGTAATGCGAATTCCAGGCGCACACTCGGGCTTCTTTTCAACCCTGACAAGGTTGAAATTTTTGTATCGTCGACTCCGTAATCAATAACAGCTTCTCCGACAACATCAGTCCTGAGTATTCTTGAATCCTCCGAAACAAATGCCGCACCAGCGATTTCGCCAGTAGCCATTTCCACAGCAGCGTCCGTATTTTGGTATTCGCGCAGGTGCGAAACTTGAAAGTTGACACTGGTTGGTAAAGGAAGATCCTTACGGAAATGCCTGCCGCACGTCGTTGCACGGGAATCTCTAAGAACCACCCGGTGTTCAACGCAGTACCCGAACGCCAAGCCAATCGATCCATTCTGCAGGCCGTTGAACCAGCAGTTTTCACATGATGCTAAACGATGAGTTTTCATGTGGCTACGCGAAAAATAATCCTTGTTGCCTGGTCGACTGCCGACTGATCCGGGAGGTCAGTAAAATCCGCTAGATGTTCCAGGTGCTCTTCGACGTACTGATTGGCTCGCATCACTTCAAAAGCGCTCGACCACGCCGCCTGTCCATGGCCTTTCCCTTTGAGTAGGGCGAGCAGTTCTTTCCTACTGCGATGGCTGACGCCATTTGGCTTCCAGGTTGACAGCGAGGTTTGATATATCTTACCGTTCTTTCCGGCGAAGATGACCGCAATGTTATCTGACTCGGTACACGACAAATAGGGGGTCTCTCGGCCATGCCCCTCAAGGTAAAGGATATGGCGAACGAGCGATGGACTTGCGCCATGCGTCGGTGACGCCACTCCAGTTACGCTATCTCCACGATAAAGGGGATCTGTCGTTAGCTTCCACTTCTTTGCCACCGCAAAGCCTCCAGTAAGACCCAATGATATCTGGCCACGCCTCGGTATGCCGACCTGGCGAATAAGTGTTTACCCGTCGTGCACGACGGACAAAAGTTAAACAAGTCCATCAGGGAATGCGCGTCGTTGTCGTTGTCGTTGTCGTTGTCGAGGGTATCGTAGCGCCCCGGATTCTCTCGCACGCCAAATTGCATCGCTTCTCCGATTACGACAACGACAACGAGTGTGTTTAACTTGTTCCTGACTCGTTACTCAGAGGAGTTTCACCAATGCGGCGATGGCGCCGACCTGGGCGAACATCAGCGGGATAATCCACTTGAGCAGGTCGATCTTTGTGTGCGTCACCTCACTGCGGACTCGCTCGATGTCGAGTTTGAGTTCGGCACGCAGTTGCTCAATCTCCTTTTGCAGCCGTAACTCGGTGGCCCGCAATTCGGCGCGTACCTGCTCGATCTCTTTCTGCAGGCGCAACTCGGTTTCTCGTACGTGACCCTGGGTGGCCAGATCCGGCAGGTGCGGATAGCGCTCTTCCAGGCGCTCGAACGCCTCGGCGATCACCCGGGCGCGGGTGCGCTCGTCGGGGGCCGAGGCGAGGGCATCGTAGAGGGCGACTACAGAGCTCATGCCACTACTATGAGACTATCCGCGAACCGCGGCAAGCCCTGGAGTCCAAGGCTTCAGCCTTGGAGCGCGCCAAGGCTGAAGCCTTGGACTCCAGGCGCTTGGAACGCGGTCGCCGAGTGCGGCTTGACTTAGTGGCAGCGGGTCGTAGCCTGGATGGAGCGCAGCGCAATCCAGGTCCCCGGTGCAGCCCGCTGATCCTCTTGGGTCTGCGCGGCTGCACCTGGATTGCGCTGTTCCCAGAGAGTTCCGAAAAATGTCCTGGGAACCGGGAAAACACCCCTGTGACTTTCCTGATACTCGCCGGGAAGTCCCGGAAAGTGCTTGGGAAGCGCCAAGAGGTTCCGTTGGGTTCCTAAGACACTTTCCCGACATCCCAAGAACTTTTCCGGACCGCTGAATTTTGGTTTCCGGTTCTCGAAAAAACTCCAGCAAGTCTCTTGGAAGCCTTTCCCTCGCCACTGACACTTCCTCGGACTCTCCGCCCGTCCTCCCGCAAGCGCCCTGAAAAGGCACGGACTTCCCGTCGGCTGCCGCCGAAACAAAATAGCCTTGACTTTGAGGAATTTCCGCGTTACCTTTTTCTACACTGAAAAAAGGTATTAATTGCCGCGGTTTTGCAAGAGGTGCCGGGACCTCCCCCACGGGTACCCGGAAGAACCACACAACGATGCGCTGGGAGGCGTCGCGACGTGAGCAGCAACAGTTTTTTTCCCACCACCGAGGCCGGGCAAGGCGTCTGGCTGACCAATTTCGCCCTGAAACTCCCGGTTCAAGGTCCGGTCTGCGGGATCGGTGCCGAGGAGATCACCGGCACCACCGGGGGATCAGCTACGGGGGTCTGGATCGATCCCCGCGCCAACGGTGGCGACTGGGCCTTTCCCGCCATAGTATCCTAATGCAATGTTGAGCATTGCGATCTTAGTCCAAGCTAGAACACGATAGTAAACCAACAACGCTACTTCGGAGAAAAGTGTGAGCAGAAGCAGTCTGGCATATATTGGCTTTGCTGCGGCAATAAACTTGACCGCTGTCTTTGCTACAGAGGCACAACAGCAAACAGCGTCTGAGAATAATGTCGTCGGCGAGATTCAAAGAATTGCTTCTGAATCGAAGTGCATTACCCACCACTGGAATGCGCACGGACTTGCCCCTCGACCCTACATAAAGGGTATGGGGCTTGTGTACGCCAGGGCCTTGTGCAACCGCAACGCCGACGATGTGCAACTGGCCTCCGCGCCGGTCGATTCCTCAAGAGTGAAAAAGGACGCTTTGGCGGCATATCAACAGGAGTTCAAGGATGCAGGAATGCAGAACGACACCCCGGTCGATATCCTACGCCACAATTACGCGCTGTTGATTGGCCTTGGCATGAGGGAGAGTTCCGGAAAATACTGCGAAGGCCGGGATGTTAGCCAGTGTTTCACTACACCGGAAAGCGCAGAGGCAGGTCTGTTTCAGACCTCATATGGAGCTCACACCGCAATTCTCGCTTTCTTGAAAAAGCAATATGCTGACAACAAGAGAAGCTGTCTTAAAGAAGAATTTGGCGGCTCGGCGATCACCTGTAGGATTCAAAAAAGCCATAATCCAAGATGCTCAGAGGCAACAAGCGACATAGTGGGAGTGGTGGGAAAGGACCCAGGGGCCGACTGGCAAAAAATGACCAAAGAGTGTCCTGCCTTCGCCGCCGAATACGCTGCGGTCGTTCTTCGTAAGAACGGCGGCGCCAAAGGAGAGTTCGGTCCTGTCCGTAGGCACGAAGCCGAGCTTCTGCAGGAGTGCGACACCATGTTGAAAAATATACAGGGTTTCGTCGAGTCCCATCCGGAAGCATGTTCGGCGTTATAATCCAGTCAAAGAGCTGGTCGGGCTGGGAAAAGGGGATAAGGGGAAAGGGACGCAGAAGTGGGGTCAGGTTTCGCATTGAGCAAGAGTATGGGGTCAGACGCAATTGAGTCCTTCTCTGCCCGGCGGATTCAAATGAGCTCGACCCCTTATTCGCTTATGATTCAAGTATTGCAACGGGTGCGCCGGATTTTGGCTCTTCGTTGTGTTCGCCACTCAAGAAACAGAGCTATGCAAATGAGAAAACAGGTTACGTCAGTTGTCGCGGCAATCTCACTCTGGGCGCTGGTTGCATTACCTGCAAGCGCAGAATGGGAGTGGAGCTATGAGTATTTGAAACCTAAATTTGACTCTCTAGTAAAGTCCAGCATTGAAAATGGAAAAAGAGAAGCTGCGAAGGGTCCAGCAACTGGAGTACCAAAAGACCAACTGTGCCCTCCCATGGACACCCTAGCCATCCAAGGGGACGCAGCCTGGGACGACGGCAGCCCAGGCTGCGGCAAGGCTTTTCATGTTTGGTCTCCCGGTCAGATGACAGTTATGTGCTGGGAAGTCATCAAATTAGGCTTGCCACGCACCCCATTTGACCTAGTAAAGGGAGTTCAAAGATCAAGAATAGAAAAGGTGGTTTATTTCCCATTCGCGGATCCAGGGCCTGCAGTATCCTTTTACTTTGCTAAGTGTAAGTGGTAAGTCAGGGAAAAATGAGTCAGTGCGGCTCGGCAATGTTGCGTATTCTAGTGGGAATTCTGAGGACAGTATACTCAATGCGACCGTAGGGCGCGCCGTGCGCACCATGGCGCCAATCGAAACCCTGGCCGCGGCGATCGACCGCAGCCTCTCAAGGTGCACACGGCGCACCCTACACCGATCGCCGGTTGCGGCCGGAACGACGATTAAGCCGCCGCCGGAGGCCGCTCCCACAACGGATTTTCATGTTCCGGGGAGACGGACAACCCCGAAACATGAAAGCCCCCGGCGGGAGTGGCTTTCACGGTAACCCGACTTACGCGATTCTTCTCTGCGTCTCCGCGCCTCTGCGTGAGATTCTTTAAAAGGTTTCACGCAGAGACGCAGATGCGGTGACCCGCGACGCTCGGGTAACCCGCGAGGCCTCGTCGCGGCTGAAGCCGCTCCCACAAGGTCCCCGCCGGACTTTTACGGTAAAGCCTCGCCCCCGGTCTCCCTGCAGCCGCAACGGCGATCAAGGCCCGCTTGTCGTAGCCTGGATGGAGCGCAGCGGAATCCAGAGAGGCTGCGGGTGATCGCCGCGGCCAAGGTATCGTTTGGCGCCGCGGAGTAAAGGGGTCAGTACCCTTTACGAGCCAGAGCATTGCTCAAGGATACCGACCCCCATTACGCCGTAGGGAAAAGTAAAGGGGTCAGAAGTAAAGGGGTCAGTACCGAATAGCGCTAATTTAAGCCAACTCCGATTCATAATCAGTCGGTTGCCGCTGTCATCCGTGACCAAGAATCGGCGTACTCAGCGCTGTTTCTTGGGATGGCCGTTCTTGCGGACTTCCTCCTGCGCGACCCGCCGGGGCTTGGTCAGCAGCGCATAGTTTTTCAGGCGACGCTTCAGCGCACGCGGCTCGATGCGCCCCGGCCGCAGGCCGACCCGTGGCCCGGCGATCAGCACCAGCAGGGCCCGGATGACCACCGCGTCGTGTGTCCCACCGCCGCGCTGTTGCCAGGAAATCCAGACCTGAACCGTGTGCTTGACAGTAAAGGGGTCTGACAGTATTAAGGGGTCAGCAGTAAAGGGGTCAGTACCCTTTACGCAGTAAAGGCGCAGTAAAGGGGTCAGTACCCTTTACGAGCCAGCCCATTGGTTAACGATGCTGACCCCATTACCCCGTTGCCGCACTGCTTATAGTGATTCTCCGGCCTTTGCGAGAACCTGTTCGTAAACAGATTGACTGAGCCAGAAGCGTGCTCGAAGGCGTAGATCGTCGAGCAAGGGTTTAACCGCCTCGATAAGCCGCTGCCGTTTCGCGAGCAGCAGAACGCCCGCGACGCCTATGGTTGTAAGCCCTTGTCGCCTGGCCTGATGACGACCGTCCAGTTCATCGATCAGGATCAGTTCGGCCGAAAGCTCCAGCGCGAGCGCGATGCTTGCGGCCTCGCTGGCATCGAGATCACGGCTCAATGTGGTGCGAACGCTCCCATTGATCGATGGCCTTGAGGTCCTCCGCCAGTTCAGCCTCATCAAAATCGACCGGTATGCCCCGGGACGCAGACAATTGTCGGAATTCCCACAGGGATAACCCGGCCCAGGCTCGGGCCTTGCCCGCCGACAGGCGCCGTTGCGCATAGAGGGCGACTGCCAGCTCGCGTTTGGCTTCAGCCGGGGTCAGGCGCGCCGAATCCAGAACATCTTCAGGGATCTCGATCTGTGCTGATGCCACGGTGGCCTCCGCGTCTCGGTGTCGGGTCGCTCATCAGTATACTCGCTGGGCGGAACCATGTAGCGGATCACTGATGTCGCGAGAGGGATACCAAGGGATACCAGTGGTAGTCGACGGTTTCCTCCGAACCCGCTGCCTCGGCAGAAAAGAAGACAAAGATGACCTGACCATAGGTCGTTCACCGCGCGTCCCGCCTGAGGCTAGGGTTGTAAAAAGTACGCCGCAGACGCACAATTTGGCGTGCTGACAATCTACGAAACTCACACATTCGTCGCCGAAGCGCAGAAACTCTGGTCTACAGAAGAACGACTTGAGTTTTTCGCTTGGATCGCCGGCGAACCTGAGGCTGGTAAAGTGATAGCGGGAAGCGGCGGTTGCCGAAAAGTGCGATGGTCGCGGCCAGGGATGGGCAAACAGGGGGGCGCCAGAGTCATCTACTTCACGCACCTTGACGCCGGCGAGTTATGCATGTTGCTCGTCTACCCTAAAGCCGCACGGGATAACATCCCTGGACACATCCTTAAGGAGATCCGCAAGGAGATTGAAGATGACGGTTCATAAGCTAAAAGAAGTTGTGCCGACTGGCGAGGAAATTGGCCTGAAACTGCTTCAATCTGTACGTGAGATGAAAGCCAGGACCTTTGCTCGCACCACCGAAATCGACGTTAACGATGTCGTTCAGGCGCGGCAAGGCACTGGGCTGTCGCAATCCGAATTCGCTTCAGCGCTCAACATTTCAAAGCGAACACTTCAAGAGTGGGAGCAAGGACGCAGAACTCCATCCGGTGCCGCGCAGGCGCTGATTCGCATCGCGCGCAAGCACCCCGAAGTCGTGCGCGAGGCTCTCGGGGCTTGATCATCGTTCCGGCCGCTGCCCCTCGGCCCACACCGGAGGTCGAGGCTTTAGCCGGACCCGGGTCGCGCTGACGCGCTGTCGACCGGATAACGGCCATGAGGGGTTGTCCGTCACCCCCGAAACATGAAAGCCCCCGGCGGGGCGGCTTTCACGGTAACCCGACTGACGCGCTTCTTCTCTGCGTCTCTGCGCCTCTGCGTGAGATTCTTAAG
>NZ_CAIKKU010000556.1 GCF_903828115.1 uncultured Thiodictyon sp. | reverse complement strand
CTCACCCCTCACCCCTCCCCCCTCACCCCTCACCCCTCACCCCTCACCCCTCACCCCTCACCCCTCCACCCGATTCACATCCACCGCCACCGTCAGCTCATGCCCCCCGCCGCCGTAAAAGATCCCATGCATGGGGGTCACGTCCTGATAGTCGCGCCCGACCGCGGTGGTGATGTGCTGCTCGCCGGGGATCAGGTCGTTGGTGGGATCGAAATCGACCCAGCCGAGATCCGGGATCATGATCGCGAACCAGGCGTGGGAGGCGTCTGAGCCCTGGAGCTTGGCCTGGCCGGGGGGCGGCAGGGTTTCGAGATAGCCGCTGACATAGCGGGCGGCCAACCCCAGGCCGCGCAGGCCGGAGATGGCGAGGTGGGCGAAGTCCTGGCAGACGCCGCGGCGATGGGCCATGACCTCGGCCACCGGGGTCGCGATGCTGGTGAAGTGGGGATCGTAGGCGAACTCGCGGAAGATCCGCCCCATGAGGTCGATGCCGGCCTCCAGGATCGGGCGCCCGCGGGTGAAGGAGCCGGCCGCGTAGTCACGGGCCGCGACATTGAGCGGGACCAGGGGGGAGGCGAGGGTGAAGATCCGCGAGGCGTTCATCCTGGGTTTGCGGTGCTGGTGCAGGCAGTCGCGTGCCACCTCCCAGGCGGGGGTGGCGGCCGGTTCCGGCAGGTCTTGCAGGCCGACCTCGACCTCGCTGACGGCGGTGACCTCCAGGGCGTCGTGGGCCTGTTGGATGGAGAAATAATTCACCCGGTTGCCGAAGAAGTCCTCGTGCTCGCGGTTGACCGCCGGGCCGGGGTCGATCCGCAGGGAACTGGACAGGCAGCGCTGGCGCTCGCTCTGGCGGGGCTTGAGATGCACGATGTTGTGACACAGGGAGACGGGCTCCGCGTAGTCATAACGGGTCAGGTGACTGATGCGCAGTTTCATTTGACCACCCCAATGCGCCGCAGCAGGCTGTGCGGCTGTTCCTCGTGACGGAAATACTGGGCGGTCAGGGCGTTGGAGATGGCGGCCAGATCGGACTCCAGGGCCTCCAGCACCTTTTCAAGGCTCAGGCGCCGCTGCGTCTGGGGGTCCGGCTGGACCAGCGTGTCGAGTTCGGCCAAACGCACGCCCGTCAGGGTTTTGAGCACCAGCTTTTCCGCCGGGGTCCGCCCCACCGCCAGTTCGCCCTTGGGCATCACCGTGACCAGCCGCTCGAGTGCGACCAGTTGATAGGCCAGGGCGCGCGGGTTGCCCTCGTCCTGTAGCACCAGGTCGAGCAGGGCCCCGATGCGGGTGCCGGCGCGATAGCGGCGGCGATAGGTGATGGTGCTGTCGGTGACACCGAGCACGGCCTCGATCAGGGTGGTCTCGTCCTGCTCCGGGGTCAGGGGGGTCAGGGTGGAGCGCAGCAGGGCGGCGAGCGCCGCGCCGCGCTCCAGGCGGCGCCCGGTCTCCAGGAAGTGCCACCCCTCGTTGTGGGTCATGTTCTCCTGGGTCAGGCCGGAGAAGGCGACCAGCGAGGTGACCAGCGGGTCGAGCTCGTCCAGGGCCGCCGACGGCTGGGTGGGCGGGGTGCTGGTCAGGGCGCCCAGCCGCGCCTCGATGTCGCTGACGATGCGCCAGGTGTCCACCGAGAGCCGCTCGCGCACCGAGTAGGCGGCCTGGCCCAGGGCCTGGAGGGTCTGGGGCAGCCCGCCCAGGCGGCGCGGGTTGGAGATCAGCGACAGCAGTTCCGGCCAGGGGTCGCGCAGGCGGGCCGCCGCCCCCTCGCCGATAAAACCAGGCAGCGATTGAGTTTGATGGGTCAGGGCCTCCAGCAGGGAGCGCATGAAATAGGTGCCCGGCTTGGCTGGGGCCGCGGCCGGGGCGACTTCGGTCCGTTCGGAGAGCTTGAAGATGATCATGCGCAGCAGCCGCACCAGGCCTTCGGCCCGTTCCGCGTAGCGCCCGATCCAGAACAGGTTGTCCGCGACCCGGCTGGAGACCTCGCTCTCCTGGGTCACGGCGGGGGCCTGGGAGTCCCCGCTGACCAGCAGGGTCTCCTGGCGCTCCGGCTCGGAGGCCAGCACCCAGGCGTCCTTGCCCAGACCACCCAGTTGGTTGCTGACCAGGGCCGCATCGCTGGTCAGCGCCACCCGTCCCAGGCCGCCGGGCAGCACCGTGTAGCCCTCGTCCTCCGCGCACAGGAAGGTACGCAGCGTGATGGGGCGCGGCTCCAGGCGTTGACCGACCAGGACCGGGGCGGTGGAGGGCTGCACCCGTTCCTGGGCGACGAACCGGTTGGGCGACGCCTGGATGGCCTGGATCAGGGCCTCCCGCGCTGCGGCCTCCATGGTGCCCGGGAAGACGCAGCGCTGGCCCTGCGGTTTGCCGGCCTGCTTGATCACCAGGTTATCGAGGTTGGCGAGGACATAGGCGCGCGCCTTGGGCTCGCCGCACCACCAGGTCGAGATGTCGCGCAGCAGCAGGTCCTCACCCAGCAGATGGCGGCACAGGGCGGGCAGAAAGGCCATGAGCCCGGGGTGCTCCAGGACCCCGCTGCCGAGCGCGTTGGCGATCACCAGGTTGCCGGCGCGCACCGCCTCGACCAGGCCCGGGACGCCCTGGCCGGCATCCTCGCCCAGTTCCAGGGGGTCGCACTCGCTGGCCTTGACGCGGCGCAGCATCGCGTCGATGCGCTCCAGCCGTCCCAGGGTGCGCAGCCACAGGGCGCCGTCGCGTACCGAGAGGTCCCCGCCCTGGACCAGGGTGTAGCCTAAATAGTTGGCCAGATAGGCGTGCTCGAAATAGGCCTCGCTCTGCGGGCCGGGGGTGAGCACGACCACCCGGGTATGCCCGTCGCGCCCCGGGGCGAGCCGGGTCAGGGTGCGGCGCATGGAGCGGAAGAAGCCGGCCTGGCGATGGACGTGGGAGTCGCGGAACAGGCTCGGCAGCACGCGCGCGAGCACTACCCGGTTCTCCAGGGCATAACCGGCCCCGAGCGGCGTCTGGGTGCGGTCGCCGATCACCCGCCACTGCCCGTCCGGCATCCTGGTCAGGTCCGCCGCATAGTGGACCAGGGGCCGCCGGCCCGCGACCTCCAGGCCGTGACAGGGGAGCAGATACTCGCGGTAGCCGTCGATCAGTTCGGCCGGCAGCAGTCCCCGGTTGATCAACTCACGCGGGCCGTAGAGGTCCAGCAGGATCAGGTTGAACAACTCGGCCCGCTGCACCAGGCCCCGTTCGAGCACGGCCCACTCCTCGCTGGGGATGAGCAGCGGCAGCAGGTCCAGTTCCCAGGGCCGGGACATTCCCTGGGGATCGCCGTTCAGATTGTAGGTGACGCCGTTGTCGCGGATCATCCGCGCGGCCTCGCGCCAGCGCTCCTCGATGCCGGCGGGACCGAGCGTGCGCAGGGCCTCCAGGACATAGCGCCACTGGGGGCGGACCTCGCCCTGCGTCGGGCGCATCTCGTCGAAGCAGCCGGTGAGCGGCAGGTAGTCGTCGATCAGCCCGGGGCGGGCCAGGGCGGCGGCGAGGTTGGTAGCGGACATGGGCGGGGCTCTTGGCGTGTCTCAAGGCGCGATTAGACACGGCGCGGGCGGAGGTGACAAGACAAAGCGACTCCCAGGTCAACCTGGGTCCCTCGATCGGGTGCGATCAGGACTGATGTGTTGACGCAGATCCCGTACCCTGCAGCGACCGGACCTTCTCACGGACCGGGCGTCGTTGTCG